>JBAVTH010000603.1:0-9184 GCA_049696035.1 Ilumatobacteraceae bacterium
GGCCCTGCAGCGCGTCGGTGGAGAAGAACTCGCGCATCACATCGGCGGCGCTGCGCCGGCTCCAGCGCAGCATGGTGGCGACGCCGCGACCGCGCTTCGCGAGCACCTTCTTCGTGAGCCCGCCGAGGGAGGGCGGGTCGTTGGCCGCGCTGAACACCAGCGCCACCGCCGGCATGGCGGCTTTCACGTAGCGGCGGTAGCCCTCCACTTCGCCCGGGTAGTTGCGACCGATCGAGTCGAGCGTCTGCTCCAGCGAGTGGTAGCTGGCCCACGCCGGGCCACCGCTCCACGAGATGTTCACCTGCGCCGGCTCCACCTCGAGGTACCTCAGGCCGTGCGCAGCCAGGTCGAGCTCGTCGATCACGGGGGTGGTGCGAAACGTGATGTGGTCGCAGTTGCAGATGTTGACCATCGCACCGGCGAACTCCTCGCTCGCGGCGGTGCCACCGACGGCGTGGCGCGCCTCCACCAGCAGCGTGCGCAGGCCTCCGCGTGCGAGGTAGGCAGCACACACGAGCCCGTTGTGGCCGCCGCCCACGATGATCGCGTCGAAGTCGGTGGAGGCTGGCGGTGTCGCACTCATCGCAGCCATTCTGCCGGGCCGCGTCGGCGGCCGCAGGTAACGTGCACACGTGACTCGCGTTCGTTACTTCCCCGACCTCACCGGCCCTCAGGTGGCGCAACGACTCACCGATCGCAGCATCCTCGTGCAGCCGCTGGGTGCGATCGAGCAGCACGGCCCGCACTTGCCGCTGAGCACCGACTCGGTGGTGGCCACCGCCGTCGCCGAGGCGGCGGTCGCGGAGGTGGGGGAGGAGCTCGACGTGTGGCTGCTGCCGACTCTGGAGTACACGAAGAGCAACGAGCACGCCTGGAGCGCAGGCACCGTCTGGCTCAGCGCCACCACGCTGCTGGCGGTGCTCGACGACATCGGTCGCTGCATCGCCACCACGCCGGCGAAGCGGTTGGTGTTCCTCAACGGTCACGGCGGCAACAGCGCACTGCTGAACGTGGCCAACCGCGAGCTGCGCCTGGCGCACGGACTGATGACGTTCCTCGCCCACCCCGGCGTGCCGGCCGACCAGGGCGGCAGTTCGCCGGCCGACGAGCTGGGCATGGGTGTTCACGGTGGCACCGAGGAAACGTCGATCATGCTGCACCTGGCGCCACACCTCGTCGACGTGGGCCTCGCCGAGCGGCGGGTGCCGGAGGTCATCGCGCTCAACCAGTACGTGCGCTTCGGCGGCCGCGTCAGCTTCGGCTGGATGTCGAACGACTTCTACCCCGACGGCTACATCGGCGATCCCACCGCAGCAACTGCAGAGCTGGGCAGGCAGCTGTTCGAAGGGGCGGTGCGTGGCTTCGGCGAGGCCCTGCGCGAGATCTCCTCGTTCAACTTCGGCCGTCCGTTGGGGCGGCCGTGAGCCACGAAGCGCTTCGAGTCGACGGCGCCAGGCTGTGGGCGCGACTGGAGGCGCTCGGCGAGATCGGTGCAGTGATCGGGCCCGCCGGCGAACACGGTTGCGCACGTCTCGCGCTCACCGACGCCGACCGTGAGGGGCGCGATCTCGTCGTCGGGTGGATGCACGACCTCGGCCTCTCTGTCACCATCGACGCCGCCGGCAACGTGGTGGGCGTGCGACCCGGCACCGACCCCGAGGCGGCGCCGGTGATGGTGGGCTCGCACATCGACACCGTGCGTACCGGTGGCCGCTTCGACGGCAACCTCGGCGTACTCGGCGGTCTCGAGATCGTGGAGACGCTGGCACAGCACGACATCTCCACCGTGCACCCGATCGCCGTGGCGTTCTTCACCAACGAGGAGGGCGCCCGCTTCCAACCCGACATGCTCGGCAGCCTCGTGTACGTGGGGGGCATGGCTCTGGAGGAGGCGCTCGACGTCAAGGCCGCCGACGACGGCGCCCGCCTCGGCGACGAGCTGGCCCGCATCGGCTATGCGGGCCCCACCCCGTGCCCCGCCGCGTCTCCCCCGCATGCCTACTTCGAGCTGCACATCGAGCAGGGCCCGGTGTTGGAGGACGAAGCGGTCACGATCGGCGCCGTCACCGGTGTGCAAGGCATCTCCTGGACCGAGCTCACCATCGCCGGCCAATCTGCGCATGCCGGCACCACCCCGATGCGGTTGCGGCGCGACCCCGGCTACGTCGCCGCGGCCATCACGACAGGAGTGCGTGCGCTCGCCACCGAGATGGGTGGCACCCAGGTCGCGACGGTGGGCCGGCTCGAGTTCCACCCCAACCTGGTCAACGTGGTGCCGGCGACGGTGACGATGACGGTCGACCTGCGCAACACCGACGAGCAGCTGCTGCAGCAGGCCGAGGCCGTGTTCGCAGCCTTGTGCGACCAGTTGGCGCTGGAGGAGGGCGTGCTCGTCGAACGGCGCACGCTGGCCCGCTTCGAACCTGTCGAGTTCGACGCCCAGATGATCGACCTGGTGGAGACCACTGCCACCCGTTTGGGCCATACGACGAAGCGAATGCCCAGCGGGGCGGGCCACGACGCCCAGATGCTGGCGCGGGTGTGCCCGACGGCGATGGTGTTCGTGCCCAGCGTCAACGGCCTGTCGCACAACATCGCCGAGCACACCGCACCGGCCGACGTGGCTGCCGGCGCCGACGTGTTGCTGCAGGTGGTGCTCGCGATGGCCGTCGCCTCGTGATCGGATCGGGCAGTGGCAGTCGAGCCTCGACGGTCGCGTGTCGCGTGATCGGGGCCGGCTGATGGGCGTCCGCTTCGACCTCGTCACCATCGACAGCCCTCATCCCGATCAGCTGGCGCTGTTCTGGCGGGCCGTGCTGGCGTTGGACGAGGCCGAACGCGAGGACGGCGACCGCTGGATCGTGCTTGCCGACGCTGCCGGCACTCGGCGCATCGGCATCCAGCGTGGCCGTGCTCGGGCGGGGGCGATGCATCTCGACCTCTCCTGCGACGCGGGCGGCTTCGACGACGAGCTGGCGCGGCTGGTGGCGATCGGAGCGACCCTGCTGAGCGCTGCACGTGCCGAGCCCTACGGCCGCATCGCGAACCTCGCCGACCCCGACGGCAACCGCTTCGATCTCTGCAGTTACATCTGACACCCGGGCGCAAGCCGACCACGGTGGCCAGGTAGAAAGGACGCCGTGAGCGTGCTCATCGACAATCCATTGCTGCTGCTGTTCCTCGTGATGGGTGTCGGTGCGGCCCTCGGCTCCGTGCGCATCGCCGGCGTCGCGCTCGGACCGGCGGCTGCCCTGTTCGCCGGGCTGGCGGTCTCCGCCTTCGACGACCGGCTGGCCAACACCCCCGCCATCGTCACCCAGGTCGGCCTCGGGCTCTTCATCTACACCGTCGGTCTGGCCTCTGGACCGTCGTTCCTGGCCGAGTTCCGGCGTGGCGGAGCGAAGGTGCTCGCCGGCGTCTCGGTGCTCCTCGTGCTCGTTGCACTGGCGGTCACCGGTGTCGGCAGCCTGTTCGACCTCGACGTCGGCGCTCGCGCCGGCCTGTTCTCCGGCGCCCTCACCAACACACCGGCACTCTCGGCAGCGATCGGCGGGCTGGGCGACAAGGTGACCAGCGGTTCGGTGACCGATCCGGTCATCGGCTACTCGCTCGCGTACCCGTTCGGCGTCGTGATGATGCTGCTGGCCGCACACTGGTCGCTGCGTCGCGGGCATCGCGGCGACGCGTCGGCAGCAACGGGCGCCACGGTGGCCGAGCAGCGCAACGCGACCAACGCCACCCTCCTCGTCGTACGTGACGACCTGCCGGCGCTGGGCGAGCTGGAGGCGTGGGACGGGGCCAAGCTGGCATTCGGCCGCGTCGAGCACGACGGCATGGTCGAGATCGCCACCAGCGACCTGCGCCTGGTGCCAGGCGACCTGTGCACCGTGATCGGCGCCCCCGACGACGTAGAGCGGTTCATCGCCTGGGCAGGCGAGCGCAGCCGTCGACACCTGGCACTCGATCGGGCGTTGCTCGACTTCCGCCGCATCTCGCTCTCGAACCGCAAGCTGGCCGGCACGCCGCTGCGCGAGCTGCGTCTCGAGCGGCGCTTCGGGGCCACCGTCACCAGAGTGCGGCGCGGCGACGCCGATCTGGTCGCCAACGGCGATTTCGTGCTGCGCCTGGGCGACCGCCTGCGAGTGGTCGGGCCCGTGTCGCGTCTGGGGGAGGTCGCCACCTTGCTCGGCGACTCGGATCGCAGCCTCGGCGAGGTCGATGCGATGGGGTTCGCGCTCGGCCTGTCGATCGGGTTGCTGATCGGGTTGATCGAGGTGCCGCTGCCCGGCGGCGGCAGCGTGGAGCTCGGCGTTGGCGGCGGCCCGCTGATCGCCGGACTGGTGCTCGGGACGCTCTCGCGCACGGGACCGATCACGTGGCAGATCCCTCATGCGGCCAACCTCACGTTGCGCCAGTTCGGCATCCTGATGTTCCTCGGCGCGGTCGGCATCCGTTCCGGCGCGACCTTTGCCGATGCCGCCGGCACCGGGCTGGGCGGCCGGCTGGCTCTCGCCGCGCTGATCGTCACGGTTGCGCTGGCCGGCGCCTCGCTGTTGCTCACCCGCGTGCTGGGCAGCGGCCCGACGTCGGCGGCAGGGCAGATCGCCGGCATCGAGACGCAGCCGGCAGTGCACGCCTACGCAGCCGAGAGCACGAAGGGCGACGAGCGGGTCGACGCCGGCTACGCCCTGGTGCTGCCGCTGGCGATGATCCTCAAGCTGATCCTGGTGCAGCTGCTGATCTGATCGCTGCTGCCGTGCGGCGAAGGGCGCGAAAAGGGGCGCCGGCCGCCGCCGACGCCCCCTCTCGTGTGCTCAGTGGTCGAGGTCGATCAGAGCTTGATCGAGGGGTCGATGAACTGGTTGGTGACGATGTCCTCGGCCTTGAGGCCGTCCTTCGTCTTGGCGCCCTGGGCCTCGTAGATCGGGACAGCGAGTGCGATCAGCTCGTTCACGCGGTCCATGTCGAAGCTGCCCATGCCATCGGGGCCGTTGGCGACCAGCTTGTCCTTCTTGATGGTGGCCACGCCGAAGTCGACCGCACCCTGCGTGTACGTCCAGCCGAAGTCGGCACCGAAGGTGGTGCTTGCATCGAGGATGATCGCGTTGGCGGTGGCCGGCGAGTTCAGGTAGTCGACGCTGGCCTGCTGGATGATGGGGACCAGCTTCTTGAAGCAGTCGCTGTACTTCTCGATGTTCTCCGGCTTGGTCGCAATCGACTCGGCGTAGTTCTTCCAGCCGGCGTCGTTGATGTACTGGAAGGCGACGTCCTTGCCCCAGTCCTTCAGCTCGTTCTTGTAGAGGTACGGTTCAGCCGAACCGAAGCCCTGCTGAGCAGCCTTGCCCTCGTCGGCGATGAACAGCGACGGGTCGCCGTTGTACGAGCCGTCGACGTTGTCCTTGTTGAGAACACCGGTGCCGGTGAGGAAGTCCATGTACGCAGCGCCGCTGAAGTAGCGGACGGTCGCGTCGGTCTTCCCGAGGTCGGCGATGGTCTTCACGTCGGGGTAGGTGCCCGGATCCCACATGATCATCTGCGGGTTCTTGTCGAAGCCCGACTCGATGGCCACGGTCGGGAACTCGCCGGAGAACTGGACGGCCTCGTCGGTGTAGACGTAGCCGAGCAGTGCGTCGCCGTTGTACATGATCTGGGTGACAGGCTGGAACTGCTGCGGTGCACCACCGGAACGGATCTGCACCTTCACGCCGGTGTCTTCGCCCTTCGAATCCTTCAACGGGCCGGTCACGTACGCCTTGCCCGAGTCGATGGTGTAGCCGGCGCCGACCAGCTGGTACAGGAAGCCGTGCTCGGCCTCCGGCATCCAGTCGGTCTGGATGGCGATGGTGTCGGGGCAGATGCCCGACAGGGAACCCTTGCCGCCGGACGAGCCTGAATCGCTCTTCGTGTCGTCGCCGCACGCGCCGAGCGCGAATGCTGCGAGGACGGGAAGTGCGAGCAGCTTGGTGCTGCGTCGGTAGTTCATGTGTGCTCCTTTGTAGTTGTTCACGCTGTGGGTAGGGAGATCGCTGTCGATCTCGGGTGGCTGGGGATCTGTGGGTCAGCTGCTGCGCTGCTGGCTCTCGTGCCAGTGGCCGACGACCAGCTTGCCGAGCACGCTGAAGGCGAAGAAGACGGCGATGCCGAGCAGCGCTGCCACGATGACGCCGCCGTACATCGAGGGGTAGCGACCCTTGATGCGGAAGTCGTCCATCACGATGCCGACGCCAGGTTTTTCGCCCGCGCGGAAGAACTGCTCACCGACGATGGCACCGATGACGGCGAGGCCGGCAGAGATGCGGAAGCCGGTGAAGATGTTGGGCATCGCCGCCGGGAACTGCAGCTTGCGCAGCCGGGTGAACCGGCTGGCGCCTCGCAGCGTGAACAGATCGTGCTGCGTGCTGTCCACCGATGTCAGGCCGAAGAGCGTGTTGGTGACGATCGGGAAGATGGAGATCATCACGCAGACGTAGATCCGTGAGGCCATCCCTGCACCGAAGATGATGTAGATGATCGGCACGATCGCGAGCACCGGCGTTGCCTGGAGCGCGACGAGGTAGGGGTAGATCGACCGCTCGACCCATCGTGCGCGAGCCATCAGCACGGCCAGCAGCATGCCCAGGCCGATGCTGATCGCCAAGCCGATGAACGCCGCGTACGCAGTCCAGCCGAGGCCATCGATCAGCCTGCCGCGGTAGAACGAGGTGAGGAAGGCCTCGTCGACGACCGTCGCGGGTGACGGCAGCAGCTTCGGGTTCTTGTCGAAGAACCGACGCAACCCGTCTAGGTGCATGTACTCCCAGAGTGCGATGACGCAGATGAACACCACGATCGGGCCGATGAAGTCGCTGAGCTGAAGCCGGCTGCCGGGTGCGATGGTGCCGTCGGCGGCGGCCTTGGACGGCAGCAGCGCAGCGACGAGCACACCGATGAGGCTGAACAGCAGGCCGAGCGCGATGCCTGCACCGCGGCTACGGCCCTTGCGCTGCATGATCTGGGCACTGGCCAGTGCGCTGCCGACGGAGAAGACGACAACGAGTGCCGTCACCAGGGCGTTGGTTTGAGCGATCATGCGTGCGAACCTCGAAGGGCGTGTGAGATCTCACCCGAGAGCCGGGCGAACTCCGGCTCGAAACGGAGGTCGGGCACCCGCGGGTACTCGAAGGGGATCGGGAACTCGGCCACGATGCGGCCGGGACGGGCGCTCATCACCAGGACGCGGGTGGAGAGGAACACCGCTTCGCTGATCGAGTGGGTGATGAACAACCCGGCGAAGCCCTGGCGGGCGAACAGCGAGATGACTTCGTCGTTCAACCGCTCGCGGGTGATCTCGTCGACCGCTCCGAAGGGTTCGTCGAACAGGAAGACCTTCGGGTCGAGCACGAGGCTGCGGGCGAGGGATGCGCGCATCTTCATGCCACCGGAGAGCTGCTTCGGGTACTTGTTCTCGAAGCCGGACAGGCCGACCAGCGAGATCGCATCGGCGGCCCGGCGGGCCCGCTCGGCTTTGCTCACGCCTTCCAGTTCCGCCAACAGCTCGACGTTGCGCTGCACGTTGCGCCACTGCAGCAAGGTGGCGTCCTGGAACACGTAACCGACCGCCCGGCCGTCGACGGCAACGGAGCCGGTGGTGGGCTTGTTGAGCCCGGAGGCGATCTTCAGCAGGGTGCTCTTGCCGCAACCCGATGGCCCGACCACCGTCACGAACTCGCCGGGGCGGACATCGAAGCTGGTTTCGGCGAGAGCGTGGGTGCCGTCGGGGTACACCATCGACACGCCGTTGAAGCACAGCGCGGGTGTGTCGGCAGCTCCCGCTGCGGGGACGGAATCGCTCATTCGGGCAACCATAGTTGGTGCAGTCGTTCCGGTTTGCGTTACGAAACCCATCAGTGCATCACCATTCCACCACTGACGTTCATGGCCTGACCGGTGCAGTATCGGGCCTGGTCGGAGGCCAGGAAGAGCGCCATGTCGGCCACTTCGGAGGGGTCCGCGCAGCGGCCGAGAGGCGACATCGCCGACCACTTCGCCACCATCTCCGGCGTCCTCGTTGCCGCACCCATCTCGGTGAGGACGTACCCGGGGCAGATGCAGTTCACCCGAATGCCGTGCTCGCCGAGCTCGATGGCCGACACCCTGGTGAGGCTGATGACCGCCGCTTTCGACGCGGCGTAGTGGGCCTGGTTGGGCGAGCCCAGCTTGCCGCCCATGCTGGCCATGTTGATGATCGAGCCGGCCGCCTGACGGGCCGAGATCATCGCCTTGGCAGCGACCTGCGTGGTGAGCAACATCGCCCGGACGTTGACGTCGAACGTGCGATCCCAGTCGTCGACGGTGATCTCGAGCAGTGGCGCCATGTGCAGGATGCCGGCGTTGTTGACCAGCACGTCGATGCCGCCGAGGGCGTCGATCGCAGTGGTCGTGACCCGCCGGGTGTCGTCGGGGTCGGCGAGGTCGACGTCGAACGCCAACGCCCCGAGGCTGCCCGCGGTGGCCCGGCACTGGTCGCCCTCGCGATCCAGCAGGGCCAGACGAGCGCCCTCGCCGGCGAAGGTGGCGGCAATGGCCGCGCCGATGCCGCGGGCGGCGCCGGTGACGAAGGCGACGGGGGTTGCGGATGAAGTCATCAGTCGGTCTTCAAGGTGTTGAGCGCGTTGGTGGACTTGCCCACCGGCAGGCGCGGCACGAACTTGAAGGTGCCGGTGGCGTGGGCGCAGAGCTTGCCCTCGGCATCCACGATGCGGCCTTCGGTGAAGGCCATGGTGGCGGTGCGGTGCAGCAGCTTGCCGTGGGCGGTGAGCGCACCCTTGGCCGCGCGCATGAAGCTGGTTTTCATCTCGATGGTGACGCAGCCCATGGCCGGCTCCACCGAGCGCGCGGCGTGCGCCATCACCACGTCGAGCAGGGTCATGCTGGCGCCACCGTGCACCACGTTGAAGGAGTTTTCATGCTCGGGCTTCGGCGCGAAGGCGATCTCCGCTTCACCGCCTTCGAACGTCTGCAGTTCGAAGCCGAGCAGCTCGACGAAAGGAATGTGAACCGAGAACTCCACTCAACCTCCGGTGATCACGCTGACACCGCCGTCCACCGCGAGCCACTGACCGGTGATGTGTTTGCCGACATCCGACGCGTAGAGCACGGTCAGCCCCTTGAGGTCTTCGTCGTCGCCCAGGCGGCGCAGCGGGGC
>JBAVTH010000604.1:0-1513 GCA_049696035.1 Ilumatobacteraceae bacterium
ACCGAACCCCAACCTTGGAGCTCGCCCTGCCATGAACACGACCACCATCCAACCAACCGACCACCCAACACCCACGCCCGTTGGAGTCGACGACTCCGACGCCACGATCCAGCTGGTCGCCGTCGACGCGGTCATCCCCGACCCAGGCAACCAGACCAGGCCCCTCACGGCGGCGTTCATCGAGTCCATTCGCAGCAACGGTGTCCTGCAACCGATCCTCGTCTGCCCTCGTGACGACGGCTTCTTCGACCTCGTCGCCGGCGAACGCCGATGGACCGCCGCGCAACAAGTTGGCCTCGCCGCCATCCCCGCCGTCGTGCGACAACTTACGGCGACCCAACGTGTCGTTCTCCAAGCCGTCGAGAACCTGCAACGAAGTGATCTGTCCGTCACCCAAGAAGCTGTCCTCGCCGGACGCGCCCTTGATCTCGGCATGACCCGAAAGGACCTTGCGGCCAAGATCGGGCAGAAGCCAGCCTGGCTCGCTGCACGCCTCCGGGTCCTCGAAACACCGACAGCGCTGTGGCGCTTCATTGACGACAAGACACTCCCGCTGAGTGACCTGGCCGAGCTTCGCCCCTTCGTTGATGACCACGACATCATCGAACAACTCGCGAAGGCGCTACGAGACGGTGAGCCACACGGGGGAGCACCGGCACTTTGCACCCGGCTCGCGAAAGACGCAGCACTCGCCGCCGAAGTCGCCGCGCTCACCGAACAGTGCCGTGCCGCGAACATCACGATCATCGAATGGCGAGGCGAAGACCGACGCCACGCCGACGTCGGGTACACGACCCTTGTCCGTCTCGGATTCGACACCAAGGCCATCAAGCGTCATGCAAACGAGCCGTGCCACGGCGTCGCCATCACGACCAACAAGTGGACCGGCACCGTCCGCGCGGTCGAGGTCTGCACCGACGCGAAACGTCACGCCACGAAAGGCGCGTCGGCCGTCAAGACCACCCACGGCACGTCGCACGCCGCCGCAGACGAGGAGGCGAAAGCGAAAGAACGACGACTACGCGAGTGCGCGGCACAACGCTACGCGTTCAGCCTCACCGCCATGACGTCGCTCCCAGCGGCCGACACCGTGACGCTGCTCGCCTCGTCCGTAATCCACCAGTGCTCATCGGAGATCGCCCGACTCGTTGCCCGCCAACTCGACCTGTCGGCCGACACCAGTGCCGGGAACTACGTCAACTGGAACGCGCTCATCGGCACGCATGCGGCCACGTCAGCGAAATGCACCCTCCATGTCGCCCGCCTCATCGCGTACCACCAAGGCGTGCGCGGCATGAACCGCGAACACCGAGCCGTCGTGGCCCACGCCCTCGTGAAGCGAGGCTGGCAACCACTCCATAGCGAGGACCCGCTCGCGTCGAGCGTCGTCGACGAACCCGTCGCAGCTACCGGTGACCCGCGACCTGGCGACGATCCATCCGACGATCCAGACGGGTGCGACACCGTCGAGCCCGAACTCGTCGCGTAACGCGCCGTGGGGTCGAACCGCCAG
>JBAVTH010000605.1:0-2941 GCA_049696035.1 Ilumatobacteraceae bacterium
CGCCTACGCCACCCAGCCCCACCGCTTCCGCCGGCCACCCACCGCACCCACCGTCCCCGACACCGCCTGGATCAACCCACCACCACCAGCCGAACCGAACCTGTCTCAAACCGCTTGACAGCTTCCGCAGCAGGCAACTGTGTCACACCCTTTTGCGACAATACGTACATGAGTTCGTTCGACCTTCCGGATGCTGTGGCCGTCGCGGCGATGTCGCCGGCGGAGTGCGAGGCGTACTTGCGCACGCTGGATCGCGAACGCCGCCGTGCGGAGGCGAAGGTCGCAACGTTCCTGCACACGGTCGCTGCGACGGGTACTCATCTGGTCGATGGGCATCGCACGCCACGCGCATTCGGCCAGGCTGCGTGCAACTGGTCGTTCGCCGAGGCCGGCCGTTTAGTGAAGGCCGGCACGACGCTGGACCTGTTTCCGTCAGCTGCTGCGTTGGCCGAAGCGGGCGAACTGGGCGTGGCGCAGCTGCATGCGTTGGGTTCGGTGGTGGCCAACCAGCGGGTGCAGGAACACCTCCCCGACGGCGAGTCGGCGCTGGTGGGTTCGGCGACGTCGTTGGACTATGCCGACTACCTCACGTTCCTCGACTCGTGGGTCGCCGCGGCCGACCCCGACGGGGCACACCGGTCCGCCGAACGTGCGCACGAGAATCGGCGGGCTCACATCGGCATCGTCGGGAACGAGTGCTTCCTCGACGCTGCCGGTGGAGCGACACAGGGTGTGCAGTTGAAGGAGATCCTCGACGCGTTCGGGCAGTCCGAATGGCTCGCTGATTGGGACGACGGCGTCCTGCAACATGGTGAGCGCATGTGCGTCGGCCTGATGTCGCGCACGGATGCGCAGCGCCGGTTCGATGCGTTGTTCGCGATCTTCCACGCCGCCGCTGCGATGAACGCCGATGCCACCGGCACCGCGGTCACCGTCAACCTGGTGGTCGGCCTCGATGCGTTCGAACACCACCTCGAGAAGACACTCGGTGGCGACCCTGCGCCGCTGGATCCGAACGATCCGATGTGCCGCTGCGAGACCGACGACGGTGTCGTCATCGACCCGTACGACGCGCTGATCGCCGCGGCCACCGGCCACGTCCGGCGCGTGGTGCTCGACAGTGCTGGCGTGGTGGTGGACATGGGTCGCAAGCAACGCCTGTTCACCGGCGCGATGCGCGACGCAGTGCTGCTCTCTGCCCGTCGCTGCACACGCAGCGGATGCAATGTTCCGGCTCACTCCTGCGAAGCGGACCACATGCTCCCCGGTCGCAAGCCGGGCCGACCAGCACTCACAATGGTGGCCCATTGTGCGATCACCACAACCGATGGAGATCGAAGGGCTACCGCACCTGGCGCGACCCCGACGGCCACTGGCACCACCACCGACCCGACGGCATCGAGATCGGCTGGCGCGCGGAACAGGTCCGCATCCCCGACCTCGTCGGCTGAACGGACTCGGGTCTCGACGCTCGGTATGGCCGCGGGCGATGACGTTGGTGTTCGTGCACGGGGTGCCGGTGACGGAACAGGTGTGGGAGCCGGTGTGCCGCCGGTTGGCTCTGGCGGATGCGGTGTGCCTCCGCCTGCCCGGGTTCGGATCGGATCTGCCCGACAGCTTCACGCCGACCATGCAGGGGTATGCAGAGTGGTTGTCGAAAGAGCTCGCAGGGTTCGAGTCGGTCGATCTCGTCGGCCACGACTGGGGTGGCCTGCTGGTGCTGCTGATTGCGTCAGCGTGCCCGGACAATCTCCGCTCGTGGGTGGTCGACAACCCGAACCTCGACCAGGACTTCGCATGGCACGGTGCCGCGGTCACGTTTCAGACCCCTGAGCGTGGCGAGCAGGTTGCCGAGTGGATCGGCGGAGCGACCCTCGATGCTCGAATCGACCTGCTCGCCGGCACAGGTCTGAGCCAGGAGATGGCCGCTGCGATCGCACCTGCCGTCGATGCGACGATGGCCGACGCGATGCTCGCCCTGTACCGGTCGGCTGTGCACATCGGCACCGAGTGGGGGCCGCCCATCGACGAGATCCGAGCGCCTGGCCTGTGCGTGATCGCCGATCGCGACGAGTACCGGCAGCCCGGCGCAATGCGACGTCTCGCCGAACGGACATCGGCGCACGTGCTCGACCTCCCCGAGGCCGGTCACTTCTGGATGGTCGACGAACCGGACGTCGTCGCCGCTCACCTCACTGCGTTCTGGCACTCCATCGAGAGGTGACGGCGCTCAGACGCTGGCTGCCAGTTCGATCACCCGCACGCCGTCAGGCAGCAGGTCGCGGCGGTGGGTGATCAGCAGCAGGGTCCGGCCGGCCAGCGCGGCCAGCAGGTCGTGGAGCAACGCTGTCGCGGTCGCATCGTCGAGGTGCTCGGTGGGTTCGTCGAGCACCACCACTCTGGTGTCGGTCAGCACCACTCGGGCGAGGGCAAGGCGCTGGCGTTCACCGCCTGAGAGCGTGTGGCCGTGCTCGCCGATCATCGTCTGCAGGCCGTCGGGCAGCCGGGCGAGCCACGGCTGCAGCTGGGCCGTGGCGAGTGCCCCGACCAGTTCCTCATCGGTTGCTGACGGCCGGGCGAGCCGCAGGTTGGCGGCGACGGTGGAATCGAACAGGTGGGCGTCCTGGGCACACCAACCCACCGCATCTCGTAGTTCGTCGCCGCCCACCTGTGAGGTGTCGACGACAGAGCCTTCGGCCACCAACTCGATCTGCCCGGCAGCAGCGGGGATGAATCGCAACAGCGTGGCGGCGAGCGTGCTCTTGCCGGCACCACTCGGCCCGACCAATGCCACCGTCGTCCCGGCGGGCACCTCGAACGACAGCCCTTCCTGCACATCTGGCCCACCCGGCCATGCGAGCGTCACGTCGGTGAGCCGCACGCCCAACGGTCCGTCGGGCACGGGCAGCGGCGTCGAAGGGTCGGGTGCCGGCTCCTCCGC
>JBAVTH010000606.1:0-3776 GCA_049696035.1 Ilumatobacteraceae bacterium
GGAGCCTCTCATGTACAAGCCCGTCGTCAAGACAGCCATCGCACTCGCCGCCGTCACCGCCTTCGGTGGCCTCGCCACCTACGCCGCAGCGCAGGTGAACAACACGCCGCCGCCGCAGGTGGTCATCCCCAGCAGCACGATCACCGAAGCCACGACCGGCTCGTCGCTGTCGGATGACCCGGCGAACCACGACGTGAACGACGACACCACCGTCAGCTCGGTCTCGGATGACCCGGCCGGCCATGACGCCAACGACGACAACACCGCCAGCTCGGTCTCGGATGACCCGGCGAACCACGACGTGAACGACGACAACGGCAGCGGTTCGGATGACCCGGCCGGCCACGATGCCAATGATGATCACGGCAGTGGCGGCAACGGCTCCGACGACCCGGCGAACCACGACGCCAACGACGACAACACCGCCAGCGGAAGCGGTTCGGACGATCCGGCCGGCCACGATGCCGGCGACGACAACGGCGCCACGGCGTCCACCACGCCGAGCCAGCCCACTGTCACCAGCCCGACCACGCCGACGACGACCGATGACAACGGCGGCAACGGCGGCAACGGTGGAAACGGCGGCGGTGGAAACGGCGGCGGCGGTAACGGTGGTGGCGGTAACGGTGGTGGCGCCGACGACGGCGCCAGCCACGGCTGAGCGATACGCCGCCACGAGTGGTACGCCGCCACGAGCGGCATGACAACTGATCCCCCCGACGTTCGAGGCCCGCTCCGTGCGGGCCTCGAAGTCGTTTTCACACCACGACGTACGGCACGGCAACCGGCGCGAGCGGGTTGCTCAGTCGTTGGCGGCCGGCAGATGCTCCTTCGCCCACAGCGCAGCCTGGGTGCGGTCGGTGACACCGAGCTGCTGGAACACGGCAGTCAGGTGCGCTTTCACGGTGCGTTCGCTGATGCCCAGCCGGCGGGCGATCTGCTTGTTCGGCAGGCCGGTGGCCACGAGGGCCAGCACTTCGGACTCACGCGGGCTGAGGTCCTGCGCCGGCTGCTGAACACGGCGTGAATCCAGTAGCACTCGCGCCGCGGCAGGGTCCAGTGGTGCGCCACCAGCGTGCGCAGCGTGCACGGCCTTGATCACTTCATCGGGGGTGGAGTCCTTCAGGATGTACCCGCTGGCGCCGGCCTGCAGCGCATCGAGCACGCGCCGCTGCTCGGTGAACGACGTCAGCACCACCACGCGCATCTCCCGATCTGCGGCGGCGGCGTCGGCCAGCACCGCACGGGTGGCAGCGATGCCGTCCATCACCGGCATCGACACGTCCATCAGCACGATGTCTGGCGCCAGCGCTGCAGCCTGCAGCACGGCCTCCTCACCGTTGGCCGCGCTGCCCACGACCTCCAGCCCGTCGGCGGTGGCCAGCATCTGCTCCAGCCCGCGCCGCACCACCGAGTGGTCGTCGACGATCAGTACGCGGATCACTTCAGGGGTACCTCCACATGCATCGTGGTGCCGGCGCCCGGCTCCGACCGAATCTCGAATCGTCCACCGGCCCCGGCGACCAGGTCGGTCAAGCCCTGCAGCCCGAAGTGGCCCGCGGTCGTGCGATGCTCCGGCGCGGCCGGATCGAAGCCGACACCGTCGTCGGTGACGTCGAGCGTGGCCACCTGGTGGCTGTCGGCCACGGTGACCGACACGGATGTGGCGTTGGCGTGCTTGAGCACGTTGCGCAGAGCTTCTTGCGCTGCGCGGTAGAGCAGGGCGGTCACGGCGGGCGGCAAGGTGCCGGTCAACTCGCCGACGTGCAGTTCGGCGCTGACGCCTTGGCCGTTGGTGCGCGCGAGCAGATCAGTGAGGGCTGCGATCAGACCCTCTTCGAACAGGTTCGGCGGGTAGATCTCGACCAGCAGCGATCGCAACGCCTTGATGCTCACGCGTACATCCTCGGCGGAGTGCTCCAACAACTGTGCGGACTCGGCGGTGATGTCGTTGCGTCTCGCTGCGCCGCCCAGCGCGAATGCCACACCCACGAGGTCTTGTACGACGCCGTCATGCAGATCGCTGGCGATGCGTCGCCGTTCGATGTCGGACGCCTCCAGCGCCTTCTGCAACAAGCCTTCCCGTTCCCGCTGTCGTTGCCGCAGGCGGCGGGCCAGCGACCATGCGAGCGGGATCTGCACCAGCTCGAGCGCCAGCAGGCCGCCGAGCGTGATCGGGGCGAAGTTGCGCCAGACGCGCGTTCCCGAGGCGGACACTGCTGCGTACCGGAAGTAGGCCTCGAACAGCAGTCGCTCGCCGTTCGGTGCCTCGATCGGCAGGTACACCTCCAGCATCTTGCGGTTGTCGCGCTCGAAGCGGTTCTCGGGTTTGGAGAGGTCGCTGACCTCGGCTGCGATCAGACCGTCCGCGATGGCTGCCTGCTCGTCCTCCCCGAGGACGTACTTCGTGCCGATCAGCCGCGGCTCGTCGGAGTAGACGATCGTGCCGTCGCTGCGCCAGATCTTGACGCGCACGAGTGAGTCGTCCAGCACATCGCGTTCAACGACGGTGGCGATCGCCCGCACTGCGGCCGGGTCCTCCTGACTGAGTCCGTCGGTCAGGACCGGCGCAACCAGGCCCCGAGCCTTCAGCAGGGTGGTGCTGCGGGCATCGATGATCGCTTCCCGTTCGCCCACACGGCGGCTGGCGATGCCGGTCGCGAACGCCACGATTGCAGCGGCGGCAAGCCCGGCCAGCGTGAACTGCCACACCTGCTTGGCCACGATCCAGCGGGTCTTGCGCTCGCTCGCCGGTCTGCTGATGCCCATCCGTAGGGGACACTACGTGACTGGGCACGAGGTTTGGCGCTGGTCGTGTTGCCACGGCGGCCGACTGGCCAAGGTGCCGTTCCGCCGGTGGGGCGAGATGAACGGCGCCGACCGCTGTCACCATCTCGCCGGGCAATCGCGGGCGGTCGCGCATGGTGAGTGGCCGGCCCTTGGCCTCCCAGTCCACGAGCGACCGGACCAGGAGCTCGGGGTCTGGGTGAGCGCGGCGAGTTCTACGTCGCCGGCGCCGGGTGCCTGCGTGTCAGGCGACCCACCACGTCGAAGCGCATCGGCGGAGCTGTCGAGCGCATCCAGGTCAAGCCACCGCAGTTCCACGAAGCGAACACATGACGCCGAGGTGGCGCCCGGCCTCCCGATGTCGACTCGACGCAAGTCGTCGCGTGAAGTGTCCGGGCATTGCGTCCGAGGTCGCGGCTAGACAGCGGTTGCGCAAGAGGAGAGCCTGGCGGAACGGGAGGGATTCGCGGGTTGGTCGATCGGTGGTCGCGTCGTACCTGGTAAGACGATATTTCCCGGAGATCGAGGGCGGTCGTTCGGGAGCAACCCGGGAGCAACGGACGACGGGGGACGCCCGAATGACGCTGCCGTCAAACTTCACACGGAATAGCGGCGAGATGCGTCATGAGGTGCGTGTCTGAGCGTCGTGGCACCACACGGTCCGATGCTATGTTGGGCCGTGTCTGTTGAACGCGCCCACACGCTGTCCTTTCTGGACGCCGCCGAGGTCGTGCTCCGAGACGCCGGTGTGCCGATGTCTCCTCAGGAGATTCTCGAACGAGCGGTTCACCTCGGTCTGGTGACGACCAACGGCGCAACTCCCTCGCAGACCATGAAGTCAAAACTCTCGGTGGACGTGCTGGAGAGACACGAGGGCTCCCGGTTCATGAGGTCAGATCCGAACCGCTTTGCCCTGCGAAGCTGGAAGCCCGCGATCACAGAGTTCTTCGCTGACCGGTTTCAGAAGGCGCTACTGGACGAGGAGGTAG
>JBAVTH010000607.1:0-1780 GCA_049696035.1 Ilumatobacteraceae bacterium
ATGCCGAACAGCTCGCCGAAGTGATCCTGGTGGTAGTTGATCGACGCACAGGCCGTCGGCGCCTCCTCACCGAACACCGGCACGAGGAACTCGATCTTCAGCTGCTGCTCGCGCTGGCTCATCGACATCAGGCGGCCGGCGCGACCGAAAAACTGATCGCTCGCAACGTCGGAACGCACCTCCAGCCCGAGATCGCCGAGCAACGCAGGCGCTCGCTCCAGCCAACCCTCGCGCCAGTCGAGCACCTCGTCCGGAGGGCCGATGACGATGTTCTCGATCTGCCGGAACGCCTGCAGGCGCATGGGGTCCTGGGAGGGCTCGTGGCGGAAGCAGTACTGCGCGGTCTGGAACACCACTGCGGTCTGCAGCACGCGACCGCTCAGCGTCGGGTACACCGGATAGCAGCATGCCGGGGTCAGCGCGACATCGGCCTGGCTGAGGTGATGGTCGTAGGGTTCGCCTGCATCGAGGGAGTGGAGCAGGGATGCGAACTCTCGCTCGCCTCCCCGGAACGAGAACACCGGCCCGCACAACTGAGGGAAGTTCCGCATGTAGCCGATGCGGTCGAAGGTGGCCCGCGGCAGCATGGGTGGGAACTCGACCTCGATCGGCCCATCCGGCCGACCCAACGAGCCGACAGCCTGCTTGAGGCCGGCAACCACCTTCTCGAAGTCGGACGAGCGGCCGTACAGACCATCGACGCCTGAAGGGATCAGCAGGCCGGCGTCGAAGAGGCGATCGCGCAAGCCGACGTGGGCTGCCAGGAGATCTTCGGGACTCATCGCTCAGATCTCCTTCGCGATGCAGAGCAGGCTCGCGTTGTGCTCGATGATCCGGTCGTTGTGCACCATCAGCGCGGCACTGTGTGCGTCGCGGAGGTGGCGTCCGAGCGAGAACGGCGTGTCGTTGCGATACGCCGCAATGCCGCAGACGTGCATCGCTGCCTGCACGATCTCGACCACCAGCGTCGAGGAGGTGAGCTTGAGCTCGTTCATCCGGATGGCAAAACTCATCGTCGATTCCACGTTGGGCGCACTGCGCATGGCCTCGTACTCCACCAGCGCGCCATCGATCGCAGCCCGCATCGTGTCCAGCGTCGCTTGCGCCACCGCGAGGTGACGGGCACCCAGCGGCGTCACGCCCGGCGACTTGCGTGCCGCAGCTCTCACGAATGTACGGGCCTTCGTCATCGCGTCGTCGGCCAGACCCAGCCAGACCGAGGACCAGAGGATGTGCGTCACCGGCAGCATCGTCCGCTCGGACAACACGCTGTAGGGCACGGGCACCACCTGGTCGATCGTGCCAGTCGCGCGCAACATGTAGCCGATGCTGCACGTGCCGCGCATGCCGAAGGCATCCCACGAACCACGAGGTTCCAGCTCGAGGAGCGGGCGCTGGACGTGCACGATCACCTGGTCGCTGGCCGCCGCGGACGGATCGCGCCGCGCAGTGACGAGCACGTCGTCGACGTGGTCGCCGTACGAGATGACCGTGGCGTTCTTCTCCAAGCTGAACCGGTCGCCGGACTGCTCGACCGCGCAGATGCTGGTGCGCACGTCGCCGCCCACCCCAGCCTCGGTCGTTGCAGATGCAATGAGGCGCCCACGCATGACGATCTCGGACAGGAACTGGTCGAAGTGCGCGATGCCCTGGCCGTACTCCACGATGCAGGCCACCTGGATCTGGTGCATGGCGAACACCATCGCCGTCGAGCCGCAATGCCGGCCGAGCTCCGTGCACATCGCAGCGACCTCGGCGTAGGTGCAGCCGCCGCCGACGT
>JBAVTH010000608.1:0-1545 GCA_049696035.1 Ilumatobacteraceae bacterium
CTGATCGTCCTGCCCACCTCGCGACGGTGACCGAGGCAGTGCTCGGCGAACGGCGGCTGCGCCTGCGCTACAGCAGCTGGAACCGCGAGTCCACCAAGACGTTGGATCCCTTCGGCCTGGTGCTCAAGGCCGGCTGCTGGTACCTCGTGGCCGCGACGCATGCCCAGCACGATCGCCCCGCCACCTTTCGCGTCGACCAGATGTCGAGGGTACGAGTGCTCGACGAGACCTTTGTTCGCCCGTCCGGCTTCGAGCTCGGCGGGTACTGGAGCAAGAGCGTCACTGCGTTCCGCTCCCAGCTCGGCAGCGACGTCGCGACCGTGCGACTGTCCCCCGATGGGGCGGCCCGCTGCCAGCAGCTCGGCCTCGCGGTGCAGGCGAGCGAGCCGGCTGCCGGCGACGGCTGGGTCACCGCCACTGTCGCGATCGAGTCGATCTCGCACGCGCACGCGCTGCTGCTGCAGCTCGGCGCCGACGTGGAAGTGGTGGAACCGATCGCGCTGCGCGTGCTCGTCGCCACTACCGCGCGGCAGCTCGTCGCTCTCTACGCCCCCTGATCCAGCACCGGAGCGCGTGTCCCGGTCCGAGCCCACGGGCGCGGAACACCGACGCTTTCGTCACCGAAGCGCGCCCGTGGGGGCGATGTGAGACAGATCCGTCGGTGAATCGCGCCCGACTGCTCAACACCGACTGCCGCCCAGGGGCGCCTTCGGTTTCGGATCCGGCCACCCCGTCAGGGCGCGAGGCGCTCGATCTGCCAGCCGTCGCCAGGGTCGTCCGGAAGGGTGTAGCGCAGGC
Source organism: Ilumatobacteraceae bacterium (assembly GCA_049696035.1). GTDB lineage: Bacteria > Actinomycetota > Acidimicrobiia > Acidimicrobiales > Ilumatobacteraceae > UBA668. The sequence goes on from JBAVTH010000608.1 coordinate 799, forward strand.
GGTCGTGCAAGCGACTGGGACGTCCCTGCCAGAACTCGAAGCTGCGCGGGCGCAGCAACCAGCCACCCCAGAAGGCGGGGCGCGGCACCACCGCATCGCCGAACGTCTCGGCCATCTGCTGCACGCGCTGCTCCAGCCACGCCCGATCGGGGATCGGTTGCGATTGGGGCGACGACCACGCTCCCACCTGCGAGCCCGGCGGTCGCGAGGCGAAGTACTCGTCGCTTTCCTCGTCGGGCACCTTCACCACCTCGCCGAGCACGCGCACCTGGCGGTGCAGTTGCAGCCAGGTGAACAGCATCGACGCGCGGCCCGTGGCCGCGAGCTCGCGGCTCTTGGCCGAGTCGTAGTTGGTGAAGAAGGTGAAGCCACGGTTGTCGGCGCCACGCAGCAGCAGGTAGCGCGACTGCGGCCATCCCTGCTCGTCGACGGTGCTTAGCACGAATGCGTTGGGCTCGGTGCACCCGGCTGCGCCGGCCTCGCGGTACCAGCGCTGCCACTGCACCGTCGGATCGACATCGACGTCGGCAACGTCGAGGCCGGCCGTCTCGTAGTCGAAGCGGTGACGGGCCAGCTCGGCGAGCGGATCGGCGCTCATCACCGACCGGGCTCTCGCGGGCCGATCACCGTCATGCCGCGCATGTACCGCTGCAGCACTTCGGGCACGAGCACCATGCCATCGGCCTGTCGATAGTTCTCCACGATCGCTGCCCAGACCCGCGGCACGGCCAACGCCGAACCGTTGAG
>JBAVTH010000609.1:0-13249 GCA_049696035.1 Ilumatobacteraceae bacterium
CGTGCACCCGTGGCACGGGCGTGAACGCCGGCGGCGAGCCGAACATGACGCTCGTCTGAGCTGATCAGTTCGCAGACGGGAACGGCCCGGGGCTTCGTGCCCCGGGCCGTTGTGCGTGTGCCGTTCACCGGTCGCGGAGCACCGCCAACTGCAGTGGGCCGTCGACCACCCGGCTGAACAGTGCGATCGTGTCGTCGGCGCCGGCGAGGTTCCAGCCGTCGGGGCGCATGAACTCGCTCGGTCCGCTGGCTCGGAGGATGGCGACGTAGCGCTGCGCCTCCTCGCCGCTGGCGTCGTAGAAGGCGAGGAACTGGTCCCGTCGTCTCGACTGTCGGGTCACACCGCTCACCACCATCTCAACGTCGCGCGTCGGACAACTCCGTCGCGAAACTTCGAACCTAGGCAGGGGAGCCGAACTGGCGGTCGCCGGCGTCGCCCAGACCGGGGACGATGAAGGCGGTCTCGTTCAGGCACTCGTCGAGCGAGGCCGTGTAGACGGCCAGGTCGAGGCCTTCCTGGCGCAACAGCTCGATGCCCTCAGGTGCTGCCAACACACAGACGACGATGATCGTGCCCGTCGCGCCTCGCTCCACCAGCAGCCGGCAGGTGTGGGCCAGTGAACCGCCGGTGGCCAACATCGGGTCGAGCACGATGATCTGTCGACCGGCCAGGTTCTCGGGCAGCTTGTTGACGTAGGGCTTGGGCTGGTGCGTCTCCTCGTCGCGGGCGACGCCGATGAAGCCGACGTCGGCGTTGGGCAGCAGGTCCTGGGCGGCGCCCAGGAAGCCGAGGCCGGCGCGCAGCACGGGCACGACCACCGGTTGGTTGTCGAGCTGACGGCCCAGTGTCTCGGTGAGTGGCGTCTGCACTCGCACGGCGTGGGTGGGCAGGCCGCGGGTGGCCTCGGCCATCAGCAGGGTGCCGATTCGCTCGAGCTCCTGGCGGAACAACGCGTTCGGTGTGTCCTTGTCGCGGACACGGGTGAGTGAGTCTGCGATCAGTGGGTGGTCGACGACGTGGAGCGCTACAGCCATGCCCCGAGTGTGCCAGACGGGTCGCCTCGCCGGTGAACGCGGGCAGCTGCGGGTGCACCGCCTGCGGCGGCGGGGATGGTTGCGCTAGAGCGCGCCTGCCTTCGCCATTGCGTAGCGCGGCTTGATGATGCCGTTGATGATCTTCAGGCGCTCGGGGAACGGCGCGAACGCGCTCTTCATCCCGTTGATCGTCAGCCACTCGAAGTCGTCGAGACCCCAACCGAACGCCTCGCTCAACTGCTGCATCTCCTTGGTCATCGACGTCGCGCTCATCAGCCGGTTGTCGGTGTTCAAGGTGACGCGGAACTTCAGCCGGCGCAGCATGCCGATCGGGTGATCGGCGATGCTGGCGCAGATGCCGGTGCCGACGTTGCTGGTGGGGCACAGCTCGAGGGGAATGCGTCGGTCGCGCACGAACGCAGCCAGGCGACCCAGCTGCTCGTCGCCTTCGGCCCCGGTGATGTCGTCGACGATGCGCACGCCGTGGCCCAACCGCTCGGCGCCGCAGAACTGCACCGCCTCCCAGATGCTGGGCAGGCCGAACGCCTCACCGGCATGGATGGTGGTGTGGAAGTTCTCGCGCTGCACGTACTGGAACGCATCGAGGTGCCGAGTGGGCGGGTAGCCGGCCTCGGCCCCGGCGATGTCGAAGCCCACGCAGCCGGCATCGCGCCAGCGCACGGCCAGCTCGGCGATCTCCATGCTGCGCGCCGCGGTGCGCATGGCGGAGCAGATGAGGTAGATGGTGAGGTCGGTGCCGGCGGCGCCACGGCGGAAACCGTCGAGCATCGCCGCCACCACCTCGTCGAGGGTGAGACCCTGCTCGGTGCACAGCTCGGGTGCCATGCGCACCTCGGCGTACACCACACCGTCGGCCGCGAGATCGACGGCGCATTCGTAGCTCACCCGTTCGATCGCGTCGCGATGCTGCATGACCCCCACCGTGTGGGCGAACGTCTCCAGGTACAGCACCAGGTCGTTGCGTTTGGCGCCGCGGTTGAACCACGACGCCAGCTCGGCTTCGTCGTGCGACGGCAGGTGCTGGTAGCCGTACTCCTGTGCCAGCTCGATGACCGTGGCAGGGCGCAGGCCGCCGTCGAGGTGGTCGTGCAGGAGCACTTTGGGCAGGGTGACGATGTTCATGCGTGCTCGCCGTCGACGTTGATGGTGGTGCAGGTCATCGTGACAGCGTAGGCGCCTCCCCGCGGTGGCCCTACCCTTGCGCCCATGAGTTCACCGTCCGTACCCGAGCGGCAGCTGACCATCCTCGGCCACACCGTCCGCCATGCCGTCGAGCACGTCGAGGTGTTCCCCGCACCCGCCCACGTGACGCTGGTCAAGTTCACCAACGACGAACTGGCCTCGATGTGCCCGGTCACCCAGCAACCGGATCTGTCCACCGTGGTCATCGAGTACGTGCCTGCCCAGTGGTGCATCGAGAGCAAGAGCCTGAAGCTCTACCTGTGGGGCTTTCGCGATCGGGCGGTGTTCGCCGAGGCGCTCGCGGCCGAGATCGCCGGCGAGGTGATGCACTCTGCGCAGCCGCAGCATGTGCGGGTCACGCTCACGCAACGCCCACGAGGCGGCATCGAGGTGGAGGCAGTGGCCGAGCTCGGCGGCTGATCCGGCCTGGCTAGGGCCGCGACCGCAGCGCTCCCGAGGCGCGCAGCGCGGCCACCTCGTCGGGCGCGTAGCCGAGCTCGGCGAGCACCTCGTCGCCGTGCTCGCCGATGAGCGCTGCCGGCCGGCGCACGTCGGCGGGGGTGCCGTCGAAGACGACGGGCGGGGGAATGACGTGGTAGCCGCCCGCGTGTGGGTGCTCGGCAACCGGGTACCCGGCCACCAGCTCGTCGAGGTTCACGATCGGGCTGCACGGGATGTCGTGCTCGTCGCAGAACCCGAGCCACCAGGAGGTGCTGCGAGTGAGCACGATCTCGGCCACCGCCGCGTAGAGCACGTCCACGTTCGCCGAGCGGCTGGCACGGTCCTCCAGGCGGGGGTCGACGGCGAGGTCGTCGCGCCCGCCGAGACGGAACAGATCGACGTAGTTGTCGCGGCTGTAGGGGAGCATGTGGATCCAGCCGTCAGCCGTGCGTTGCGGTCGGCGGTCGGCCGACAGCACTCGTCGGTAGCCGGTGCTGCCCAATGGCGGCTCCGAGATGGCGTCGGCGCCGTGCTCGACGAGCATGAACGCCTGCATCGTCGGCACCATCGGTACCTCCACCCGCTGCCCCTCGCCGGTGCGGTCGCGATGGTGGAGCGCGGCGAGCACCGCGTACACGATCGTGATCCCGCTGACCTTGTCGGCGATGATCGACGGGACGATGCGGGGTTCACCTGCCTGCTGCTCGTAGATGTGGGCGATGCCCGATGCCGACTGCACCACATCGTCGTACGCCGGACGGTCGCCGTCGGCGGAGTCGGTGGGCCAACCCTGGGCCTGGCAGTAGATGATGTCGGGCTTGCGCGCCACGACATCGGGGTAGGCGAGGCGCAGCCGGCTCAACGGCCCGGGCCGCAGGTTGGTGACCACGATGTCGCTGCGCTCCGCCAACCGCAGGAAGGCCTCGCGGCCATCAGGGTGCTTGAGGTCGAGCGAGATGTTGCGCTTGTTGCGCAGCAGGTTCAGTGCGGTGCCCGAGAACAGCGGGTGCCGGCCGGGGCCCATGAACCGGTTGGTGTCGCCACCGATCTCCTCGACGGTGATCACGTCGGCGCCGAGGTCGCCGAGGATCTGCGTGGCCAGCGGCCCCATCACCACCGAGGTGAGGTCGAGGACGCGCACATCCGAGAGTGGGCCGCTGGGCATGGCGGGCACGAGGCTGGGCTAGTGGCTCTCGCCGCTGCGGTAGGGCAGGCCGGCGTGGGCTGGCGGACGCAGTCGCTGACTTGCGGTCGCGAGCACGATGAGGGTCAGCAGGTACGGGGCCGCCTTGGTGAGCGGTTCCGGCACCTGGTCGACCGTGAGGTAGCCGATCAGGAAGACAGCGCCGGCAATGGTGCCGTTGATCGCGGGGACCAGCTTCTTGCGCACGAGCGATGCGATGAGCGCCAGGCCACAGACGAACGACAGGAAGAGGAACAGCTTGGGCAGGCTGTCGGGCCCGACGAGCTGCAGCGCCTCGGCGAAGCCGAACAACGTCGCGCCGCCGAGGATGCCCGTGGGCCGCCAGTTGCCGAAGATGGTGGTGGCCAGGCCGATGAAGCCCCGGTTGCCGGAACTGCCCTGCTGGTAGTAGTTGTTCGACACGATCGACAGGAAGCCGCCGCCGAACCCGGCCAGGCCACCACTGATCGCCAGCGCCACGTACCGCAGTGGCGAGACCTTCACGCCCAGGGTCTCTGCCGCCGCCGGCGCTTCGCCGGACGAACGCACGCGCAGGCCGAAGCGAGTGCGCCACAGCACCCAGCCCGAGAGCGGCACCATCGCCAGCGCGAGGATCGACGCCCACGACACGTTGAAGACGAGCCCGCGCAGCACGCCGGCAAGGTCGCCGACGACGAACCAATGCCGGCGCTCGAGCCAGCCGAGCATGTCGGGGCTCTTCCAGCCGCCGATCTTGCCGCCGGCGAGGAACGGCAGGTTGAGGCGAGGGATGCCGCTCTTCTGCTGTGGCGACTTGCTGATGCCGCCGCCAGTGTCGGGCGTGTAGACGAGCTCGCTGAGGTAGCGCATCGCGCCGAATGCGAACAGGTTGATCGCAACGCCGGAGATGATGTGGTTGACGTTGAAGCGCACGACGGCGACGGCGTGGATCAGGCCACCGACGGACCCGGCGAGGATGGCGAGCAGCAGGCCCACCCATGGGCCGTACTTCCACGCTCCGAAGCCGCCGAACCAGGTGCCGAGGATGATCATGCCCTCGATCGCGATGTTGACGATGCCCACCCGCTCGGCCCACAGGCCGGCGAGTCCGGCGAGCAGGATCGGGGTGGTGACGCGCAGCGTCGTGCTCATCGTGCCCGACGAGGTGAGGTCGTTGCCGTCGGTGAGCCAGCGGGTGAACGACAGCAGCACGAACAGCGCGCCGGCGATCGAGATGGCTCGTGCCGCCGACGGCTTGCTGAGCAGCGTCAGCCACGAGGAACGGGCGGTCGGCGTGACATCGGGGGTCGCTTCGGTGATGCTCATGCCGCCACCACCGCAGGCGTCGCGAGTTGGGCGGCGGTTCGATCTGCCGTTCGTTTGGCCATTCGGCGATTGACGACCTCGTTGACGATCACCACCGTGATCAGGATGATCGCCTTGATCACCAGCACGATCGACGACGGCACCTTGGCGACCTGGAGCGGGCCCGCGGCTGCATCCAGGAAGCCCCACAGCATCGCCGAGACGATGATGCCGACCGGGTGGTTGCGTCCGAGCAACGCCACCGCGATGCCGTTGAAGCCGTACCCGTCGGGCCGGGTGGGGCCGTAGGAGTGGGTGGTGCCCAGCAGGGCCGGGAGGCCGGCGAGGCCGGCAACGGCGCCGGAGAGCAGCATCGCCGTGATGATCATGCGATTGGAGCTGATGCCGGCGGTGCGGGCCGCGACGGCGTTGCCGCCGGATGCGCGAAGGCGGAAGCCGAACTTGCTCTTGTAGACCACCAGCCAGAACACCAACACGACGAGCAGTGCGATGAGGACGAACGAGGTGACCGCGGTACGCACCGAGCCACCCTTCTCGGTCTTCGCGCTGATGGTGAACAACGTCGGCAGCCACGCCGTGGACGGCAGCGGCTTGGTGCGCACGTCGAGGTTGCCGGGCGTCTCGTGACGGAAGAAGTCGTTGAACAGCCAGTCGAGCACCTGCAGCGCGATCGAGTTGAGCATGATCGTCGCGATCACCTCGTTGACGCCACGCTTCACTCGCAGCACGGCGGCGATGCCGGCCCAGATCGCACCTGCCACCATGCCGACGACCAGGCAGAACGTGACATGCAGGACGGGCGGAAGGTCGACGTAGGCGCCGGCGACCCCGGCCCAGAACATGCCCATCAGGAACTGGCCCTCGACGCCGATGTTGAACAGGTTCATCTTGAAGCCGATGGCCACCGCCACGGCGGCGATGATGAGCGGGGTCGCGCGCTGCAGCGCTTCGGCCAGTTTGTTGGGCTGGCTGGCCGTGTCGATCAGCTTGGAGAGCGCCTGACCGGCATCCTTGCCGGTGACCAGCAGCACGAGACCGCCGATGAGGACTGCCAACAGCACGGCGGCGACGGAGCTGGCCAGCGTCACGAGCGTCGACTGCCCTCCTCCGCCGCGCATCAGCCGGTTGAGGACGCCCGCAAGCCCCTTCTCGTTCGTTGTCGCGGGAGCGTTCATGATGCAACCTCCTGGATGCCGCCGGTCATGTACGTGCCGAGCAGTTCCGGTGTCGCCTCGGCAGGTGTGAGGCGAGCGTTGATCCGCCCGTCGAACATCACCACGATGTTGTCGGAGAGGCCGATCAGCTCCTCCAGATCGGCCGAGATGAGCAGCACGGCCAGGCCTTCGTCGCGAGCCGAACGCAGCTTGTCCCAAATGGCCGCCTGGGCGCCGATGTCGACGCCGCGTGTGGGGTGGGCTGCGATCAAGACACGAGGGTTGCTGGACAGCTCGCGGCCGACGAGCAGCTTCTGCTGGTTGCCGCCGGAGAGCGCATAGGCCGGCACGATCTCGCTGGGTGTGCGAACGTCGAAGCGCTCGATGATGTCGCGACAGTCGCTGCGGGTGGCTGCCGCGTTGATGAACGGCCCGCTGAGGAACTCGGGGTCGGCGTCGCGGCCGAGCAAGGTGTTCTCCCACAGCGGGAACTCCAGGAGCAGACCTTCGCGGTGGCGATCGAACGGGATGTAGGAGAGGCCGTTGACCAGGCGGTGGTGCGGGCTGGCGGCGGTGACGTCGTCGCCGGCGATGTGCACGGTGCCGGTGAGTGGCTGCACCTGCCCGAGGATGGCCTCGCAGAGCTCGAACTGGCCATTGCCCTCCACGCCGGCGACACCGAGCACCTCGCCCTCGCGGATCACGAACGACACGTCGTCGACGAGGGGCTTGCTGCCAGGGCCGGCGATGGTGAGGTTGCGCACCTCGAGCCGCACGACGGTGCCGACTTCACTGGTACGGCCTTGGGGGGAGGGCAGCTCGCTGCCCACCATCAGCTCGGCCAGCTCGCTGCGGGTGACGGCGTCGGGCTTCACCTCGGCGACAGTGGTGCCGGCGCGGATGACGGTGATGTCGTCGGAGACGGTGAGCACCTCGTCGAGCTTGTGGGAGATGAAGATGATCGTGGCGCCGTCGGCAACCAGGCGGTGGAGGTTGCCGAACAACTCGTCGACCTCTTGCGGCACGAGCACGGAGGTGGGTTCGTCGAGGATGAGGATGCGTGCGCCTCGGAACAGCACCTTGAGGATCTCCACTCGCTGACGCTGGCCGACACCGAGATCCGCCACCGGCACGTCGAGATCGACGTGGGTACCCGACTGGTCCATGATCGTTCGCAGCTGTTGGCGGGCGTCTTCGAACTTGATGACCCCTGAGGCCACCGGCTCGGCGCCGAGCACGATGTTCTCCAACACGGTCAAGTTGTCGGCGAGCATGAAGTGCTGGTGCACCATGCCGATGCCGGCGGCGATGGCGTCGCTGGGCGAACGGAAGTGCATTGCCGTGCCCATCACGGTGATGGTGCCCGCCTCGGGTTGATGCATGCCGTAGAGGGTCTTCATCAACGTCGACTTGCCGGCGCCGTTCTCGCCCACGATGGCGTGAATCGTGCCTGCTCGCACGTTGAGGTTGACGTCGTGATTGGCGATGACGCCGGGGAACCGCTTCTCGATTCCCGCGAGCTGCACCGCCAGGGTTTCGTTGCTCATCCTGCCCCTTTACGAAACGTTCGGTAGCCGTTATAGCAGAGAGCCCGGGGGCGGACCCCCGGGCTCTCGTCAGTTGCTTCCGTTCAGAACGGGTGGATCAGGCTTCGGGAGCCGTGGGAACCACGATCTTGCCGGAGATGATGTCGGCCTTGATCTGCTCGAGCTGATCGACGACGTCGTCGAGGTAGCCACCCGAGGTGGAGTAGCCCACGCCGTCGACCTTGAGGTCGTACGTCGCGAAGCCACCCTTGAGGGTGCCTTCCTTGGCGGCCTTGATCGTCTCGAACACCGCCACGTCGACGCGCTTGAGCATCGAGGTGAGGATGTGCGCCTGCTGCTCCGGGGTCGCCGTCAGGTACTGGTCGCTGTCGACGCCGATCGCCCATGCGTTGGACTCGACGGCGGCGGCGATGGTGCCGTTGCCCGAGCCGCCGGCGGCGGTGTAGACCACGTCAGCGCCATCGGCGTACCAGCCGTTGGCGATTTCCTTGGCCTTGTCGGGCGAGTTCCAGGCGTTGTTGTCGCCCGCAGCGCCGAGGTACTGGACCTCGACCTTGATGTCGGGGTTGATGTACTTCGCCCCAGCGGTGTAGCCGGCCTCGAACTTCTTGATGAGGTCGATCTCCTGGCCGCCGATGAAGCCGATGTGGCCGCTCTTGCTCTTCAGTGCGGCAGCCGCACCGACGAGGAAGGAACCTTCGTGCTCGGCGAAGCCGAGGAAGACGACGTTGTCGCCGGCGCCCTCGAAGAAGCCGTCGACGTTGGCGTACATCGTGTCGGGGTTGTTGGCCGAGACCTGGGCGAGGCCTTCACCGAACGCGAAACCGACCGCGATGATCGGGTTGTCGCCGTTGGCGGTGAGGGTCTCCAAGTTGGGCGTACGGTCCTCGGCCGTGGTGGCCTCGAGCTCGTCGATGGTGGCGCCCAGCTCCGACTTGGCCTGGTCCGCGCCGCGGGCGGCCGAGTCGTTGAACGTGCCGTCGCCGCGCCCGCCGGTGTCGAAGGCAAGGCCGACGTTCAGGTCGCCGGAGGGTGCCATCGTGTCGCCGGTGGCCGTGTCGGCCGTGGCGGTGTCCGCGGGTGCAGTCGTGTCTGCGGGTGCCTTGGTGTCGGTGCTGCTGGAATCGTCGCCGCATGCAGCAGCCACGAGACCAAAGACAGCAACGAGAGCAATCGCAGCGAAATGCTTGCTCTTGCGCATGTTGTCTCCCCCTTGGAGTGTTGATTTTGGTTGGATGAAATATCCACTCCGTATGGTAGCCGCCTTGGAAGGCCGCGCTTCATCCCTCGCGGGATCGTTCTCCGGCTCGTAACCTGGTCGAGATGTCGATGTCATACGGGCACCGATCCGCCCCGGCGGGCCGCGAGAGGGCGAGCCAGCGCACCTACTGGGTGCGCCGCCTTGTCGCTCTCACGCTGGTGGTGGCCGTGGGCTGGGGTCTCTATGCCGGCGTCCGAGCGGTTTTCGGCGGCGACGACGGTTCGCAGGCCGCCGCCGTTCAGCCCTCGATCGTCACCGTGGTCGCCGACGGCAATCCCACCACGTTGCCGGCCACCACCACCACCGAGCCACCGGTGAAGGAGCGAACGGTGCCCTCGGCCGCCGACCCGGCCGAGCTGTTGATCCTGGGCGACTCCGATGCGGGCAGCTTCGGGCCCTACCTCAAGACGCTGCTCAACGACACGGGCATCGTCAGCACCGAGCTCGACTACAAGACGTCCTCCGGGCTGGCTCGGCCCGACTTCTTCGACTGGCCGGCGCACATGCGCGAGGTGGTGCCTCAGGTGAACCCCGACATCGTCGTGGTCACCTTCGGCGGCAACGACGCCCAGGGCCTGCGCAACCTCGACAAGTCGTGGGCGGTGGCGCACGAGCCGGCGTCGGGTGTCGACGATGCCGACTGGATCGCCGAGTACGGCAAGCGGGTCGGCGACACGATGGACTACCTGTCCGACGGCAACCGCACGCTCATCTGGGTAGGGATACCCAATGACGACAACCCCGAGGTGACGGCGCGCCTGCAGGTGCAGGACCAGGTGGTGCGGTCGGAGGCGGCCAAGCGCCCGAAGGTCGTGTACGTCGACACCTGGGCACGGTTCAGCGGCGTCAACGGTGGATGGGCCGAGTATCGCGTCGACCCGCGCGACGGTGTCGGCAAGGACGTGCGCGCCGACGACGGGTTCCACCTCAACGAGAACGGCGCCGAGATCCTCGCCCTCGACATCGCCGAAGCGGTCAAGGCCGACCTCCGCGACCGAGGCGCCGCCATCTGACGACCGGCGTCGCTGGTCGCGCCTGCTACTGCTGGCGGCCGCGTTGCTGGATGGCGATGCGCCGGGCCTCGACGGCCTCAGGCCTGAACATCTCGCGCTGCCAGCGGGCGGCGTTGGTGGCCTCGATCTGCCAGCCGGGCTGGTCGCCGGTGATCTCCGCGTACGTGGCCCGTATCTGGCGAACGCCTGGCTGGTCGTTGCCGACGATGTCGCGCGCGAGCTGGCGGGTGAACGGCAACAGGTCGATGTGGGAGACGACATGATTGACGAGCCCGAACTGCAGGGCCTCCTCGGCCAGCATGAAGTTGCCGGTGAAGCTCATCTCGCGGGCGCGGCGCACTCCGATCGCCTGCGGCAGCAGCACGGTGAGGCCCCAGCCGGGCATGACGCCGACGCGTGAGTGCGTGTCGCCGAACTTGGCGAACTCGCTCGCCACGAGGAAGTCGCAGTTCAGCGCGAGCTCGAAGCCGCCGGTGATGGCCACGCCGTTGACCGCACCGATGACCGGCTTCGACATCGCGGGGAACGGGCCGCGTACGCCGTCACGGTTCGGACGGCCATCGGCACCGGTGGCGCCGAGGTTGCCGCCGGTGCTGCCCAGCTCCTTGAGGTCGAGGCCGGCGCAGAAGGCAGGGTCGCTGCCGGTGAGGATGACCACGTCGACATCGTCGCTGGCGTCGGCCTCGCGCATACGTTGCGGCAGCAGGCGCAGCACCTCGCTGGACAGCGCATTGCGCGCCTCGGGGCGGTTGAGGGTGATGGTGGCGATGCGCTCGCTCACCTCGTAGAGCACGACGTCGGACATGCGCGAACGATGACACAGGGCGCCGCGATCGGACGAGCCGCAGCGCGTTCAGTGCAGGTCGGCGAGCTTCACGAGGGTCGCCGCGATCCAGCCGCCGAGCACGCCGAAGTGGTCGTCGAGCAAGGTGTTGGCGCCGTCGGCCAACGTCACCTCGGCCAACTCGTACAAGCCCTCGTAGGTCACTTCCACGGCGTGGTCGGGGTTGTCCGTCGCCTGCTCGCCGTAGGCGATCTCGACGGTCACGCCCGCTCGTTCCAGCCGTCCGTCGCCGATGAGCGGGCTGAGCACCTCGGTGGCGCCGTAGTAGCGCGCCGGGTCGGGAGCCACGCCGAGGTGCTGCACCCGCAGGACGATCTCGATCTCGATCGCCGGCTGGCGTTCGAGCACCTCGTCGACGTACCACTGCCGGTACGCGGTCTGGCTCCACGACGGCCAGTCGAAGGTGATGTGCGCGACGACACGCGGCGGCAGCCCTTCGCCGGGCAGACCGTAACTGGTCTCCCAGGTGAGGTCGCCGAGCAGGACATCGGACTGGAAGTGCTCCTCGAACGGCTGCCGCTCGAGAAAGGCGGCCTCGAACGCGTCGCGCAGTGCGCTGATGGCATCGGTGAAGACGTGGTCGAGCATGCGGCTGCGACGGTAGCGGGCCGGGCGCCGGCCTTGAGTACGGTTGCAGTCATGTCGCTCGTTCTCGTCGATGTGGCCGACGGTGTCGCCACGCTCACGCTCAACAACCCTGCCGAACGCAACACGCTCACCGCGCCGATGGTCGCCGAGATCATCGCCGCGATGGACGACATCGAAGCCAACGCTGCAGTCGGCGCGTTGGTGGTCACCGGTGCCGCGCCTGCGTTCTGCGCGGGCGCCAACCTGGGCAACCTCGCCGAATCGTCGAGGGAGAGCCTGGGCGGCATCTACGAGGGGTTCTTGCGCATCGCCCGCAGCCCGTTGCCCACGTTGGCGGCGGTCAACGGCGCGGCGGTCGGCGCCGGCATGAACCTCGCGCTCGGGTGCGACGTTCGCCTCGCGGCGCGCAGAGCGAAGTTCGACACCAGGTTCCTCCAGATCGGCATTCACCCTGGCGGCGGCCACACCTGGATGTTGCGCCGAATCGTCGGCCCGCAGGCCACCTTCGCCGGCGTCGTGTTCGGTGAGGTCATGGACGGTGCCGAGGCCGAGCGGGTGGGCCTGGTGCATCGCTGCTACGACGACGATCAGTTGTCGGCCGCCGCCCACGAGATGGCGGCGCGGGCGGCCACCGCGCCGCGCGAGCTGCTGGTGGAGGTCAAGCGAACCATCCAGGACATGGCCGACATCGCCACCCATCCGGAAGCGGTGGATCGCGAGCTCGTGCCCCAGGTGTGGAGCACCCGTCAGCCGTGGTTCGCCGAACGCATCGCCGCCCTGCAGGCCAAGATCAGCTCCAAGAAGGGCTGAGCCGGCCACCACGCAGCGCGTGGCGAAAAGCGCGCAGAACTGTTACGGAAAGCCCCTACCTGGCCCCGGTCGAGTGGTCTACCGTGCGAATACGGAGAGCAGCAGTACGTTCCGAACACGGAGGTACCTATGAGCCAGCGCCATCGCAACCAAGAAGCGGTTCCGCCGCCGAAAGTGGATGCACAGGCACACGCCCACAACGAGCGGCATCGCATCAACAGCGAGTTGCAGGCCGTTGCGGCCCAAGTGAGTGCGGGTTACGAGCCCGACGAGGTGCACGAACCAGGCAGAGCCTGGGTGCCACCGCACCATCACGACGCCGAGCGTGGAAAGAAGAGCGCCATGGCCAAGCCGTTGCGCCACTGGAAGGTGAAGGACTGGAAGCGGCGAACGGCCGTGCGCAAGGCGAAGGCGCAAGCCATTCGCCTGTCGGCCGACCAAGCCTGATCCCGCCACGGCCCGCAACACCGACGTAGTGCGGGCGGGTCAGAGCCAGGCCGCGGACAGCTCGTCGCGGCGGGCCTGCCACTCCTCGGCGGTGATTCCGTAACGGATGTGGTCTTCCCATGTGCCGTTGATCTCGAGGAAACGCTCTGCGACGCCTTCCTCACGGATTGCCAGCACCTCGACCACACGCCGGCTGTTGGTGTTGCGCGGCACGATGCAGATCTCCAGTCGGTGCAGGTGCAACTGCTCGAAGGCGAACCGCATCACCGTCGTCACTCCCTCGGCGATGTAGCGCTGGCCGGCCTTCGCCCGATCGATCCAGTACCCGATGGTGGCACCCTGCTGCGCACCCCGGACCACCCCGTTGAGGTTGATCTCGCCGGCGAGCTCGGCGCCGACGAACACCCCGAACCCGTAGG
>JBAVTH010000610.1:0-3903 GCA_049696035.1 Ilumatobacteraceae bacterium
AGCAGGCACAGGTGCGCAACCGATGAGCGGCGCCGAGTTTCCGGAAGGCAGCGGCCGGCCACCACTGCTCGACGTCAGCGACCTGGTGGTGAAGCTGCCGGTGGAGGGGCAGCTGCGTACCGTGCTCGACGGGATCAACCTGACGATCCATCACGGCGAATCGGTGGGGCTCGTCGGCGAATCAGGCTCCGGGAAGTCGATGACCGCGAAGGCCATCGACCGTCTGCTGCCAGCGGGCGCGCAGGTGTCGGGTTCGGTGCAGTTCAACGGGCTCGAGGTGCTGTCGCTGAACGGCGAACCGCTCCGTTCGTTCCGCCGCGACGTGGCGATGATCTTCCAGGATCCCCGCGCCCACATCAACCCCGTGCGACGCATCGGCGACTTCATGACGGAAGCGGCGATCGCCCACAACCTGATGTCGCGGTCGATGGCACGCGAGCGAGCGCTCGAACTGCTCGACGCGGTCGGCATCGACGATGGCGCGCGTCGGCTTCGCCAGTATCCCCACGAGCTCTCCGGCGGCATGCTGCAACGGGTGATGATCGCCTCGGCGCTGCTCACCGACCCTCGACTGATCCTCGCCGACGAACCCACGACCGCGCTCGATGTCACCACCCAGGCCGAGGTGATGGCGATCCTCGACGACCTCCGACGGAAGTACGAGGTCGCACTGCTGTTCATCACCCACGACCTCGAGCTGGCGTCGGCGGTGTGCGACCGGACGGCGGTGATGTACGCCGGCCAGATCGTCGAGATCCGTTCGTCGGAACTGCTCCACGACGATCCGCTGCACCCGTACAGTGCGGCGCTGGCGGCAGCACGCCCACGCATCGACGCGACATCGGTACGGCTCAAGGCAATACCCGGTCGACCGCTCTCCAGCTTCGAGGCGCCCACCGATGAGTGCTCGTTCGCGCCGCGGTGCGCGTTCGCGATCGACGACTGCCGAAGCCATCGCCCTGCGCTCGCCCCACTGGCCGGTGGGCTCGTGCGCTGCTCCCGGGCCGACGAGCTGCGATCGAAGTTGGCGGTGGCAGATGCCTGAACCCGGAGAACCAGTGCTCGCGGTCACCAACCTGCGCAAGGTGTTCGGCCACACGGTTGCCGTCGACGACGTCTCCTTCGAGGTGCCCACCGGCGGCTCGTTCGCGATCGTCGGCGAATCGGGCTCGGGCAAGACCACCATCGCCCGAATGATCGTCGGACTCGAGCAGCCGACGTCTGGTGTCATCCGCGCGTGCGGCAGCGACCGCTCGGTGCCCACGCGCTCCACCGCGAGCCGGCGGCGGCGCGGCAGGGAGGTGCAGATCGTCTTCCAGGACCCGTACTCCAGCCTCGACCCGCGCCAGTCGGTGGGCGACGCACTCGACGAGGTGCTGCGGATGCATCACGAGTACGACCGGGCTCGTCGTGAGGCGCGCGTCCGCGAACTGGCGGCGCTGGTCGGGCTCGACGAACGCCAGACACGGGCGTTGCCCCGCCTGTTGTCGGGTGGCCAACGCCAGCGCGTCGCAATCGCCAAGGCACTGGCCGCCGAACCGCGCGTGATCATCCTCGACGAATCCGTCGCCGCGCTCGACGTGTCCATCCAGGCTCAGGTGCTGAACCTGCTGCTCGACATCCGCGACGAGACCGGTGTGTCGTACGTGATCATCAGCCACGACCTCGCCGTGGTCCGCCAGCTCACCGAGCAGGCCATCGTGATGAAGTCCGGGCACGTTGTGGAGGCCGGCCCGACCGCGCAGATCCTCGACGACCCGCAGCACGAGTACACCCAGCAGCTGCGCGCCAGTGTGCCGCACCGCGGCTGGAAGCCGGCTCGGCGCATCCGCGCGTGACAGCGAGCTGCGTGCGGCATCGATGCCGAGATCGTCGATGCGGCCAATTCGATCGAGGTGCTGCCCGGCCTGACCCTGCCGGTGGCCGGGTACGGGCGCCAACGAGACCTGGTCGCGCGCTCGCGGTCAGGGGCAGGAAGCCGCGAGGGCGGCGATGCGATCTGGCTGGGCGAGCAGATCCTCGGGCTGGTACCACGGTTCGCCCTCGGCCACGGTGGCGAACTGGCCGCGCTGGATCACCTTGGCGTCGGGTGCGATCTCGACGTACAGCCGCCCGCACATCAGGCTCGTCGTGGCGTTGACGACGTTGGCGACGACCGCGACGCGCAGCACGTAAGCAACCCCATTCGGATCGAGCGTGGCGTCGAGGAGCAGCAACGACAGGCGGTCGGAGACCAGCCACTGCTGCTGCAGATCGTCGGCGGCCACCGGAGCGGCCATCCCACCGTCGGGCTGGAAGGAGAAGTAGCCGAGGGCGCTGCCCCAATCGTCGGCAGCCAGCTGATCGAACACCTGCTGGGCGAACACGAGGTAGGGCTGCACCACTGCCGGTTGCAGTCCACCGGGCAACGGCTCGATCGGTGCGTACGCCGCGCCGGGCCCCGCGTACACCGGGGGGTTCGGTGCAGCGACTGCCAGCACCGCAACCGAGGCGGGTGGCGGCGGGATCGTCAGCTCCACGAGGGACGAAGCCGTCGTCGCCGGCGAGACCACCGGGTCGTCATCGCCGTCGCCGACCGCTCTCCAGGTCAGCGCGGCGGAGCAGACGAGTGCCAGCAGCAACACGACGGGCAGCAGCCACCGCGGCGACGACGGCGCTGGATCGTCGTCGAACCGGGGGTCATCGTCGGCCATGTGGGCGAGGCCCATCGGCTCACTCGAATCGGAGGGAAGGATCGGACGAGGAGCGATGGGAGGTGGCGGAGGAGGAGGAGGAGGCACACGCGCCGGCACCGTCAGCAGCTGCGCAGGTTCATGGACGGGCACGCCACAGGTGGGGCACAGCCATTGTTGTGGTGACAACTCGGCGAAGCACTGCCGACAAGTTGCGGTGGTCATGACAGGAGTCCGATCGGGCGAGCCCGCTGCAACAGTCACGTTCGAGCCGCCTCCGAGGTTTGCTTCGTCCTTGAAGGATGTGCGTGCGGATGACGTGTGTGCCACCCACTTGAGCGCCGCTCAGGTCATGGGCACTTGGTGAGCAGGTCGGTGATGCGCGCCGGCTGGTTCAGGAAGTCCTCGGGCTGCATCGGTGGCTCGCCCTGGCTGACGATGTCGAACTGGCCGAGTTGGATGACCTTCGCGTTCGGGGCGATCTCCACGTAGAGGTGGCCGCAGACCACGCTGGTGGTGGCGTCCTCGAAGTTGGCCAGCACACCGACGCGCAGGTCGTACGCCACACCGTTCGGGTCGAGCTGTGCATCCATCAGCAGCAACGACAGGCGGTCGGCAACCTGCCACTCGGGCTGCAGTTGCTCGGGCAGCAGAGGGGCCTCCACCTCGCCCGGTGCCCTGAAGAGGAAGTGGGACAAGGCGGTGAACCAGTCGTTGGCGGCCAACTGATCGAAGACCTGCTGAGCGAACAGCAGCGATGGCTGGACGGTAGCTGCCGGCAACACGCCCGCCAACGGCTCGGAGACCGCGAACGGAGCGCCGGGGCCCGAGTACACCGGCGGGTTCGGCGCGGTGGGCGGCACCCAGGCGGGCGGTGCCGTCGTGGTCGGTGCAGGCACGGTGGTCGTCGGGGGCACGGTGGTCGTCGGGGCCACGGTCGTCGTGGTCTCCTCGTCGGCGGTGGTAGTGGTGGCGACCTCGGTGATCGGTGGGATGGTCAGCTGCACGACCGTCGTGAAGTCGGCGGCGGTGATGGCAACCGTCGACGAGCCGGCCACCGACTTGTCGTCGTCGCGACCGAGCATCAACCAGGCGACACCGCCGCCGACCAGCGCAAGCACCACCAGCGCCGGCACCAGCCACTTGCGGCCACCCTGCTTGGCGGGCTCACCGACCGGCAGCGTCGTGCTCGGTGATGGCAGCGGCGGCAATCCGGCGGGCGCTGCAGCGG
>JBAVTH010000611.1:0-1698 GCA_049696035.1 Ilumatobacteraceae bacterium
GAACAGGAGAGCGAGCAGCGCCGTCACCACGACCTTCGTGGTCGTCTCGGCAAGCAGCGATCCCCACACGGTGAGGTGGTTCCAGGTCGGGGTCCGATGGGCGACCATCCAACGCGCGACGCGTTCGTCGGCGCGTACGATCGCCCCACCAGCGAGCGGGCCGGTGAGGAGTGTGCCGAGGCCGATCCATGCGGCCGTCAGCACCGCCCAACCACACAGCAGTTGCACGATCTGGCGCCGGTGCATCGGCCATGTCGCGCGAAGGCCATCGTGAGGGGCGCTCATGGTGCTTGCAGCTCGCGATGGGTGAACGTCACCAGGCAGAACAACCCATAGGCGGCGAAGCCGAGACCGATGACGACCACGACCAAGAGGCCCCAGTTCTCGGTGGCCAAGCGGCGAAGCGCGCCGTCGAGACCGGTGGCCTGCGCGGCATCGTAGGTGGCGGCCGCACGCAGCAGGAAGAAGCCGATCAACCCGATGCCGAGGCCACGTCCGACTTCTTCGACCGCACCGAGGCGTTCCGTCCAGTGGCGCCGTTGCGGCGAGAGCGACGACAGGTCGAGCTCGTCGGTGACATCGTTACGGAGGCCTTTGGCGAGCCGGTAGAGCCCCGCGCCGATGGTGATCGCTCCCACCACACCGATGAGGAGTCGGCCGCCCGCGTGCGCCATGAGACGATCGGACCACGAGGTCACCGTGGTGTTGCCGTCGGGGGTGGCGCGTGCGCTGCGGGCGAGCGAGATCGCCGTCACGGCGAACGTGACGTAGATCACGGCACTGACCAGGTAACCGATGCGCATCACCCAGGCCTTGGTGTCGCTGCCGCCGGGAAGGAGCGCAGAGACCACTCGCCACGCGGCGTAGATGAGCATGCCGCCCGCCAACACCCACATCAGCAGCGCGCCGCCCGACATCTGAGCGATCGTCTTCAGGGCACCGGTCGGACTCGCCTCCGTGTTCGGTGCGGTGGCCGCACTGGACCACCCCGACGCCTTGGCCGCGATCAACAGCGCCAACACGCCGGCCACGAGGTAGACGACACCTTTCGCGAACCAGCCGGCACGACCGAACTTGACGACCCCAGGGTGTGCGCTCGTGAGGCGACGGACGGGGTTGTGCAGTAGCGCACGCGTTGATGACATCTGGACACTCCTTCGATGAAGTATTCGTACCCGGATGTGCCCGACGGCAAACCCACGGCCGACGTCATGTGGGGTGACTTCACCGTCCATCGGTGCACGTCACCGGCTTGACCACCAACGGCACCGTCATCGCGTCGGTCCCCGCCGGCGTCACCCACCTGCCGGCGGCGGTCAACGCTTACTACAAGCTCATTGCCGGCAATTGGGAGTCGTTCACGTACGACGGCGAGACCGGCGTTCAGGTCAACGGCAACATCATCACCGTGATAGTCCGCGACAACGGTCGCGGCGACTCCGACCCGGCGTTGGGTCAGGCCGGCGATTAGGCCGCCTGCGAGGTGAAGGCGGCCTCCCGGCGACACGATCGGGACGTGCTCAGTCGTGCATTCAGTAATGTGACGCTGCCTGCAGCGCAGGATCGGCACGAAGGAGCACACCAATGACCAGCTTGAGCGATCGCCCCAACACCGCACTCGTCGTGGTGGATGTGCAGAACGACGTGGTGGCCAACGCACACGAGCGCGACGCTGTGATCGCGAACATCTCCACGTTG
>JBAVTH010000612.1:0-1595 GCA_049696035.1 Ilumatobacteraceae bacterium
CGGGTTCTGACCCAGGGGTCAAAGTGAGCCCGCCAATAGCCGTCTGGCGCTGATTTGTCACACGACATCCCCATCGCGGGTCGGGTACACGGTGAGGACGACATCCGAGACAGGGACTGGAGGAGCACATGCATCGCGACGGCAGGGCCCCCCTGATCAGTGTCGAGCAGCTCGCCGACGAGCTCGGCGTCTCGGTTCGCTACGTGCGTCGCATCATCGCGGAACGGCGGATCCCGTATGTGAAGGTCGGTCACCTCATTCGATTTCAGCGCGACGAAGTGGAGCGTTGGGTCGAGGCAAACCGGGTCAACGCACTCACGGGGCGGGGATAACGCCGGCTCCCGCCCGCCGACGCATCGCGATCGTCTGGCCTCGCCCATCGATCTCGAGGAAGTGATGACGTGCGTAGAGCGCCCGAGCGATCTCGTTGTGTTCCCCGACGGTGAGCACGAGGTCGGCGCTCGCGTCCTCCGCTCGACTCACGACCTCGGCCAGCAGTTGGTTGCCGATTCCGAGGTGGGGCTCGGTGGCGACGTCGGAGAGGACCCACGGGTGCCCGGCGGTGTCGAAGGTTCGGCGTGCTCGGATTTGGCGTTCGCATCGCGAGCCCAGGACGAGTGCCGACACGAGCATCGCCGGAACGGTCAGTGCGATGAGCGGGATGCTGCCGACCGCGAAGCCGTAGAGCAATCCGAGGAATGACGGGACGTACGTCGCGGCGAACAGCGTCGTTGCGCGAGTGGCATGGCCGGCCTCGGTGAGGAGCGCGATGCCGCCGTCGGGGTGGGTGATTCGTTGGTCGGCGCTGAGCAGTCGCAGGGCGGACGCGAGTGAGTGCTTGCTGAACCGTCGGGCGTGGAGCCGCGCGGCGTCCTTGAAGCGGAGCGGTGGTCTACTCGCTGGCGCGGTGGGCGGAGCGGATGACGAGGTCATTGGGCTGATGGTGCGGGCACGGGAATGCGTCAAGGTTGATGCTGCGGCCGGCGGCGACGGCGATGGGGATGAGGCATCCGCAGGGATGGCTGGGCAGCACGACAGTCGAGGGCGAACGCCCCGTCAAGGGGTCGGGCTGGCCGGTAGAGGGTTGGGCTCTCAGCCACACCGCCTGCGGTTCGCCGGTTCGGGCTTCGTGGATGACATCCACATCGGTGAGCTCGCGCAGGGTGATGGTGGCGCGTTGCGAGCCGGGATGGCGGTCGATGTCGATGATCCCGATGGGGAGCCTCGGGTCGAGGGTGCTGAGGTGTTGTACGAGTTGTCCGACGGTGAGCATCGGCTGGTCTCCCTTCGTGGGTCGGCGGGTCAGGCAGTGCGACCTGGCCGCCGTAGCTTTCTGGAGGGGGAAGTGCTGGTTCGTTTCTTCGACGGCGACGTGCGTTCGGTCGGCTTCGGTGGTTCGGTGACGGTGAGCACGTAGTCGAGGAAGCCGGGGATGGATGCGGCGACGTGTCCGGTTGACGGTGCGACGATGATGCCACGGTCGAGGAGCCTGTTGCGGACGGCGCTGAGCGCGGTGATGGGTTTGCCGAGCGCGTCGGCGATCTGGCCGGTTCGTACCGGATCGCTGGTCGAGAGGCGGGCCATGGCGGTGAGGT
>JBAVTH010000613.1:0-1775 GCA_049696035.1 Ilumatobacteraceae bacterium
CAGGTGTGATCGAGCCCCGCGTCCATCGGGAGATCGAGCGGAAGCTGGAGGTACCCGCCCGGTTCCGTGTGCCCGCGTTGCGCGGCGCGGCCGGCATCACCGAGGTCATCCCCCTGCCGACGTTGCGGCTCATCGCGGTCTACTACGACACCGACGACCTGCGGCTCGCCCGCCACCACGTCACCCTGCGCAGGCGCACCGGCGGCGGCGACGACGGCTGGCACCTCAAGCTTCCCCACACCGACAACGCGACTCGCGACGAGGTGCAACTGCCGCTGCACACCACCGGCAACCCGCCGCCGCAGCTGGCGACGATGGTGCTCGGCATCACCCGCGGTGCCGCGCTGCGGCCCGTTGCCACGCTGCGGACGGAGCGCCGGCCGCAGCTGCTCCAGGGAGAGGACGGCCAACCACTCGCCGAGCTCACCGATGATCGTGTCACCGTCGTCATCGACGGCCAGGTCAGCGGCCGGTTCCGCGAGATGGAGGTGGAGGCCGCCACCGGTCGCACGGCGGCCGACCTCGACCCGGTCGTCCACGCAGTCGTGGCGGCGGGCGCGACCGAGAGCGGCTTCGCATCGAAGGCGGCTCGCGCGTTGGGGCCCCGTGCTGCCGAGCCACCCGACATCGCTGCCACGCCGCCCGTCCGACGCCGCGACCCCGCTGGGGCAGCCGTGAAGGCGCTCATCGCGCAGAACGCGGCCGCGTTCGTCCATCAAGACCTGCGCGTGCGCCGAAACCTCCCCGATGCCATCCATCAGATGCGGGTCGCTGCCCGCCGTCTGCGCAGTGTGCTGAAGGTGTTCTCGCCTCTCCTCGAACCCGAGTGGTCGACGGCGCTGCGCGACGAACTGGCGTGGATCGCCGGCCAGTTGGGCGGAGCGCGCGATCGCGAGGTGCTCGAGGGTCGTCTGCTGGCCGGGCTGGAGCAGCTCGCCGCCGGCGGGGTGCGTGATACGCCGAAGGCTGCGACGGTCGTGCGGCGCGAACTGGAGCTCGACCAGGACGAGGCGACGAAGCAGGTCATCGAGGCGATGGGGTCGCTGCGCTACCTGGCGCTGCTCGATGCCCTTGTCGATGCTGCCCGGTCGCCGCGACTCACCGCCGCGGCGGATGCCACCTCTGCTCGAGCATTGCCGCCGATGATGACGGCCACCTGGAAGCGATTGTCCCGCGCGGTGCGAAAGCTGAGCGTGGAAGGTGCCGATGACGCGTGGCATCAAGCCCGGATCCGCGCCAAGCAGGCCCGATATGCGGCCAACTCGTTGGTGCTCGTGTTCGGCACGCCTGCCCGAAGGATGGCCGAGCAGTTGGAGCAGGTCACGGAGCTGCTCGGTCGCCATCAGGATGCGTTGATCGCGGCGGAGGCCGCCCGTTCACTCGCCGAGGGAAGAGGCGTCGGCGGCCGCGCCGGCTACGTGTTGGGGCTGCTGCACGGCGAGCAACTGGCCGAGGCACGGGCGATCCGCCGCCAGTTCGATGGCGTCTGGCAGGAGGTCGCCAGGCCGAAGTGGCGACGGTGGCTGCAGCCACGGTCGGGGGCCCGACGCACAGACGGTGCGGCGTGAGCTGGGTTCCGGTCGTCGACCTCGGAGAACCCGACGCCCCAGCGGCAATCGATGCAGCGTGCGCACGCGCAGGCTTCCTCACCATCGTCGGCCACGGCGTTCCCCACCAGGTGATCGAAGCCGCGTGGGACACGGCCCGGGCGTTCTTCGACCTGCCGTTGGAGGAGAAGCTGCGGGTGGCCATGCCTCGGCCCGGCTACCCGTACG
>JBAVTH010000614.1:0-1968 GCA_049696035.1 Ilumatobacteraceae bacterium
GACGAGGCCGATGTCGACGGCACCGGCAACGACTGCCTCGTTCACGGAGCCGCCGGAGTCGAAGAGCTTCCATTCGACCTTGACCGAGTCGCCGAACGCGGTCTCCAGCAACCGGTCGTGCTTGACGACGAGGTCGCCGTTGGGCACGTTCTGGTAGCCGATGGTGATCGTGTCAGGCAGGTCCGCGCTCGCGGTCGTGTCGGGCACTGTCGTGTCGGGAACGGTGTCACCCGCTGTGGTCTCCGGAGTGGTGCTCTGGGCGGTGGTGGTGTCGGAGGGCTTGTCGGTCGCCGGACTCGACGAGCTGTCGCTGCCGCAGGCTGCAGCGACAAGTGCGAAGCCGGCGATGGTGAGAGAGACGAGGCGCAGACGCGCCCGGTGGTGCTGCATGGGAACTGGACTCCTGGATTGGTGATGGTTGGTTGATGGGGGTGAGATCGGGGAAAGTTGGCGGACAGGAATCGGTCGTGCGGTCAGGCACGCCCCTTCCACGGCACGAGGCGGCGTTCCGCGAGTCGGAGCACGGTGTCGAGCAGCACCGCGGTGATCCCGATGACGATCACGCAGAGGATTGCGATGTCGCTACGAAGTTCCTTCTTGGTCGACCAGGCCAGCCCGCCGATGCCCGGGATGCCGTTCGAGGTCTCGGCGGCGACGATCGTGGTCCACGCGAATCCGACGGCGACTCGCAGGCCGGTGATGAGGTCGGGCAACACGGATGGCAGCACCGTGTGCCGAAGGAGTTGCCACCGAGTGGCGCCGAGCACGAGCGCCGCGTTGATCCGCTCGGTCCGCACGGTGGCGACGCCGGCGGCGACTGCGAGTGTGATCGGCGGGAACGCGGCGAGGAACAGCAGCCACACCTTCGAGGTGTCGTCGATGCCGAACCAGATGATCAACAGGCTGAAGTAGGCCAGCGGCGGCAGGCTGCGCAGGAAGCTGATCATCGGCTCTGCGATCAGTTCGAACGGGCGCCAAGTGCCGAGTGCGAGACCGATCGGGGCGCCGATCACGAATGCCCAGAACACGCCGCGCAGAATGCGCCACAGGCTCGCCCAGAGGTGTTCCCACAAGTAGTAGTTGCTGATGCCGCGTCGGCCGTCGTGAATGGTGACCGATTGGATGAAGGCGTGCCACACCTTCGCGGGTGTCGGGAGGATGATCTCGCTCCATGCACCCGAAGCGGCGAGCACCCACCACAGCGCCAACACGATGAGGGCCGCCGCCGCTGCTGAGCCTGCGCGCACGACCCCGGAGACTCGGTGGGTGCCGTCGGTCCGGCGCGCGGCCCAGGCCACTCGCCTTCCTTCGGTGAGTGCGTTGCGGTCGGGTCGGTCGACGGTTGCGTCGACTGCGGTGGTCATTCGGTTGCGTTCCACTCGCCGGGGTCGTGTCGCGTCACGAGCAGCGCTCCGTCGTCGGCCTGGTCGTAGAAGTCCATGAACTCGAGCGGGGGCGAGTACACGTGCACGCTGGTGGCGGGCCGATTGCCGTGGTTCGCGACCGCGTGCACGTACGAGGGTCCGAAGCTGGCCGTGCCACCTCGTGCCAACCGGCGAACGACTGCGTCGCCGTCGACCACTGTCGTTTCGTCGAGATGGCCGGCGACAACGCTGAACGCGCCCGATGAGTTGCCGTGGTCGTGCAGCTCGAGCTCGGTCCCCGCCGGCCAGCAGATCACCCATGCCTCGTGGGTCGCCGTGAGGAGGATGCGCTCGTAGCAGCGTTCGGTCGGCGTGGCCCCGGTGCGGGTCTCCCACGCTTCCTGCTGCGCCGCCAACTGCGCGGCGATGTCGCCGAGCACATCGCTGTCGAGCACTTCTGCCGTACCCGTCATCTGACCTCCCCGAATCTCGGCAGCCGAATCCCGACTGGTTGAGTCAGGTTTTAGCAGCAGGATGTTCCACAGACAACATGTTTTGTGGAAATACCGACTTATTTGGTCATCTTTCTCGCCAGGGCGAGATC
>JBAVTH010000615.1:0-8700 GCA_049696035.1 Ilumatobacteraceae bacterium
CCATAGTTGCGTTCACCCGGCTCGTGGTGGAACTCGTTGACGGTGAATGCGACCCCTGCCGCCTCCAGCATCACGATCGCCGGCGTCGCACCCTTGGTCATCCGCCCATTCTGCCGCTCGCGAGCAGTCGACTACGGTGCGGGCATGAGCAACGACTTGGAAGAAGCCCGCAAAGAGCTCGACAACGAGTTCAACCAGTTCCGCGAGAACCTGGGCAAGATCTACGAGAAGCTCGAGCGGGTCAGCCAGGCCGGCCCCACCGACGACATCACCACCCTGCTGAAGGACCTGGAGGACACGGTCGGCAAGGTGCGCACCGGTGGTCTCATCGGTTCGGGCGCCAAGGGACACCGCGAAGCACGCGAGAAGTACCTCGAACTGCAGGCAGGCAAGTAGCACCACCGACGCGGTCACGGGCCTTGCCGGGAGGTGACAACATGGTCCGGTGACCGTGATCGACACGTACGAGCTGGCCGATCGGTATCGCCTCGACGAAGGTCGCGCGTTTCTCAGCGGTTCGCAGGCGCTCGCCCGCCTTCCCTACGAGCAGCTGCGCGCCGATCAGCGGACCGGCCTGCACACCGCCGCGTACATCAGCGGCTACCCCGGCAGCCCGCTGGCCGGGTACGACCGCGATGTGAAGGCGGCCGCCACGCTGGCCATCGCCGACGGTCTGAAGATGGTGTTCCAGCCGGGCATGAACGAGGAGCTCGCGGCCACTGCCGTGATGGGCAGCCAGCTGGCGGTCACGCTCGATTCCTGCCGCTACGACGGCATCATCGGCATCTGGTACGGCAAGGCCCCCGGCCTCGACCGCGCCAGCGATGCACTGCGTCATGCCGTGTTCGCCGGCACCTCCGCCCATGGAGGCGCGGTCGCCTTGGTCGGCGACGATCCGAACGCGAAGAGCAGCACGCTCCCGTCGTCCAGCGGTGCGACGCTCGTCGACCTGAACATGCCGATCATCTACCCCGGCGACGTGCAGGAGGCCATCGATCTCGGCCGGCATGCGATCGCGCTCTCGCGCGCATGCGGTGTGTGGGCGAGCATCAAGGTGGTGGAAGCCGTCGCCGATGGCACCGGCTCGGTCGAGCTGCACCCGGATCGCATCACGCCGAACGTGCCGACCATGGAGGTGAACGGGAAGCTGTGGGTGCCGCGCCCCAGCGGCCAGGTGATCACGCCGTTCACACTCGATCTCGAGCGCGAGTTCCACGAAGTGCGCTTGCAGCTGGCAAGTCGATACGGCGTGTTGAACCGCCTGAACACGATCCCGGTGCGGGGGCCTTCCGACTGGGTGGGTATCGCGGCCAGCGGCCACACCTACCACGAGACGTTGGAGGCCTTGCGCATCCTCGGCTTCCGCACCTCCCACGATCTGAGCGCGGCGGGCATCCGCCTTTTCAAGCTCGGCATGCCGGTGCCGCTCGACGTCGGGCAAGTGCGCGAGTTCGCCGACGGACTGGCCGAGGTGATCGTCGTCGAGGAGAAGACACAGAACCTCGAGTGGCTGGTGAAGGACGCGCTCTACGGACGGGCCGATGCGCCACGGGTGTACGGCAAGCACGCCCCGGACGACATCGCCCTGTTCCCGATGACCGGCACGTTGGAGGCCGACAGCATCGCTCCCCGCCTGCGCAGCCGGCTCGCCCAACGCTTGGCCGATCGGATGGCCCCCGAGCCGGCACCGCTTCGCCAGCTGATCCCGCTCTCTGTCACACGCACCCCGTTCTTCTGCTCCGGCTGCCCGCACAACTCCTCCACGAAGGTGCCCGACGGGGCCCTCGTCGGCGCCGGCATCGGCTGCCACAGCATGGTGATGATGATGGAGCCCGGCCGTGCCGGCAACATCGTCGGCCTCACCGCCATGGGCAACGAGGGCGCTCAGTGGTTCGGCATGGCGCCGTTCGTCGATGACGAGCACCTCATCCAGAACCTGGGTGACGGCACCCTGTTCCACAGCGGCATGACAGCCATCCGTGGCGCCATTGCCAATGGCGCCAACATCACGTACAAGATCCTCTACAACGGAGCCGTCGCGATGACGGGTGGTCAGGACGCGTTCGGCCAGCTCGACGTGCCGACGCTGTGCAAGGTGCTGCATGCCGAAGGTGTGCAGCGCATCATCGTCACCACCGACGACTTCACTCCCTATCGTTCGGCGGAGCTGCCTCAGGGCGTCAAGGTCTGGGGCCGCAGCCGCCTGATCGAGGCGCAGGAGGTGCTGGCCGCCGTACCCGGTTGCACCGTGCTCATCCACGATCAACGGTGTGCAGCCGAGAAGCGACGCGACCGCAAGCGCGGTCGGATCGAGACACCGAACTTCCGTGTCGTGATCAACGAGCGCGTCTGCGAAGGCTGCGGCGACTGCGGCGACAAGAGCAACTGCCTCTCGGTGCAGCCGGTCGACACCGCGTTCGGCCGCAAGACCCGCATCGATCAGGGCTCGTGCAACTACGACTTCTCCTGCATGAAGGGCGACTGCCCGGCGTTCATGAAGGTGGCAGTGGCGTCTCCGCAACATCCGCTCAAGCCACGCCAGGACCGCACGCTGCGCTCGGCGCCGACGGGCCTGGCAGCACCCGCTCCGGTCGCCGATCCGGCCGAGTGCACCATCCGGATGTCGGGGATCGGAGGCACCGGCGTCGTCACCGTCAGCCAGATCCTCGGCACGGCCGCGATGCTGGGCGGCTACCACGTTCGCGGGCTCGACCAGACCGGGCTGTCGCAGAAGGCGGGCCCTGTGGTCAGCGATCTCCGCCTCTCGCGCGACGTGCCGCAGCCGTCGAACAAGGCAACCGCCGGTTCCGTCGACGTGTTGCTCGCGTTCGATCAGCTCGTCGGCGGCAACGACGCCACGCTGCGCACTCTGTCCGCGACCCATTCGGTCGTGGTGGCCAACTCGGCCGAGGTCGCGACCGGCTCGATGGTCGTTCATCCGGATCGACCGTTCCCCGGCGCCGAGGTCCACGATCGGCTGGCGGGCAGCACCCACGTACAACTGCGCGTCGACGCCCAGCGAATCGTGGTCGGCCTGCTGGGCGACGACAGCACGGTCAACGTTTTCATCCTTGGCGTGGCCGTGCAGGCCGGGCACGTACCGGTCGCGCCGGATCTCATCCAGCGGGCGATCGCGCTCAACGGTGTGGCAGTGGAGAAGAACCTCGGCGCGTTCGCGTGGGGCCGGGCATGGGTCGTCGACCCGCGCGACACAGAGAGCGCCGCCGGTGTCGTGGAAGCCGTCGACGACACCTCGTTGCGCGACCGGTTGACGCGTGATCTCACCGGCTACCAGTCGGCGAAGTACGCCGCTCGGTTCACGGAGGTGATCGACAAGGTCGCGGTGCTCGGCCACGACGACTTCACCGATGCGGTCATGCGCAACCTGCACAAGCTGATGGCATACAAGGACGAATACGAAGTGGCGCGCCTTCTGCTGTTGCCGGAGTCGCGAGCCCAGGCCGAGGCGGTGGGCGGCACGCGCACGAAGGTGACCTGGTTGTTGCACCCGCCCGCCTTGCGGTCGCTGGGCCGGCGCAGCAAGATCCACTTCGGTCGCTGGTCGCGACCGGCGTTCTCGATGCTGCGTGCGCTGCGCCGCCTGCGCGGCACCCCTCTCGACGTCTTCGGCTGGGCGTACGTCCGGCGTGTGGAGCGCGCAATGGTGCCCGAGTACGTTGCCGCCATCGAATCGATGCTGCCGGTGGTCACCGACGGCAACCTCGCCGAAGCCATCGCCATCGCCTCGCTCCCCGACACGGTACGTGGCTACGAACACCTGAAGATGGAACGGGCCGCCGCCTATCGCGCCGAGCTCGCCCGCCGCCTACCGGCCTTCATCGGCGATCTCACGCCGGCGGCGAAGTAGGAACGTCCGGTCGCTGTCGTTGGGCGAGCAGCCGAGCGCTGCATCGAACGCCTTGGCCGCGGCCTCACGGTCGCCCGCCCGGTACGACAACTCGCCCACCGTGCTCCAATACAGGTGCCATCGGTCGGCCGGCGGGCCGCTGACCTCGGTCAGCAACGCCAGCCCGGCCTCGACGCCTTCGGCTTCGGCAACCGCGACCGCACGGTTGACTCGTACCACCGGCGACGGCGCCATCCGCTCGAGGGTTGCGTAGAGGTCGGCGATCTGCCGCCAGTCGGTGTCGAGGTACGTGCGAGCCAACCCGTGCAAGCAGGCGATCGCGGCCTGCACCTGGTACGGGCCGGCCCGACGAAGGTGCACCGCATGGTCGAGCAGCGCCGCCGCTTCGGCGATCTCGTCGTGACGCCAGCGCGCGCGATCCTGTTGTGCCATCAGCACCACCTCACCTGTTGCATCCACGCGTGCAGCGCTGCGGGCGTGGGTGGCCAGCGTCAGCGCGAGCAGGCCGGTGACCTCCGGCTCGTCGGGCATCAGATCGTGCAGCAACCGCGCCAGGCGCACGGCATCCGCAGCGAGATCGAAACGGGAGTCGAGCGCGCCTTCGGCCGCGTGGTGACCTGCGGTCAGCACCGCGTGGATCACCGCCATCACCGCCGGTAGCCGATCGGGCAACTCGTGGTCGGAGGGAATGCGGTACGGGATGCGGGCGACCGCGATCTTCTTCTTCGCCCGGCTGATGCGCTGGCCGACGGTCGGCTCGGGCTGCAGGAAGACCGTTGCGATCTCACCGGTGCTCAGTCCGCACAGCGTGCGCAACGCGAGCGCGATCCGCCCCTCGATCGCCAGCGCCGGGTGGCAACAGGTGAACAGCAATCGCAGCTGATCGTCGCGGACCATCGAATCGGTGGTGACCTCCCGCATCGCTGCACCGTCGTCCAGCAGCGCGGCGCTGGTCTCCTTCGACGTGCGCCGAGCCTCGCGGCGCAGCACATCGAGCGCACGGTTGCGGGCGACCGTGGTCAGCCAGGCTGCGGGATTGTGCGGCGTGCCGTCGCGCGGCCATCGGGCCAGCGCTTCGACGACGGCGTCCTGCACGGCGTCCTCCGCGATCGCGATGTCGCCGGTGAGCCGCACGAGGGTGGCCAGCACACGGCCACCCTCGTCACGGATCATCCGCTCCAGCGACTCACTCATGGGTGGTGTCAGCTCTGGCTGAAGTCGATCACCGGTCGCACCTCGACCCGCCCGTGCCAGGAGCCGGGGATCTGCGACGCCCAGTGGATGGCCTCGTCGAGATCGGCGCACTCGAGCAGGTAGAAGCCGCCGAGCACCTCCTTGGTCTCCGCGAAGGGGCCGTCGGTGGTGACCACCTCGCCGCCCTTGGCGCCGCCCTGCACGTGGACCGTGGTCGCTGTGGGGGTGGGCTGCAGCGCCTCGCCTCCGGCGAGCACGCCGGCCGCGCCGGCGGTGGCCCCGAAGTCGTTGTACTCGGCCATGATCGTGGCCCACACCTCGGGACTGGTGTCGCTGTCGTTCTCGGGGCCGTAGATGAGTGCGGCGTAACGGGGCATGTCGTTCTCCTCGGGTCGTGACGCATCCGGACTGGATGTCACCGGTACGACGAACAGCTTTCCCGATTTCGACAGCGTGCGGGGGAAACCTCAGCCGCTGATCGAGAACGCCGTCGCCGGCGCAGCAGGCAGGTGATCCGGGATCACGATGCGCAACTCGCCACCCGCCCAGGTGTGGGGCAACGCACGCGAGTTGCCGAGCATGCGCACCTCGGCCCCCTCCTCCGGCTGCTCGCACGCGAACCGCACCTCGTCGTGAGGGGCGCCCTGCACGATCGCGTAGCGCACGCCGTCGCGCCGCGTGAACCTCACCTCGCGGCCGTCGGCCGTGGAGCCGGTACCTCCGCCACGGGTGCCGTAGATCGCGTCGCCGTTGACGCGCAGCCACCAGCCGAGCGCAGTGAGCCGGACGATCTGCGCCATGGGGATCTGGCCATCGGCCGAGGGGCCGACGTTGAGGAGCAGGTTGCCGCCGCGGGCGACGATGTCGACGAGCATCCAGATGACCTCGTCGACCGCCGGGAACGTGGCCTCGCTCTCCATCCGGTTGTAGCCGAACGAACGGCCGATGCCCCGGCACACCTCCCACTTGCGACCCTCGCTGGCCTTGGTGCTGTACTCAGGCGTGTTGAAGTCGGCGTGCAACTGGCCCGTCATCACGCTGATCAGGTTGAACCGATCGTTCACCACGCCGTCGGGCACCACCGAGTAGTACTCGCCGATGATGTCGGCGGGGTCGAGGTTGGCCGGCCAGCCGATGTCGTTCCACAGCACACTCGGGCTGAAGCGCGCGACGAGTTCACGAACGTGTGCCGTCGCGTACGACGAGTACGCCTCGTCCGAGGGGATGTTGCCGAACAAGGTCGCCAGGTCGCGGATCGGCGGCGGCTGGAACGTCCAGTCCAGCCCGCCCGAGTAGTACAGGCCGAAGCGCATGCCGGCCCCGCGCACGGCCGTCGCCAGCTCGCCGATGTGATCGCGTTCGGCCATCCAACGGTCGCGGTGCGGGTTGGGCACGTCGCTGTGCCACATCAGGAAGCCGTCGTGATGCTTCGTGACCGGCACCACGTACTGTGCACCCGCCTGCTGGAACAGCGACGCCCAGGAGGCGGTGTCGACGCCGGCCGAGCGCCCACGGAACTCCTCCACGAAGCTCTCGTAGGTGCGCCCGCCATAGGCGGCAGCGTGGTGCGCCTCGGTCGGGCTGCCCTCGATCGCCCACGAGTTCAGGTACCACTCGGTGTACGGGCTCCACTTGAAGATCTCGGCCCAATCGCCGGCAGCCATCAGGTCGCCCATGTCGCGATCGACGGGCGCGTAGCACGGCACGGCATACGGCCCCCAGTGGATGAAGATGCCCAGCTTGGCGTCGTCGTACCACTGAGGCAGCGGACGATCGGCGAACGGTATGGCGGGCGTATCGGCGGCGCTCATCGGTGCAGCCTACGAACGCAACAGCGACCACTTGTGATCGGGCGTCAGCTGCCACACTGGGTGGATGGATGCAGACGAGTACCGACGGATGGCGGCGGCCGGCGAGACGCACTGGTGGTATCGCAGCACCCGGGCACTGCTTCGCCAACTCATCGAACCACACCTCGACCGCAGCCCCGACACGCTGCACTTCGACGCGGCGGGTGGCACGGGCGCAACGGGCGGGTGGCTGAACCAGTACGCACCGACGGTGATCGCCGACTTCGAGCACTTCGCGCTGCAGGCCGCCCAGCACGACTACCCTGGCTATCTGCCGGTGCGTGGCGACCTCAACCAGCTGTCGTTCGGCGACGGCTCGTTCTCCACCGTGCTGTGCGTCACCGCGCTGTGCCATCGGATGAATCCCGACCCGGCAGCCATCGTGCGCGAGTTCGCCCGCCTGGCGAAGCCTGGAGCAGTGGTCGCGCTCATGGAGCCGGGCGGCAAGCGCCTGTGGCGCAGTCACGACGACGTCACCCACACCGGCCGACGATTCAGCATCGGCGAGCTGCGAACGATGGCGCAGGATGCGGGCCTGGAGGTGGTCAAGTCGACCGGGGCGTACAGCTTCCTCGTGCCGCCCGCCTGGTTGATGGGCATCATCGAGCGCGGGAAGGGCAAGAGCGACGTCGGCCGCAACCAGTCCGGTCTCGGTGGCCTGCTGGGGGCGCTGGCATCGGCCGAGCGCCGCTTCCTACGCCGTTTCAGCCTTCCGTTCGGCCTGTCGGCGATCGTGATCGCCCGCCGGCCTGGCTGACCTCCTGCCCGCGCACCACGGCCTGCACGCCGGCCAGCTTGGCCGGGTTCAGCATGATCCGGATCGCGGCGATGCGATCGCGCCACACCTCGAACACCATCACGAGTGTTACCACACCGTCGCGTGTGAACACCAGCCCGGGCTCGCCGTTCACCTCGTGCAGCGCGATCTGCACATCGGCGGGCACCCGTTTCGTGAGCGTCGTCAGCAGGCGACCCACACGCGGGATGCCCAGCACCGGCCGCCTCGCGGCGTGGACCTCGCGGCCACCGTCGCTGACCAGCACGACATCGTCGCTGAGCACGCGACGCAGGTCGTCGATCTGCCCGAACGCGCAGGCTGCCATGAACGCGTGCAAGAGCTGGTCACGGCGCGCCGCGGCCGGATGGAACAGCTGTCGCTCCTGTCGAACGCGCTGTCGCGCACGTGATGCGATCTGGCGGCATGCCTCCTCGCTGCACCCGACGACCGGCGCGATCACCGAGTACGGCTCGGCGAACACGTCGGCGAGCAGGAACACCGCCCGCTCCACCGGGCCCAGGCGTTCGAGCACGGCGAGGAACCCGATCGTCAACGACTCCGCCAGCTCGGCGGCCACGGCCGGGTCGCCATCGGTGAGGATCGGCTCGGGCAACCACGGGCCGATGTACTCCTCGCGCTGACGCTGCGCCGACTTCAGCTTGTCGAGCGCCAGTCGCGAGGCACACGTCGTCAACCATGCGGCCGGATGGAGCACCTGCGCCCGGCCATCGTCACCCAGCCGCGCCCACCGCAGCCAGGCTTCCTGCACCACATCCTGGGCATCGGCGACCGACCCCAGCATGCGGTAGGCCAGCCCTTGCAACCGCGCCCGCTCGGTTTCGAACGGGTCGGCGTCGAGGTCGTGCTGCGCGTTCATCGGGTCAACAGTGTGGCAGCCGTGGCGAGGGCTGCGTTCGAGGCCGCCTGGGCGCTTGCCAGTGCGGCGTCCAGCAGGTGGCCGTGCGGCCCCACCCAGTCGCCGGCGAGGAACACACCCTGCACCCCTGTGT
>JBAVTH010000616.1:0-1521 GCA_049696035.1 Ilumatobacteraceae bacterium
TGGAACAGCACCTGCATGAACTCGTGCACGGTGCCGCGGCCGAGCTCACCGCTGGCCGTGCGCAGCTTGTCCAGGCGTTCGTGGTGGTGGCGCTTGATCGCCTCGGCGCGGCCCGAGAGGTCGGCGAACTCCAGGCCGTGCGCGGGCAGCACCGTCTTCACGTCGCCGAACGTCTTCATCAGGTCGAGGCTGTCGAAGAAGTCCTTCAACGGGTCCACCGTGGTGCCCAGGCCGGAGATGTGCGGCGTGATCGTGGGCAGCACATGGTCGCCGCTGATCATCACCCCCGCCGCCGGGTCGTAGAGGCACAGGTGGTCGATGGTGTGGCCGGGCGTGTGCACGGCCACCCACTCGCGGCCGCCCAGCTGCAGCACCTGGGCATCCTCCACACGACGGGTGGGTGTGGGCGTGGCAACGAAACGACCGGCCGCCTTGCGCATCGCCCAGTAGCGCAGCCGGCGGGCACGAGGCAGCGAGTACGGGTCGCCGCCCCACGGGGTGTGCTTGGCGAACGGGCCGCGGCGCATGTCCACGCCCTGCAGCGCCTCGATCTGCGCCTTCACCGGCCGCTCGATGATCTCCAGATCGTCGGCGCTCTCCTGGTCCTCGGCCTCCGGGTCGAGGAAGGTGCGGAAGGTCTGGTGCGTGATCACGTCGGCCCCGAAACGCTTGCGGAACTGGCCTGCCTGCCCGAAGTGATCCGGGTGCGAATGGGTGACCACCACCGAATGCACGCGTTCGATCGCGAGGCCACCGGCCTTCATGATCCGCTGCAGTTCCTTCCACGTCTTCGGGCCGGGCAAGCCGGGGTCGACCAGCGTGATGCCGCGGGCGTCCTCCATCGCGTAGCAGTTCACATGGCCCAGCCCGGGCAGCGAGATGGGCAGCTGCAGCCGAAGGATGCCCGGAGCCACCTCCTCCACGCCCTCGCGCGGAGGCTGCCGCTCTTCGCGGACTGGCTTCGGCGCGGCATGGGCGTGGTCGTTCACCCCCGTCGTCATAGCGGAGCCGAGCCCCGCGGCCGAAGTCGCACGGCGGATCACCCAGGCGCGGGCGCTTCGGTCATCAGGCGGACTGCAGGCCGAAGGCCGGGTAGGCATTGTCGACCATGGCCACGTAGGTCCAGATTCGGTACTGGTAGTTGCACCCGGGCAGCACCCGTCATGCTCAGTGCAGCGTGGCGAGCAGTTCGTCCAGCTGGCTGAACGTCTCGTGCGTCGCTTCCGCAGCTCCGCCGCCGTCTGCCTCGAATGCTTCCTTCGAGGGAAACAGCTCGCTCATCACCAGCAGCGTGCGACCGTCGCGCTCCTCGAACGTCACGGTGGTGACGGATGCGTCATCGCCGCCCTCCTCGTTCGTCCACACGATGAGCGAGGGCGGCGTCACCTCGAGGTAGCGACCGTAGAAGTCCATCCCCTCGCCGAAGTTGAGCCGATACGTGCCGCCGGTGCGCACGTCCATCTCGCAGTCGTACAGCGTCATCCCCATCGACTTCGGCACCCACCACCGCTGGAACAGTTC
>JBAVTH010000617.1:0-2378 GCA_049696035.1 Ilumatobacteraceae bacterium
GGGCAGCGTCGACTGCCGCCACATCCAGCGCCTTGTCGACGCCGATCGAGTTGAGGAGCTTGGCGAACGTCAGGGTGTTGGCGAAGCTCGGGCCGGCGAAACCGGTCCACTCGAGCGAGGCGGCGCCCGCTGTCGGCACGCCGTACTCCTGCAGCTTCACGCGCTGGGTGTCGGTGCCGTTGTCGGCGTCGGACATGAACGGCGAGTAGCCGTAGTCGCCGAAGTACCAGCCTTCGGGAACCGTGCCGGTCTCGCCGGCCTCGGCCAGGTGGTCGGTGAGCGGGGTGCCGAAGCACAGCCCGGTGGTCACCACGGTCGGGTCGATGTCGAGCGCGACGATCGAGTCGTACACGTTGATGCACTGCTGGATGGTGACGATCGGGACGAGCACGTCCGCCGACTCGGCTCCGACAGCGGTGAGCGCCGACTGGACGTCAGCTGCCGAGGCGGTGGGGTCGATGGACACGATCGTCGTGGTGATGCCGGCCGCATCCATGACGGGCTTGAACAAGCCGTTGGCCGCCGCTTGCGCCGCAGGATCGTTGTTGGCGATGACGGCGACCGACCTGGTGTCGGGAAGGAAGTCGCGGATGAAGATGCCGAGACCGGTGTTCACGCCCGGCCCGCCGGAGAAGTACGAGACACCGGCGGTCGTAGTGAAGTCGTCGGCGGTCACGCCGTTGCCGAGAATCACCGGCTTGTTGCCGTTCAGCGAGTCGTACAGCTCCTTGTTGCCGAACAGCAGGGTGCCGGTGATCACGACGGCGATCTCCGGGTCGTTCGCCAGCTCGGTGCCGCACTTCGTGCCGTCCTCGGCAACGGTGATCGTGCAGGCCACCACTTCCAGCGGTCGGCCGCCGACCCCGCCGAGCTCGGCATTGATGAACGCCACCGCGGCGTTGACGCCGATGGTGTTCTCGGGGAAGAAGTTCTCCTGGTTGACGTAGCCGATTTTGACCGAGTCGCCTTCCGCCGCGCCGGCAGTGCCGCCGATGTACTCGAGCGCCCATGCGGTCTCCGGGCTGAGTTCCTCGACCGCGGAGGTGTCCGTGGTGTCGACACTGTCGTCGGGTGCTGCCGAGGTCGTCGTCTCGTCGGGTGCGTCGGTCGACTCCACCGTTGCCGTCGTGGTGTCGGCCGACTTCTCGGAGTCGGTAGTGGAACACGCCGCCACCAATGTGGTGGCTGCGAGTACGCACGCAAGCCTGATCGCCTTCTTCATGTCAATCCCCTCTCATGCCTGCCCCCGCTGCCCCCAATTGGCGCGGGCCAGTGCACTGGTCGCCGAAGCCTGCCAGATGTCAGGCTGCAAAGCAAGTGCTTGTTTGTTCGATGCGATGTTTCGAGCCGTCGGAGCGTTGATCGGTACAGTGCAGTCGACGTTCGACGGAGAGGGATGACGATGGCACGACCTTCGAGGGCGGATGCGACGCCACCGACGACGCGCCGCAACGAGATCCTCGCGATCGCGGCCCAGGTGATCGCCGAGCGTGGCATCAAGGGTGCGACGGTGCGAGACATCGGCAACGCCGCCGGCATTCTCTCGGGCAGCCTCTATCACCACTTCGACTCCAAAGAACAGATCGTGCTGGAGCTCCTCCTGCCGAGCGTGACCGAGCAGTACGAGCGATCGGTGCAGATCCGCGATTCGGGTTGGAGCATGGCGAAGACGCTGTCGGAGTTCATCAGGACCTCCGTCGCCATGGCAGCGACATATCCCCACGAGTCGGTGATTCTCCGCAACGAGCCGCGGACATTCGCCGAACATCCCGTGCTGGCGCCACTCGCCGAGTTTCGACAGAAGACGCTCGTGCTCTGGCGTGAGGTGTTGCACAAGGGAGTGACCGCGGGCGAGTTCCGCAAGGACATCGATGCGGAGGTCGTCGTTCGGGCCATGTTCGACGGCGTGCTCGGGACGACACGTTGGTTCAGCGCCGGCAAGACGGCCGACCCCGCCGATGTCGCCGCGTCGCTCATCGACTTCTACGTCACCGGGTTGAAGACGCTCTGAGCCCTCCGGATCGCGCTTCACATGTTGGCAAGCAATCGCTTGGTTGACTACGGTGTCGGGGTGTCAAATCAGCTGTCGCGCCGGGTTCTCGTCACCAATGACGACGGGGTGTCCTCGCCGGGCGTGTGGTACCTCGCCGCCGCCATTGCCCGGCTGGGCTGTGATGTCGTCGTCGCCGCACCCCGCCAGGATTCGAGCGGCTTCGCCGCTGCGGTCGGCGACGTCGTCGCTGGCGCTCTGATCGAGGCAGCTCCGGTCTCATCGGATCTGGCGCCTGGGGTGCTCGGTTGGTCGGTCGACGGCCCGCCGGCCCGATGCGTGC
This sequence comes from Ilumatobacteraceae bacterium, assembly GCA_049696035.1. Classification (GTDB taxonomy): domain Bacteria; phylum Actinomycetota; class Acidimicrobiia; order Acidimicrobiales; family Ilumatobacteraceae; genus UBA668. The sequence continues at coordinate 2,334 of JBAVTH010000617.1, forward strand.
TCGCGGGGGTCCTCGGCGCATTCGGTGAGGTGCCCGACCTGGTGG
>JBAVTH010000618.1:0-8408 GCA_049696035.1 Ilumatobacteraceae bacterium
CACATCGGCGTGCAGCACCATGGCATCGATCAATTCGGTGGTCAGGGCCTCGATCTCCGGCTTCCGAGCGGCGACGGCGGCGCCGGTGAACTCGCCCTGAACCAGCATGCGTTGCTGGCGGTGCCGAGGGTCGTCCTGGGCGATCATGTTGATCTCCTCCTCGGCAGGCACCGCCCTGTATGCATGGTCGCTGGCGAACACGCTGCTGCGCCGCTCCACCTCCTGCAGGTCGGCGTGTCGAGTGACGGCCCACAGGCCGTTGCGGGCGTCGCGGTACACGGGTTCGTTGGCGCGCATCCACGTGAAGGCGGCGTGCATCCCGACGCCATCCTGGTAGAACGCCGGGTCGAGCAGATCGAAGACGGGACGGGCGGTGCGGGGCGGGTCGTCGAGCGCGGTCATGGTCGTGGAATAACACACAGCTCGCGATGGCTCATCATCGGGCAAGATGAGCGACGTGCCGCCAGAACCCGTAGTGATCGTCGACGACCTGCGCAAGATCTTCCAGGTGCCCGTTCGTGAGGCCGGGTTGAAGGCGTCGCTCAGGAGCCTCTTCCACCGCGAGACACGCGAGGTGGCTGCGGTCGATGGCGTGTCGTTCCGCATCGAGCCCGGCGAGGTGGTCGGCTTCCTCGGGCCCAACGGAGCCGGCAAGACGACGACGCTGAAGATGCTGTCGGGGCTGCTGCACCCCACCAGCGGCCGCTGCGACGTGCTCGGGTACGAACCGCGCACACGGCCCGCCGGGCTGCTGCGACAGATCACGCTCGTCATGGGCAACCGCAACCAGCTGCAGTGGGATCTCCCGGCGATGGACTCCTTCGAGCTCAACCGGGCGATCTACCGAATCCCGCGCGCCGACTTCGTGCGCCTGCGCGACGAGCTCATCGAGCTGCTCGACCTCGGCGACCTCGTCACCAAGCCGGTGCGCAACCTGTCGCTCGGCGAGCGAATGAAGATGGAGATCGCCGGCTCGTTGCTGCACCGGCCGAAGGTGCTGTTCCTCGACGAGCCCACGATCGGTCTCGACATCACGATGCAGAAGCGCATCCGCACGTTCGTCGCCGATTACAACCAGCGCTACGCGGCCACGGTGATGCTCACCAGCCACTACATGGCCGACGTGCAGGCGTTGTGCAAGCGGGTCATCGTCATCCACCACGGCCGCATCCTGTTCGACGGCGAGCTGGCCACGCTCGCCTCACGGTTCTCGCTCGACAAGACGGTCACGGCGCGCCTGGCCGACGGAGAGGAGATCAAGGTGAACGCGCCACGCGGCGACATTGCGGCGGCCACCGGCAGGCTGCTCGCCCAACACGACGTGGTCGACCTCACCATCGAGGACGCACCCATCGAGGACGTCATCGAACGCCTCTTCGCCACGGAACCGCAGGCATGACCGAACCGCTCGTCGGTCGGGCAGAGCCACCGGCGGAGAGCCGGCTGCACGCGATGGTGTCGATGTACGCGACGTTGATGCGCACGTCGATCATCGGCCAGTTCCAGTACCGAGCTGCTGCCTACTTCTACATGATCGGCATGGTGGTGGAGCCGGTCATCTACCTCGTGGTGTGGAGCACGATCGCCCGCAGTCACGGTGGCTCCGTCGAGGGCTTCACGCCGGGCACGTTCGCGGCGTACTACATCGTGTGGATGCTGGTCCGCAACGTCAACATCGTGTTCACGCCGTTCGGTTGGGAGTGGCGCATCAAAGAGGGCAACTTCGCCTCGCAGCTGCTCAAGCCGGTGCACCCCATTCACTACGACCTCGGCGAGTTCGCCGGCGGCAAGGTGGTGGTGATCATCCTCTGGCTGCCGATCGCCCTGGCGTTGTCGCTCGTGTTCCATCCCACGCTCAGCCCCACCGTCCTCCAATGCATCGTGTTCTTCCTCGCGATCTGGGGCGCGTACCTCATCCGGTCGCTGGTGCTGTGGGCGCTGGGTCTGATCACGTTCTGGACCACCCGCGTGAGTGCGATCTACGAGGCCTACTTCCTCGCCGAGCTGCTGCTGTCCGGGCGCCTGGTGCCCATGCAACTGATGCCCCACTGGGCCCAGCAGCTCTCGTGGGCGTTCCCGTTCCGCTGGACCTTCGCCTTCCCGATCACGGCGCTCACCGGGCCGATCTCCCAGCAACAGCTGTGGCAGGGCCTGGCGATGCAGCTGCTGTGGATCGCGATCGGCATTCTGCTGGTGTCGTCGGTGTGGCGACGTGCCGTCGCCAGGTTCAGTTCGGTGGGCGGCTGATGACCCGCCGCGACCCCGACCGGACGGGCGCCGCCCGACTCGCCCTCACGTTCCTGCGTGTCGGGGTGATGAACGAGGTGCAGTACCGCGCCAACTTCTTCATCCAACTCGTGCAGTCGCTGCTGACGATCGCGACGGGGCTGACCGCACTGGCGCTGGTGTTCTCGCACACGGACCAGCTGGGCGGCTGGTCGCGCCCGCAGCTGCTGGCCGTGATGGGCGTGTTCACCATGGTCGGCGGCCTCATCCGCTCGGTGATCCAGCCGAACATGCAGCGAGTGGTGGAGGACGTGCGCGAGGGCCGGCTCGACTTCGCGCTCACCAAGCCCGCCGACGCGCAGGTGCTGGTCAGCGTGCGCGACGTGAGGCTGTGGCAGCTCACCGACCTCATCGTCGGGCTCGTCGTGTTGGTGGTCGCGCTCGTGCAGATCGGCGATGCCGTCAGCTGGCGCGCACTCGTTGCGTTCATCGGCGTGCTCGCCGTCGGCCTCGTCTCCATCTACTGCTTCTGGCTGATGCTGGCCTCCGCGTCGTTCTGGTTGGTGCGCATGAACGAGGTGCAGGAGCTGTTCGACGGCGTGTACCGAGCCGGCCAGTACCCGGTGGGCATCTATCCCGGCTGGCTGAAGTACGGGCTCACCTTCCTGGTGCCGTTGGCCTTCGCGGTCACCGTGCCGTCGGAAGCCGCCACCGGCAGGCTCACGTGGCCGGCGGTCGCCGTCGCGGCCGGCTCGGCGGTGGTGCTGATCGGGTGCTCCCGCTGGTTCTGGCGCCGCGGCCTTCGCCGGTACGGCGGCGCCAGCAGCTGAACCCAGTCCGCCGCACCGCCTTCGAGTTGGCGTTCATGTGCGGTAGTACCGCACCTCACCGCCGACTTGAGCCTTCGAGTCGACGTTCACCTGCGTTTGTCGCCCCAACGGTTCCAGTGGGTCACGGCCGCCGCCGGTTTGCGCGGTGCGACGCCGAACTTCCCCACGGGATAGCCGAGCGGCACGAGCGCGGCGACTTCGAACCGCGGGCTGCCGTCGTCGCGCGACGGGACCCCGAGCAGCGCGAGCAGTTCCGCTGCATGGATGCGGACGACCGTCGTCAGCGCGGTGCCCAACCCCAGCGAGCGGGCGGCGACGCAGAAGTTCTGCACCGCCGGGTAGACGCTGGCGTCCAGCCGGCCGATGTCCATCGTGCCCTGCTCGTCGACCGAACCCCACGGGATGATCGGTTGGAGGAACACCACCAGCACGGGCACCTCACCAAGGTGGTCGGCCAGGTGGCGGCTGGCGTCGCGCGTGCGCCGCCACGCCGCAGCCTGCACCTCGTCAGGGAAGGCGGTGGGCTCCGGCAACGACTGCTCGTAGCGGTGGTAGGCGCGCTGGTACAAGGCACCGACCTCGGCGCGCACACCGGCGTCGGTGATCACCACGTACTGCTGCGGCTGCACGTTGCCGCCGCTGGGCCCCTGCTGAGCGGCCTTCAAACACGCCTCGATGTCGGCGTCGGCGACCCGCCGGTCGCTGAAGCGACGCATCGCCCGCGTCGTCATGATCGTCTCCAGCGCAGGATTGGCCGCCTCGGCGTGCACATCGTCCATGTCGCTCATCTCCCCTCGTACCTCGGTGTGCGCTGCTCGTGCATGGCCTCGAGCGCTTCCTGATGATCGTGCGACAGGAAGCACGGGATCTCCAACGCCGTCGACAGGTCGAAGCTGGTCAGCAGCGCCTGCTTGAGCTGGGCGTTGACCGCTTGCTTGGTGCCCTTGACGGCCAGTGGCGGCTGAGCGGCGAGGCGTTCGGCCCATGCAAGCGCCCGTTCACCCGCTGCGCCGGGGGCACACACCTCGCCGGCGACACCCAGCCGCAGCGCTTCGGCGGCAGTGAGCGGCTCGCCGAGGAGGAGATGGCGCTTGGCCGCCAACGGACCGAGCAGCAACGGCCACACCGCAGCCCCACCATCACCGGCCACCAGGCCGACGTTGACATGTGGATCGACGATCACCGCCCGCTCACTCATCACGACCACATCGCACAGCAATGCAATCGATGCCCCCAGTCCGGCGGCCGCTCCGTTGAGGCCGCAGACGATGGGCACCTCCACATCGAGCAGATCCCAGATCATCTGCTTGGCGTCACGGCGCAACTCGTCGAGCACGGCCGTGTCGCGCAGCGACGGGAACCAGCCGAAGTCGCCACCGGCGCTGAACGCCTTGCCCTCACCGGTGAGCACGATCGCCCTCGCGTCGCGCTCGCGACGCAGCACACGGAACAGCTCGCCGAACTCATGGTGCAGCAGCGCGTCGACGGCGTTCATCGGCGAGGTCGGGTGTTCGATCGTGGCGGTCAGCACCAGCCCACGGCGTTCGAGTCGGATCGCTTCCACGTCACGACCGTAGCTGGCAACGCAGGGACTCCGGCCCTTGGCGGCATGGCCGAACGGGCGCATCGTGAAGTTGAGGAGAGGTGCGAGAGGAAGGGGTTCGGTCATGATCGGCTTGGTGCCACTGCTGCTGGTCGCGATCATCGTGGGCGTCGTCTACGCGACCACTCACCACTCGGGTCGACACGCACTGCTGGCCCATCCCAGGTCCGGCGGCGCGAGTCCCGGTTCGACGATGGTTCCCAGCGCGTCGCCCGCCCGGCATGGACAGCCGCAACCGTCGAGCGCCCTCGAGGCCGCCGTGCGGCAGTGGACGGCAGCCGGGCTGATCTCCGCTGAACAGGCGAACGCCATCGAGCAGTACGAGGCAGCAGCGACCCAGGCGCTGCAGCCCGTGTCGCAGGCAGTGCCCACACCGCAGCGACGGGTTCCACTCGTCGCCGAGGCGCTCGGCTACCTGGGCGGCACGTTGGGCATCGTCGGGCTGACCCTGCTGGTCGCCCGCTACTGGCCCGATATGGCGCTCGGCGGCCGTCTCGCCCTCAGCGGTGGATCGATGGCGCTGACCGCCATCGGCGGATACCTGGTGCACGAAGGCGTCGAACCGGCGTTCACCCGTCTGCGGTGGTTCCTGTGGCTGGTCTCCAGCGCCTCGGGCGCGCTGTTCGCCGGCGTCCTCGCGACGGACGGCTTCGGCGCCGAGGCGCCGTCCACGATCGCGCTGGCGTGTGCCGGCATGATCGCTGCCCACAACCTTGCCTTCTGGGCCGGCAGGCAACGCCCGCTGCAGCAGGCACTGGCGTTGGTCGCGTCGGCGGTCGCCGCCGGCACGCTCATGGCCCAGTTCGCCGGCCAGGCGGCCGTCGGCGGCGCCGTCTGGATCGTCGGCGCCACCTTGGCGTTCGCAGGCATCCGACACCTGACGTCGTTCCCGCCGCTCACCACCGGCATCGGCGCCGCCGCCGCCATCGTCGGGTCGACCATCACGGCCGAGCCGCTGCACGGGGCGGGTTTCCTGATCCTCATGTCGACCGTCGGTGTGGTCATCGCGCTCGCCTCGCTCCGCATCGAGATCGGCTCCACCAACGATCGTCTCGTGCTGCTCGTGGTCGGTGCGGTCGGCGCGGTGCAGGCCGTGCCGGGCACGATCGGCTACTTCGCCCAGCAAGCCGGTGTGCTCACCGGACTCGTGGTGTGGCTGCTGGGTGCCCTGGCCGTCGTCGCCGCGAGCCGCAACGTGCTGCGCTCCTCGCTCACCACCGAGGTCGTCGGCGGCATTGCCATGGTCGTCGGTGCGGCAGTGACCGGCGTCCAGTCGCCGGCCTTCGCCACGCTCTTCGGCATCGCCACCGCAATCGGTCTGATCGCGCTCGGCACCGTGCCAGGCCGAGTGCTGCTGTCGCTGTTCGGCTCCGTCGGCCTGCTCGTCAACGTCCCGTGGGCCATCCGCCACTTCTTCCCCGGGGAAGGACGGGTGCCGTTGCTGATCCTTGCATCGGGCGCGGTGATCATCGTCGTCGCGGTGTGGCTCGCTCGGCTCGGCGGCCGCTTCCGCAGCGAACTGCGGCACTGACGCTCAGATCATCGTCGCATCGATCTCGATGCCGAAGTGCAGCTTGCCCAGGGTCTCGTAGAGGCGAGGTGCAACCATGATGTGCTGCGTCACGACATGAGCGTCGCGCAGGCACCGTTGCAGCGGGCTGTGCTCGAAGATCGAGGTGCCACCACCCAAGGTGAAGGCGGTGTCGGCCGCCTTCACGCACGCCTCGGCGGCGTTGGCGCCGGCCAACCGCATCCGGGCACGGGCGGCGACATCCACCCGCCCACCGGCCACTGCCGTCTCCCACGCCCGCGACACCTCGTCGAGCAGGAACGCGCGGGCGCTCCTCAGGGTGGCCTCGGCGCGGGCCAGTTCGTGCTGGGCGACGCCCGACTGGCTGATGGTGCGACTGCTGAACTGAGGTCGCTTCGCCGTGCCCAGCTCCACGATCGCGTCGAGCGCGTGGCGGCCGATGCCGAGGCCGGCAGCGGCGACGCCGACCGCCAGCAAGGTCATGTCGGGGAAGGCGCCGAGGGGGGACTGCACCTGCGGCCCGGTGACCTGCGGTTGCGTGGCCAGGCCGTCGGGCACGAACACATCGTCGACGTGGAAGTCGGTGCTGCCCGTGCCGCGCAGTCCGGAGGTGTGCCAGGTGTCGTCGAACACCACCTGCTCCGGGCGGAACCACATCGACCCGCTGAAGCCATCACCGGTGGCGCCGCCGGTGATCCACTGACAGTGCTGGGTGCCACTGCCCCACATCCACGCACCGCTCACCCGGTACCCGCCATCCACCTTCGTCGCCTGTGCGTTCCGTGCGAACACACCGCCGGTGAAGTTCCCAGGGTCGCCCCAGATGACTAGAGCTTGCTCGGGCTCCACGTAGTGGCTCAGCAGCGACGTCGTGGTCGCGATCATCGTGCACCAACCCGCCGCACCGTCGGCGGCGGCGATGCGCTCGATGACTTCCAGGATCGTCGGCGGGTCGACCTCCGGCCCGCCGTACGCGGCCGGCACGCACATCCGCTGCACGCCTTCCGTGCGCATCGCCTCCACCACCGGCATCGGCAGGCGACGTTGTCGCTCGCCGTCGACCGCGTGCTCCGCGGCCACCACGGCGACACGATCGGCGGCGGCCAACCAGTCGGTCATTGCCGGCTCGCCGCCCGCTGCGCCTCGGCCCAGCTGAGCCCCTTGGACACATCGACGTCGTGAGGCAGACCCAGCACTCGTTCGGCGATGATGTTGCGCTGCACCGCGAACGTGCCTCCGCCGATGGTGAGGGCCTGGCTGAACATGAAGCCGTCGTACCAACCGGCGTGCAGCAGACCGCCGTCGGGTTTGTCCGGCCCGAGGCTCTTGGTGTCGGTACCCGGCACGAAGGTCTCGCCATCGCCGCCGGCGAGCATTCCCGCGGCACCGATGTAGTCGCGGGCGAGTGCCATCACATGCTGGCCGTGCTCGTCGGCGAGCAGCTTGCGGATGCTGGCCTCCGGCCCGGGCTGTTGCCCTTTCAACGCGGCGGTGAGCGTACGCAGGCGGATCAGGTCGAGCAGCATGTGCTCGATGTACACGGCGGCGATGCGTTGCCGCATGTGCGGGTCGGTGACCGCGCCCATGTCGCGGATGCTGTCGATCAGCTCGATCGCGGTCGGACCGTTGCCCCAGAGCACCCCACCCGTGCTCAACGAGACCCGCTCGTTGCCCAACGTCACCTTCGCCAGCCGCCAGCCGTCGTTGAGGTCGCCGACCAGGTTCTCGGCGGGAATGCGCACGTCGGTGAAGAACACCTCGTTGAAGGTGTGGCCACCCGTCATCTCGGTGATCGGCCGGATCTCGATGCCGGGTAGGTCCATCGGGCACACGAAGTAGCTGACGCCCTTGTGCTTGGCGACATCCGGGTCGGTGCGGGCGATGAGGATGCCGAACTTCGCGTACTGGGCACCGCTCGTCCAGATCTTCTGGCCGTTGACGATGAACTCGTCGCCGTCGCGCACGGCCCGCGTGCCGAGGTTGGCAAGGTCGCTGCCGGCACCCGGCTCGCTGAACAGCTGGCACCAGAACTCCTCGCCCGACAGGAGCGGGAACAGGTAGCGCCGGTGCTGCTCGGGCGTGCCCGCATAGAGGATCGTCGGCCCGGCCCAGCCGATGCCGATCGGGTTCGTCGGCCGGCGCACCTTCGCCCGGTGCAACTCGTCGTCGATGATCAGCTGATGGATCGCGTCGGCGCCGAGGCCCCACGGCGCCGGCC
>JBAVTH010000619.1:0-4602 GCA_049696035.1 Ilumatobacteraceae bacterium
TCCGCGATCTGACCCGCCGCGGGTCGACGTGCTCGACCGGGTGGGGCAGGTCGGCCTCGCGATCAGTGGCTCGCGGCACCGTGCTCTCCGCTGTCGGGAAGGCGGATGTACATGATCACGGCACCGACCGCGACGAAGGCGGCGGAGATGCGCAAAGCGACATGGGTGCCGTCGACGAACGCCTGGCGGACGACCGGCCGCAGGCGCTCGGCCGCGGCACCGCCTCCCTGCTGCTCCATCACGTCGAGCACACCGAGCGCGCGGGCGATGTTGATCCTGGCCATCGCCTGCACCTCGGCCGGGAACTGGGCGATGGTCGAGGCGGCATGGCTGCGGTAGATGCTGTTCACCACGCTGCCGATCACCGCAATGCCGATTGCGCCGCCGACCTCACGCGTGGTGTCGTTCACCGCCGAGCCGACGCCTGCCTTGTGCATCGGCACGCTCTGCACGATGCCACTGCTGAGCGACGGCATCGCCGATGCGACGCCGTAGGCGATGACCACCAGGCACGCAGCCACGTACCAGTAGGAAGTGTCGATCTCCACCCGCGACATCAGCAGCAGGCCCACCATCAGCACGGCCATGCCGCCGGCCACTGCCTTCTTGGCACCCAGGCGGGCAGCGATCCGCGGTGCTCGTGGCGACACCGCGATCATCGTGGCCGCGAACGGGAGGCCGCGTACACCGGCAGCGAGCGGCGAGTAGCCCTGCACGTACTGCAGGTACTGAGTGAGCACGAAGAACAACGAGAACATCGCGAAGAACGTGACGGTGATGCCCATGCTGCCCATCGCGAAGCGGTGATTGTGGAAGAACTTCATGTCCAGCATCGGTTCCGCAGCGCGGCGCTCGAAGACGACGAATCCGACGAGGCACACGACGGCAACCACGAACCCGGCGATCACCAGACCGTCACCCCAGCCGCGCTCGGGCCCCTCGATGATCGCGGCGAGCAGCGCGGCGAACCCGGCGATCGAGAGCGCGGCACCACCGAAATCGAGGCGGTGCGTGACGGCTTCACGCGAGGAAGGCGCCAGCACGGCGGATGCGACGAACGCAATGGTGGCGATGGGGGCGGCGACGAAGAACACCGAGCCGTACCAGAAGTTCTCCACCAGCAGCCCGCCGAGCACCGGCCCGATCGCGCCGCCGGCGCCGGCGAAGCCTGCCCACATCGCGATCGCCTTGGTGCGCTCGCGACGCGGGAAGCACGACTGCAGCAGGCTGAGCGTGGAGGGCATGATCAGCGCAGCACCGATGCCCATGACCGCACGGCACGCGATGAGCGCAGCCGAGCTGGTCATGAACGCGCACGAAGCAGAGGCCGCGGCGAAGATGACCAGACCGATCAGCAGCGCCCCCTTGCGCCCGAACCGGTCGCCGATCGCTCCGGCCGGCAGCAGCAACGCGGCGAAGACCAGCGCATAGGAATCGACGATCCACAGGATCTGGGTGGCGCTGGGCCGCAGGTCGGACTTGGCCAGGGCAGGGATCGCGACGTTCACGGAGCTGACCGTGGCGACGATGAGCACCAGGCTGAGGCACATCGTGGCCAGGATGGCCCAACGGCGGCGGTACGTCGTCGGGTCGATGCCGTCGAGCTCGTCGACAGTGGGCGGCGCATGGTGTGGGCTCATTGCTGTCCTCTCGTTTCGCTACGGGATCGTATCGAAACATGTTTCGCTACGCAATCGTTTCCTTTCGTAGAATCGCGCCGTGCAGCTTCACCTCGCGCAGTTCAACACCGCCACCCTGCGGCACCCCATGGATCACCCCGAGACAGCCAGCTTCGTCGCCCTTCTCGACGAGGTGAACCGAGCCGCCGAGGCCAGCCCCGGTTTCATCTGGCGTCACGGCATCGACTCGCGCAACACCGATGACCCACCCGTGTACAGCAACCCGCTCACCCTGGTCAACGCGTCGGTGTGGGAGTCGCTCGGCGCGCTGCGCGACTACGCCTACAAGGGGCTGCACCGCGATGTGTTCCGCCGGCGAGGTGATTGGTTCGTCAGCTCCGAGGCCGTGATGTGGTGGGTGCCCGCAGGCACGATCCCCACGCTCGACGAGTGCAAGGGGCGCCTGGACTTCCTGCTGCGCCATGGCCCCTCGCCGTACGCGTTCGAGACAGGGCAGCGGTTCCCTCAGCTGGCCGTCGTCGCCCGCCCGCTCGACCATCCGGATGTATCTCCGATGCTTGCCGAGCTGGATCGCGAACTGCTCGCCGGCACCCCGGAAGGTGGCAGCAACTTCCTGCACATCGCGCCCGAGCACGTGGAGGACGGCAACGGAGCGTTCTTCATCGCCTACCTCGACGGTGCGCCCAGCGCATGCGGCGCCTATCGCCGCATCGACGGCGCGCCCGACGCCGCCGAGGTGAAGCGGATGTGGGCCGACCCCGCGCAGCGCGGCAACAAGCTGGGCGCCGCCGTGCTGGCCACGATCGAAGCAGCGGCGAGGGCGGAGGGTTTCGCCGAGCTGCGGTTGGAGACGGGCGAGCACCTCTCCGCCGCAGTCGGGCTGTACCGGCGCGTCGGGTTCGCGCCCTGCGAGGCATGGGGCGAGTACGTGGGCGTGCCGTTCAGCTACACGATGAGCAAGCAGCTGGACTGAAGCGCAGCAGGGCGAAAACGAGCGAACCCGCCCCGAGGGGCGGGTTCGAGCTCACTTCCGGACGGCGCAAACTACCAGCGGTAGTGGGCGAAGGCCTTGTTGCTCTCGGCCATCTTCTGCATGTCGTCGCGCTTCTTGATGCTGGCGCCGAGACCGTTGGCCGCGTCGAGCAGCTCGCCGGCCAGGCACTCGGCCATCGTCTTCTCGCGGCGGGCACGGCTGAAGTCGATCAACCAACGCACCGACAGGGTGCTGGCACGGCGAGGACGAACCTCGACGGGCACCTGATAGGTGGCACCACCGACGCGGCGGCTGCGGACCTCGAGCGGGGGCTTGATGTTGTCGATGGCACGCTTGAGGGTGGCGATGGGCTCGGCGCCCGACTTCTCTTCGACCATCTTCAGCGCGTCGTACACGATCTTCTCGGCAACCGAACGCTTGCCGTGCAGCATGACCTTGTTCACCAGCTGGGTGACGAGGAGCGAACGGTAGATCGGGTCGGGCATGAGCTCGCGACGCTGGGCAGGACCTTTACGGGGCATGGTTCTTCGTTCCTTACTTGGCCATCTTGGCGCCGTAGCGGCTGCGGGCTTGCTTGCGGTTCTTCACGCCGGCGGCATCGAGCGCGCCGCGAATGATCTTGTAGCGCACACCGGGAAGGTCGCGCACACGGCCACCACGCACGAGCACGATGCTGTGCTCCTGCAGATTGTGGCCCTCGCCGGGGATGTAGGCGGTGACTTCGACGCCACTGGTGAGGCGCACGCGGGCCACCTTGCGAAGTGCCGAGTTCGGCTTCTTCGGGGTGTTGGTGTACACGCGGGTGCACACGCCACGACGCTGCGGCGAGCCCTTGAGGGCCGGCGTCTTCGTCTTCGAGAACTTGGTGCTGCGCCCTTGGCGGACGAGCTGCTGGATTGTGGGCACGCGTTTACCTCATGCTTGATAGGACCCGGCAATGCTATGGGCACGCGCCGAGCGGCAACAACACGCGAACGCGCATTTGACCACCCCAGCGCCACGGATGTACGACCATGGTCATTGGACTATGGTCATTTCGGATATCATCGCCGGATGTCCGAACCCACCGTACCGGCCAGCGCGTTCAAGGCGCGCTGCCTCGCCCTGCTCGACGAGGTGGCCACCACCCACCGCTCCCTGGTGGTCACCAAGCACGGCGTACCCGTCGCCAGAGTGGTACCGATCGAGGCCGCCGCGCTCGGCGGAGGCTCCGTCACCCTGCTGGCCGACGGCGACGCAGAGTACTTCGCGGTGGGCAGCGCGGGCGGGGCCTGGGATGGCGACTGAGTCCTTGCTGCTCGACACGCACGCCCTGCTGTGGTGGCAGGCGGGCTCGGACCGGCTGTCGGCGCGCGCCCGCCGGCTGATCGACGCCGCGCCACGGCTGTTCCTCTCGGCCATCTCCGTCTGGGAGCTGGCGATGCTGGTGGATCAGGGCTCCGTCGCCCTCGATCGCCCGACGCAGATCTGGGTGCACGATCTGCTGGCCGATGGCATCGTCACCATCGCCGAGCTGACCCCCGCCATCGCCGTCGCCGCCGCCCAGCTCGACGAGTTCACCGGCGACCACGCCGACCGCATCATCTATGCCGCGGCCGTGCACAACAGCCTCCCGTTGGTCACCAAGGACGACCGCCTGGCCGAGTACGCACGAGCCAACGGAGACGTCACCATCGAGTGGTGAGGGCGGTCGGCGCGCGTCCGCGGGCGCGTGGCGACCGGGGTTGGGCCGAGCCGAGGCCGGAGCCGGGCCGAGCCGGGTTGCGTTCCGGTCCACTCATTTCGATTTCGATGTCGGCGGGGTGGCTTCTGCCCCCGCAGCCCGGCTCTCGTCATGCTGCGACCGAGGGTGGGTTCAGGTGGTGTGTGCAACGGGCTTCTGATTCAGGAGGTCCGTGGTGGTCAGGGTTGGGGCGAAGTATGGGGGTCGTCGGCATGGGATGCCGGAAGGGGTGCGCGCTGCGATAC
>JBAVTH010000620.1:0-1826 GCA_049696035.1 Ilumatobacteraceae bacterium
CGAGCATGTCGATGGTCGTCGGGCTGTGGTCGCCGATCGTCTGCGCCATCCGTGTGGCCAGCCCGTAGGCGAATTCGAGTTTGGTGAGTGCACGAGTCGTCGAGTGACTCGTCATGTTGATCGTGTACCCGGTCTGTTGGATCGAGTTGTAGATCTCGACGTCACCGTCGATGAAGATCCGATCCCACGGGACGACCACGTCGTCGAAGATGCAGAAGGCGTCCTGCTCATCGAACCGGGACGACAGCGGCTTGTCGAAGTGGCTCGCGCCGGGCGTCGAGACAGAGTCGCGACACAGGAACTTCAGGCCGGGCGTGTCGAGCGGGATGGCGAACGACAGCGCATACTTTTCAGCGCCGGGCGGCACCGGGAGCGCCGGATACACGGTCTGTTCATCCGCGAACGGAGCCAGCGTGCCGAGCACGCGGCTGCCTCGGATCACGATGCCTTCAGAGGTTTCGCCGACCTTCCGAATGGTCACCTCGTTGCCGAGGATGGCCGAGTCGGTGCGCTTGTCGACCGTGGGCTGGATGATGGTGTGCGTCAGCGCGACGTCGTTTCGGGCGATGTGTTGCTGGAAGGCGAGGAGGTTGGCCGCCCCCGTCTCGTTCCGGCCGTCATCGCCGGCCCACACCCACGGTGCGGACGCGAACGCCGAGAACTTCATGTTCATGTAGTCCGGGGTGCGCCCCATGATGCCCATCGAGACTTCCGAGATGCGCGTCAGCCCGGCGTGGCGGCGCCGCAGGTCGTCGAGGGATCGCGGCAGCAGGTGGCTGAGGTTTGTTGCTTCGCCCGTGACGGGATCGTCGAACAGGCATTCCTCTGCGTACCGGTGCTGCTGGTCGAACACTGCGGCAACCGCGTTGGCGGCGCCAGAGAGCTTCGGATGATCGGCGACGTCGGTCACCCGCTCTCCATCCACCCAGATGCTGCGGGCGGTACCTCGTAGCCCCGCGAGATACTGCTCTCCTGTACGTGCGCCCATGTGCGGTTCCCCTGTCCCGTGTCATTCGCTGTAGCGATCGTTCCAGGGAATATCGTAGCTGATGCTGTGGACCGCGCAAGAGGCAAGATCTCGGAGAATGACCATGCAGCCCAAGACCGATCGCCGCAGCCAACAAGGAGCCGAGTCTCGTGCGCGGATCCTCGCCGCCACCCTCGAGCTCGCGTCCGAGTTGGGCTACGACGGCACGTCCATCAGCAAGGTGTCCCAACGTTCTGGCCTTCCCGCGAGCTCGGTGTATTGGCACTTCTCGAGCAAGGACCAATTGTTCGCCGAGGTGATCCAGTTCAGCTTCGATCAGTGGCGAGCCGCATTGCCGCTCGTCGAATCCGTGGGCCATGCGCGTGTCGCCGAACGCGTTCGGCTCGCGGTCGACGGCATCGCTCAGAAGCCAGAGTTCTGGCGCCTCGGGCTGATGCTGACGCTCGAGGACCAACCGGTCGAACTGCTCGCCCGCCGCCGCTTCGTCGAGATCCGCCGTGAGGTGCTCGACCACCTCAGCGCGTTGCTGACCTCTGAGGCCCAGGGAGAACAGGCCGGCTTTGCCAAGTCACGCGCCGACGATCTTGCACGTTTGATCATGGCGGCCACCGATGGGCTCTTCATCTCGGCGCGAGCCGAAGGAGTCGACGGCATCTCCGACGTCGCCGGCATGCTGGGCGCCTGGGTGGAGGCAGCGGCAGTTGGGCGTCTCTGACGCCGCCGGCCACCGAGGGGCTGAGTGCCGTCGCCGGAGAGCAAAAGTTGTCCATCCACTTGTCCATCTACTGCGCGCTACTGCATGCTGTTCAACGAGACCAGACGAGGAGACAACCGAAGC
>JBAVTH010000621.1:0-3496 GCA_049696035.1 Ilumatobacteraceae bacterium
GACATGGTGGTCATGACCGTTCCTTTCTCTTGCCTACCAACACTGTACGGACGCGCTCCGTCGTGCGATCAGTGCGCTCTGTCACATCGCGGCGCGGGTCCGCGCGGCCGCCGGCCAGCGACGCGCCGGGGTGCCGACGGCGAGCCGCGCCTCAAGCAGTGGTGATGACCAACGTCAGCCGGTTGTCGACGACGTCGACGGTCACCGTGTCGCCTTCGCCGGCCTTGCCGCCGAGGATCAGCATGGCCGCCGGATCGGCGATCTCACGCTGGATCACGCGCTTCAGCGGGCGGGCGCCGAACGAGGGGTCGTAGCCCTCGTGGGCCAGCCACATCATCGCCGCCTCGCTGATGGAGAGCGTGATGCGACGATCGGCCATGCGCTCGCGCAGCCGCGCCAGCTGGATGGTGACGATGCGCTGCAGATCCTCCTCGGTCAACGAACGGAAGCGGATGATGTCGTCGACGCGGTTGATGAACTCGGGCTTGAAGAAGCCCAGCGGATCGCCCGGCAGGTTCGAGGTCATGATCAGCACGACGTTGGTGAAGTCGACCGTGCGGCCCTGACCGTCGGTGAGACGGCCGTCGTCGAGCACCTGCAGCAGCACGTTGAACACGTCGGGGTGGGCCTTCTCGATCTCGTCGAGCAGGATCACGCTGTAGGGGCGGCGGCGCACGGCCTCGGTGAGCTGGCCGCCTTCGTCGTAGCCGACGTAGCCGGGAGGCGCACCGATCAGGCGCGTGACGGAGAACTTCTCCATGTACTCGCCCATGTCGATGCGCACCATGCTCTTCTCATCGTCGAACAGGTACTCGGCGACAGCGCGAGCGAGTTCGGTCTTGCCGACACCGGTGGGCCCGAGGAACATGAACGAGCCGATCGGCCGGTTCGGATCCGACAGGCCCGCACGCGAGCGACGGATCGCGTTCGCGACCGCGGTGACCGCATCGTCCTGGCCGATGACCCGCTGGTGCAGCTGGTCTTCGAGGTGGATCAGCTTGGCCATCTCGCCTTCCATCAGCCGGCTGACGGGCACCCCCGTCCACTTGCTGACGACCTCGGCGATGTCTTCCGCATCGACCTCTTCCTTCAGCATCCGGTTGCCCTGCTGCAACTCGTCGAGGTGTGACGTGGCTTCGTCGATGCGACGCTCCAGCTCGGGGATGCGGCCGTAGCGGATCTCGGCAGCGACCGCGAGATCGGTCTCGCGTTCGACCTGGGTGCGGAGCTGCTCGAGCTCCTCCTTCAGCGACCGGATGGCATCGATGGCCTGCTTCTCGTTCTCCCAGTGGGCCTTCATCTCGTGCACCTGGACGTTGAGGCTGGCCAGCTCGTCGACGATGGTCTCCAGCCGCTCCTTGGAGGCGGCGTCGGTCTCCTTCTGCAGGGCGACCTCCTCGATCTCCAGCTGCAGCACGCGGCGCTGCACGACATCGATCTCGGTGGGCAGCGAGTCGATCTCGATGCGCAACTTCGAGGCGGCCTCGTCCATCAGGTCGATGGCCTTGTCGGGCAGGAAGCGGTTGGTGAGGTAGCGGTTCGACAGCACGGCTGCGGAGACGAGCGCGCTGTCCTGGATGCGCACGCCGTGGTGCACCTCGTAGCGCTCCTTGAGGCCGCGCAGGATGCCGATGGTGTCCTCCACCGACGGCTCGCCGACGTAGACCTGCTGGAAGCGGCGCTCGAGCGCTGGATCCTTCTCGACGTGCTTGCGGTACTCGTCGAGCGTGGTGGCGCCGATCATGCGCAGCTCGCCGCGAGCCAGCATCGGCTTGATCATGTTGCCCGCGTCCATCGCGCCTTCGGCCGCGCCGGCGCCGACGATGGTGTGGATCTCGTCGACGAACGTGATCACCTCGCCGGCAGCGTCGGTGATCTCCTTCAGCACGGCCTTCAGCCGCTCTTCGAACTCGCCGCGGTACTTCGCCCCGGCGAGCATGCTGCCGATGTCGAGGCTGATCAGGCGCTTGTTCTTCAGGCCTTCCGGCACGTCGCCGTCGGCGATGCGGCGGGCCAGGCCCTCCACGATCGCGGTCTTGCCCACTCCCGGCTCACCGATGAGCACGGGGTTGTTCTTGGTGCGGCGGGAGAGCACCTGGATGACGCGCCGGATCTCGTCGTCGCGGCCGATCACCGGGTCGATCTTGCCGTCGCGGGCGCGCTGCGTCAGGTCCTGCCCGTACTTCTCCAGTGCGGCGAAGTTCTCCTCGGGTGTCTGGCTGGTGACGCGGTGGCTGCCGCGCACCTCCTTCAGCGCCTGCAGCAGCTCCTCGCTGCCGATGCCCAGCCGGGCGTTCATCGCCAGCAACAGGTGCTCGACCGACAGGAAGTCGTCCTTCAGGTCCTTCTGGTACTGGACCGCGTTCTGCACGACGTTGTCGAGCTCGCGGTTCATGCGCGGGTCCTGCCCGCCATAGGCCTTGGGCAGCTTGCCGACGGCCTCGTCGGCCTTGTTGCGCATCATCAGCGGGGCCAGCCCCAGCTTGGCCAGCACGGCAGGGACGATGGTGTCGTCCTGCCGCATGAGCGCGGCCATCAGGTGATCGGGGGTCAGCTCCGGGTTGCTGAGCGACTTCGCCTGCTCGATTGCTGCGGCAAAGGCCTCGTTGGTCTTGAGCGTCCACTTCTTCGGGTCGAGCGTTGCCATGTGGCCAGCCTAGCCAGACATAGAAAACTTGCTACGACCTGTATCAAGTTTTCCGACTGGGTCAGCTCTGGTTGACGGCAAGCACGTTGCCCTGGGCATCGGCATCGAGGTAGCCGCTGCCGCGAGTGCCGTCGACGAACACCCGGATCTGGATGTCGGGGCTGAAGGGGAGGTTGCGCGAGATCGAGACGTGCGAGACGTTGGCGCCCTCGATCGGGATCTGAGCGAGCGCGGCCTCCACCAGGCCGGGGATCGCGGCCCAGTTGACCTCGGTGTCGGAGAACAGGTTCGACTCGAGATCGCCGTCGCCGGTGAGCGTCACCGGAGCCGGGCTGCCGACGGTGCCCCGCCACTGGTACTCGTCGACGTTGACCGGGATGTTCGGATCCTGGACCTGCAGGAACGCGTACTCCACGTAGAGGTTCGCCGACAGGATTCGCAACGGTGCGGCGCCGCGTGCGGTAGCGATCTGGGCCACCACGTCGGCTGCCTGGGTGCCGGTGAACAGGTTGGTCGGCGCGACCGCGACGGTCGTGGTGGTTGCCGGCACCGTGGTCTCGACGACCACCGAGGGCACGGTCGGCAGCTCGGGGACGGTGATCGTGGGGATGGTGATGGTGGGGATCGTGATCTCCGGGAAGGTGATGTCCGGGATCGTGAACGGAGGAATCGTCGGCAGCGTGGCTGCCGGCTGGACCGTCTTGGGATCGTCACGGGTGACCAGGAAGCCGATCACGCCGATCGCGATGGCCGCCACGCACGCCAGCAGGATGTACGCCGTCTTCGAGCTGCTCGGTTTGGGGTCGGGTGTCTGAGGCATCCAGCTCGGCTGCCCCGGCGAACCGAAGC
>JBAVTH010000622.1:0-2861 GCA_049696035.1 Ilumatobacteraceae bacterium
GATCGTCCTGGCTGGTCACCCTGCCTGGTCACCCTGGCTGGTCACCCTGGCTGGTCACCCTGCCCAGCCGATCGGGCGAGCTCCGAAGGTCAGTCGCGGCGAATCGAACGAAGGTGGCTGCTCGAACCAACCCGGCTGCCCGAGTGCACCTAGAGCGCGCGCCCCACCTTGCGGCTGAAGGCGTGCCTGCCAGCGGGTGAACGCTCGCGCGGCTGGGTGGGTTCAGCGCACCAGTTCCATGCGCAGGCCCGACGAATCCCATGTCGGTTCCGCCGGCAGCCGGTTCATCGCCCGGCCGGCTGCCCGGCGAGCGGTCCACAGCAGGCCAGTGGCCTGCAGCAGGTGCACTTGCGCCGAGCCCGGAGGCGGCGTGCGGGTGACGATCTCCTCGACCGAAGGCAGCTTCTCACGGATCAGCGCCATGCGCTCGAGCACGCCGTCTTGCTGGTACGGCGACGACAGCAGCGGCTGGTCGTTGTTCAGCTGCACGAAGGTGAGGTCGGGGTGAGCGGCGAAGAACATCCGCTGGTGGAACGGCTGGAACTCGCGCTCGGCCTCGCGCAACCAGCGGAAGCGACGGAAGTCGTCGCGGGTCAGCCACGGCTCGAGCTCCAATGCGGCCTCGCGGGTGGGCGCCTGCAACGCAGCACGCGAGGGCGTGTGGTGCACCGCCAGCTGGCGCGGCCAGCCGATGAAGTCGCGGGCCTCGTCGTCGCACGCTCTGTACGGGCCGACAGGGTCGTCGGACAACCCCATGGGCGCGAAGATGGCCGCGGCGTCGAACTTCGGCTTGAACTCGATCACGTCGAGCAGTGTCTTCACCACCTCCGGATCCTCGGCGACCACCGTCACGCCGGCAAGGCGCGCCGGCACGATCAGCCAGCCGCCCGGGCACGGCACGATGCCGCCGAGCATCTTGTAGGGGAGCTTGCTTGCTGCCATGTCGTGCGCCCTCCGCTCAGGCGTTGATGTAGGTGCCGGAGCCGGTGGTGGCGGCCTGGCCGGACTCCAGCGTCGCCTGCGCCTGCAGCTGGGAGCGATAGGTGGCTGCCTGGGCCAGGATCTCCTTCGGGTACTGGCTCACCTCGGCGGCGGTGTCGAAGCTGATGATGCCGCTGGAGACGAGGCGGGCGAGATCCATCTCCATCGTCTGCATGCCTTCCTGCTGGCCGCTGATCATCGTGTTGCGCAGCTGGCGGGTCTTGCCTTCACGCAGCAGGTTCTTGACGGCCTCGTTGGCCATCAGCACCTCGTAGGCGGCCACGCGGCCGCCGCCCTCGCCGGGCAGCAGGCGCTGGCTGATGACGCCCTGCAGGGTGCCGGCCAGCATGATCTGGATCTGGTCGCGGCGCTCGGCGGGGAACACGTCGACGATGCGGTCGAGGGCCTGTGAGGCGTCGTTCGTGTGCAGCGTGGCGAACACGAGGTGGCCGGTCTCGGCGAGCGTGAGCGTGATCGAGATCGAATCGAGGTCGCGCATTTCGCCGAGCAGGATGACATCGGGGTCTTCACGCAGGGCGCTGCGCAGGCCGTCGAGGAAGTCGTTGACGTCGGTGCCGACCTCACGCTGGTTGACCATCGCCACCTTGTGGTGGTGCAGGTATTCGATGGGGTCCTCGATCGTGAGGATGTGCACCGGCTTGGTTTCGTTGATGCGGTCGATCATTGCGGCCAGCGTGGTGCTCTTACCCGAACCGGTAGGGCCCACCACGAGCACGAGGCCGTAGGGGCGGTTGAGCAGCTCGTTGGCCGCCCATGGGGCGCCCAGCTCCTCCAGCGTGCGCACACGGAAGGGGATGACGCGCAGTGCGAGGGCGAGGCTGGTTCGCTGCTTGAAGGCGTTCGCACGGAAGCGGCCGATCGATTCCAGGCCGAAGGAGAAGTCGACCTGCGAGTTGGCCTCCAGCTCCTCCTTCTGATGCGCGGCCAGCAGCGACATCACCATTCGCTCGGTGTCCTCGGGCTGCAGCAGCCCGACACCCTCGAAGGGAACCAGCACGCCGTCGCGGCGCGCCGTTGCCGGCCGCCCGACCGTGAGGTGGAGGTCGGAGGCGCCTGCCGCCACGGTTGCCTGCAGCAACGTGACCAACATCGGATCTGGATTGAACATGGGGCTAGCCTCCGGTGTCTCCGCTCGTTGCCGAGTCGGGCCTTGCTTATGACGACTACGTTCTCCGCCCTCTACGGGCTTCTCATTGGTTCGTTCCTCACCGTGGTGGTCGACCGCGTGCCCCGTGGCGCATCGATCGTCCAGCCCGGATCGGCGTGCGGGAACTGCGGCTTGCGCCTCGGCCCCCTCGATCTGGTACCTGTCTTCAGTTGGTTGGCGCTGCGCGGTAGGTGCCGCAAGTGCCATACGAGTATCGGCATCGAACCGCTCGTGCTTGAGGTGTCAACGAGTCTTCTGTTCGGCCTCACAGCGTGGCATTTCGGCCTCTCGTGGCGCACTCCGGCCTACTGCGTGCTGATGGCCGGCCTGGTGGCGCTGACCTGGATCGATCTGCGCCTGCGGCGGCTGCCGCGTGAGGTCACATATGCCACGGCTGCCGTCGGTGTGCCACTCCTCGTGGTGGCGGCGCTGGTCGAGCACCGGCCGGAGCGATTGTGGATGATGGCCCTCGGCGCGGCCATCTCGTTCGCGCTGATGGGTCTCATCTACCTGGCCTCGCGCGGCGGCATGGGGGACGGCGACGTTCGGCTGGCGCCACTGATCGGCGCCTACCTCGGTTGGCTGAACCCGGGGTTGGCCCCCGTCGGGCTGTTCTTCGGGTTCGCCACCGGCGCGGTGGTGGGCATCGCTGTGCTCATCGCCAAGCGCGGCGATCGCAAGACGGCCGTTCCCTTCGGCCCGTTCCTCGCAC
>JBAVTH010000623.1:0-2129 GCA_049696035.1 Ilumatobacteraceae bacterium
AACCTCACCCGCGATCCCGAGCTTCGTTTCACCGCCGGCGGAAAGGGCATCGCCAGCTTTGGCCTCGCCGTCAACCGTCGTTGGCAGCAGAACGGCGAATGGCAGGAGAAGGTCTCCTTCTTCAACGTCACCGCCTGGGACACGCTCGGCGAGAACATTGCCGCCTCGCTCACCAAGGGCACCCGCGTCATCGTGACCGGTCGCCTCGAGCAGCGCGAGTACGAGACGCAGCAGGGCGAGAAGCGCAACGTGGTCGAGATCGTCGCCGACGAGATCGGTCCGTCACTGCGGTGGGCCCGTGCCGAAGTCGAGCGCATCGCTCGCGACGGTTCGGCCGGCAGCGGTGGCAGCGGCAGCGGCAGCGGCGGCCACAGTGGCGGCAGCGGTGGCTCCGCCAGCGCAAGTCGTGCACCGGATCCGGTGTACGGCGACGAAGAACCCTTCTGATTCATTCGAGATTTGATTCACTGAAAGACACCAAGCAATGGGCAAAGACAACAACACCAGCAAGAAGAAGCCGCGTGCTCCCAAGGACGGCGGCAACCCGAAGAAGTTCAAGAAGAAGACCAGCATCCTGCTGACCGACAAGATCGAGTACATCGATTACAAGGACGTCAACTTGCTGACCCGCT
Source organism: Ilumatobacteraceae bacterium (assembly GCA_049696035.1). Classification (GTDB taxonomy): domain Bacteria; phylum Actinomycetota; class Acidimicrobiia; order Acidimicrobiales; family Ilumatobacteraceae; genus UBA668. The sequence goes on from JBAVTH010000623.1 coordinate 633, forward strand.
TCGTGAGCGACCGCTCCAAGATCCGCAACCGGCGCGTCACGGGCAACACCGTGCAGCAGCAGCGCGAGATCGCCAACGCGATCAAGAACTCGCGTGAGATGGCACTCATCCCGTACACCAAGCGCGTCGCCCAGACCCGCACGTCGCGCCCGCCGCGTGATGGCGACAACCGTCGTAGTCGCGACGACGACCAGTCGCGTGAGCCTCAGGTTGCGGCGGCCGTGGAGAGCACCGAGATCGAAGCCGTCGAAGCCGATGAAGAGGTGGACGCCTGATGAAGCTGATCCTTCGTTCCGACCGCAAGGGCCTCGGCAAGCGTGGCGACGTGGTGGAGGTCACCGACGGGTTCGCCCGCAACTTCCTGCTGCCCAAGGGCCACGCCATGAAGGCCACCGATGGTGCCGCGTCGCAGGCGGTTGCCATGCGCCGTGCTCGCGACCTGCGCGATGCGCACGACCGTGAGAGTGCCCAGACCGTCGCCTCGGCATTGGTCGCCAAGACCATCACCATCCCGGTGAAGGCCGGTGCCGAAGGCCGCCTGTTCGGCTCGGTCACCGCCGCCGATGTCGCTGCCGCCGTCGAGGCCCAGGCCAACATCGTGCTCGACCGCAAGAAGTTGCACGTCGATCACATCAAGACCACCGGCACCTACCAGGTGGCCGCCAAGTTGCATCACGACGTGGAGTTCCCGATCACCATCGAGGTCACGGCGAAGTAAGCCCGCCACCACGAGGTTCGCGCCTTTCATCACAGAGAGTGGCGTGTTCTCCACAGAGTTGTGCACAGCCCCGGTGGCGCCGTTCGCGGTTGCTCCCGGGGCTGTGCTGTCTGTCCGTACCCGGAGCGTTCCGGAGTTGTCCACAGCTCCGTCCCCACGTTGACCCCCCTAGCGATCCACAGGGCTCCTCATGCAAGGTAGGTGCATCATGACCGTTCTCTCTCGGGGGCTGCGCCCTCGGTCCCCATCGTCGTCCGGCTCCCCGGCGGTCGCTCGGCGATGACCGATTTCCGCAGAGATTCGGGCAACTCCCGCGACTCCGGCCGCGATCGTCAGGCGCCTCGGCGCGGCGAGGGTCGCGTGCCGCCGCACAACCTGAGCGCCGAGGAGAGCCTGCTCGGGGCACTGCTGCTGTCGCGCGAGGTGGTGGGCCAGGTCTCCGAGTTGGGCGTGCACGTCGAGCACTTCTACAAGCCGTCGCACCAGCACATCTACTCGGCGATGCGCGGGTTGATGGCCAGTGGCCAGCCGGTCGACATCGTCACCGTCGCCGACGAGCTGCGCCGCAACGGCCTGCTCGAGGAGATCGGTGGTTCGCAGGCGCTGCTCGAGCTGCAGAACGCCACGCCCGCCATCTCCAACGCCAGTCGCTACGCGAAGATCGTGCAGGACACGGCGGTGCTGCGCCGGCTGATCAGCGTGGCCGGCGAGATCACCGAGATCGCCTACATGGAGCCCGACGACGTCACCAAGGCGCTCGACGAGGCCGAGACCAAGGT
>JBAVTH010000624.1:0-4821 GCA_049696035.1 Ilumatobacteraceae bacterium
AACGTCACCTCCACCGCCAACCTGACACGGGTGAACTACACGGGCACCACCACCGGCGCCGCCTTCGTGTTCCAGGCCGGCAACGTCTTCTCCGGCGCCGATGCCACGTTCCCAGCGGCGCTCGCCGGCTGGAGCACCCTCGCCACCGCCCCGTCCGGCGTGTACGGCCTCGCCAGGGAAACCGCGGGTCACGGTGTGATCGGCGTGCACGAGAACAACGGGACCGCCGTGAAGGGCGAGTCGACCACCGGCTTGGGAGGGGGCTTCCGAGGCGCTCACGGCATCGTTGCCGAGGCGACCGCCGGTGTCGGCCTGCAGGCACTCGGTGCCCTGGCCGGCGCATTCGCCGGCGACGCCGGCATCACGGTCAGGGCCTCGTCCGGAGCGGCCGTGCTCGCGCAAGGGGGCATCCTCGGTGGCGGCTTCATCGGCGCGGACGGGGTGCGCGCCACCGCAGGCACGGCGGGCACCGGCATCGAGGCGACCGGAGCGATCGGCGGCAAGTTCACCGGTTCCAGGGCTGCGCTGAGCATGGCGACGACCGGCGCGCCGGTGCTCACCCGCACCGACGCACACAACGTCGGCGAGATCGACGCCGACACCAACAAAGACCTGTGGATGTGCGTCGAAGCCGGCACACCCGGCAAATGGCGCAAGATCACCGGCCTCACCGCCGCCGGCTCCTTCCACGCCATCACCCCCACCCGCGTCTACGACTCACGCCAACCCCAACCCTCACCCGGCCCACTGTCCAACGGACAGAACCGCACCATCACCGTCAAAGACGCCCGCACCGTCAACGGCGGAGCGATCACCATCACCAACGCCATCCCCACCGGCGCCACCGCCGTCGCCGCCAACATCACCATCACCGCCACCACCGGCACCGGCTTCCTCGCCATCAACCCCGGCGGCAACACCACCGTCACCGCCTCCACCATCAACTGGTTCGGCCCCGACCAGACCATCGCCAACGGCGTCACCCTCACCCTCAACACCAACCGCGAGCTCACCGCCATCTGCGACGGCGGCGGCGGCAGCACCCACTTCATCATCGACATCACCGGCTACTACCTGTGAGCGCGCCGACCACCGACCAGGCCCGGCCGTCGCGGCGAACCCTGCTGCGGCTGGCCGGGGCCACCGCCGCTGGCGCGGCAGCCGGGCTGGCGGCCACGTCGCATGCCGCGGCCGACAACGGCGTGTCCTTGCTGGCCACTGCCAACGCCACCGGCGAGCTCACCCGGGTGAACTACATCGGCACCACGCCGGGTGCAGCATTCCTGTTCCAGGCCGGCACCAACGGCGCCGGCGCCACGTCGCACTACCCCGCCGCATTGGCCGGGTGGACCACGACTCCGCAGTCTCCCTCCGGGGTGCACGGCGAGACCAACCGGCCCAACGGCTTCGGTGTGGTGGCGGCCAACACCGACTTGTCCGGTGTGGGCGAGGCGTTGCGCGCGATCTCCTCCTCAGGTGTCGGTGCCAGGTTCTACGGCGTCGCCGGGCTGCACTCCTTCGGCGAGCTCGGCATCTTCACCGAGGGCAGCGACGTGGGGCTCTACGTCGTGGGTGGCAAGCAGACCGCCATCTCGTCGCTCGCGGCCGATGGCACACCGACAGATCCGTCGGCGAGGCCGGTCGTCTCCGATGTGGGCGCTCAGGCGGCAGTCACCAAGACCGCCATCTTCGCCGAGGGCGAGTACGCCGGCATCTTCGCGGTGGCGACGAACTTCGGGGTCGTTGCCACCGGTGACCGCGCTGCTGTGCTGCTGCAGCCCGGCGAGAACCCTGCGGCCCCGACCGCTCGCGCCGACGAGCACTCCGAAGGCGAGCTGCTGCGCGACGGCAGCGGTGCGCTCTGGTACTGCGTCACCGCCGGCAAGCCCGGCACCTGGCGTCGGCTGGCCGCCGCGTCCACCGCCGGGGCGCTGCACGCGATCACGCCGACACGCGTGTACGACTCGCGCCAGGCGCTCCCCACGCCGGGGCCGTTGAGCAACGGCCAGAACCGCACGATCTCGGTGAAGGACGGCCGCAGCATCAGCGGTGGAGCGGTCACGGTGGCCAACGCCGTGCCACCCGGCGCCACGGCGGTGGCTGCCAACATCACCATCACAGGTACGACCGGCACCGGCTTCCTCGCGGTGAACCCCGGCGGCAACACCACCGTCACCGCGTCGGCGATCAACTGGTTCGGCGCCGACCAGACGATCGCCAACGGCCTGCTGCTCACCCTCAACGCCAGCCGCGAGCTCACGATCATCTGCGACGGCGGTGGCAGCACCCACGTCATCGTCGACATCACCGGCTACTACCTCTGAGGCGCGAGCGGTCCGGTCCGGTGTCGTGTCGCGTCGTGCGACACAATGACCACATGACCGCCGCCCGCACCTCCACCATCGCCGTCAACGGCGTCGAGCTCGTCGTCCACGAGGCCGGCGTGGTGGGCGACCCGATCGTGGTGCTCAGCCACGGCTTCCCCGAGCTGGCCCACAGCTGGCGGCACCAGATGCAGCCGCTCGCTGCCGCCGGCTACCACGTGCTGGCCCCCGACCAGCGCGGCTACGGCCACTCCACCGCGCCCACCGCGATCGACGCCTACGGCACCGACAGCCTCATCGCCGATCTGTTCGCGCTGCTCGACCACTACGAGCAGGACGACGCTGTGTTCGTCGGCCACGACTGGGGCTCGATGGTGGTGTGGGAGGCCGCCCGCCACCGGCCCGAGCGGGTGCGGGCCGTGGTCGGTGTGAGCGTGCCGTACGTCGAGTGGCCCGGGCCGCCCACGCAGCTGATGCGAATGGTCTACGGCGACCGCTTCTTCTACATCCTGTACTTCCAGCAGGTGGGCCCGCCCGAGGCCGAGCTGGGCGCCGATGCCCGCGTCACGATGAGCCACATGCTCTACGGCGCGTCGGGCGTCGCCACCGCCGGCCGCGAGATGCCCACGGAGCTCCCACCGATGGAGGGAACGGGCTTCCTGACGATGATGAGCGAGCCGCCACCGCTGCCGTGGACCGGCCCGGAGGGCGTGTGGCTCACCGAGGCGGATCTCGACGTGTATGCCGCCGAGTTCGCGCACAGTGGCTTCTTCGGCCCGGTCAGCTGGTACCGCAACCTGGATGCGAACGCGGCGCGTGCCAACGGCTTGGGTGCCGACCGGCTGACGATGCCCAGCTACTTCATCACCGGCGACGTCGACGTCGTGCGCTTGATGGACCCGACCGGACCCGAGCGCATGCGCAACCTGCTGCCCGACTACCGCGGCGAGACCATCATCCCCGGCTCGGGGCACTGGGTGCAGCAGGAGACGCCCGGCGCGTTCAACGACGCCCTGCTGGGCTTCCTGCGTTCGATCGGCTGAACAGCGCCGCGGTCAGCGGCGGTTGAGCTTGGCCAGCAGCCGCAGGATCTCGAGGTAGAGCCACACGAGCGTGGCCAGCAGGCCGAACGCGCAGTACCACTCCATGCCCTTGGGCCAGCCGGCCTTGGCACCGCGCTCGATGGTGTCGAAGTTGACCGCGAGCATCATCGCCGCGAGCCCGGCGGCGAACACGCTGAACAGGATGCCCATCGGGCTGGCCGAGGAGAGGAACGGCACGCTGCCACCGAACAGGTTGATGACGATCGAGATCAGGTAGAAGGCCATCAGGCCCATGGTGGCCATGATGACGATGCGGCGGAACCGATCGGTGACCTTGATGATGCGCGACTTGTAGAGGAACAGCATCACGGCGAACACTGCGAGCGTGGCGCCGACTGCCTGCACGACGATGCCCTTGTAAGCGGTGTCGTACGCCTTGGAGATGACACCGAGGAAGAAGCCTTCGGCCAGCGCGTAGATCGGGCCGAGCACCTTGGCCAGCATCGGCTTGAAGCGCAACGCGATCGCACAGCCGAAGCCGACCAGCACCGCCACGAGCGCGAGGGCCGGGAAGCCGTCAGTGCCGCTGGCGGTGTCGCCGGCGGTCACCCAACCGAACGTGGCTGCGCCCATCAGCAGCACCAGCAGCACGCCACCGGCGGTCATCGTGCCGGTGATGGTCATGACCTGGCTGTGCCAACCGCTGATCGGACCGTCGTCGATCGGCGTACCGGGAATGATCGTCGACCGGCTGCCGGGGTTCGGGTTGCCCCAGCCGGCGCGAGCGGCTTCCTCGATCGCCTTGTCGTTCATGATCGGATTGGGCATCACAGCCTCCTGGAGATGTGTTGAGCGCACGCTACTGCCGCGGCCGACCAGTGCAACGGCCACCTCGTTCGGCTGGCTCGCTCCGCTTCAGCCGGGCTTCAGCCTGGTTCAGCGCAGGTCGTGGGCGCTGGGGCCGTCCCACAGGTCGATGTCGGGGGGCGCGGCGAGCAGCCCGGTGCAACTGCGTGCCATCTCCACCATGCCGGGGCTGTCGAAGTGGGCGCGTTGGGCCTCGGCCGACTCCCACTTCTGGATGAGCAGGTAGCGCCCCGGCTGGGTGACCGACGAACACAGGTCGATGTTGCGGCAGCCCGATTCCATGCGAGTGAGCACGACGTACTTGGAGAGCACCGCCAGCAGCGCGGCCGGGTCGGCTGCATCGAAACGCATCGTGACGATCGCCAGCTCGAGGTCGTTCGATCGCTCGGCCATGACGCCGACGTTACTCGCCGGCTCCCGAGTCGAGCGGCGGGCTGAGGCACATGCGTCGGGCGAACCGCGCGCCGGTGCTTCCGGAAGCTCCACCCACGTCGAATCCCCTCGATGCGGCTTCCGGAAGCACCGATACCCGAGGTCCCCCGAGCTCGCTGCGCCGGCCGAGGCGACGCTGGTCGGAGGCTTCCGGA
>JBAVTH010000625.1:0-6265 GCA_049696035.1 Ilumatobacteraceae bacterium
GCCGCAACGATGCAGATGGCACCTGCTGGCTCGAGCCAACGACTGCCGGGTAGCGCGGAGGCATCGAGGCCGGTGGCGTGCGCGACGGTGAGGCCCGCTGCCACCAGCAGCATGCCGACCTGGTGCACGGCGAGCGCCCGCCGGGCACCGATGGTCGACAGCAGTGCGCTGACGCCGAACCCGGCGTGATGGAAGTGGGCGGCGGTCAACATCACCAGGTGCGAGGAGAAGCCGAGTGGGCGGATGCCGAGGCGGTCGGCCATCAACCACGCCGCAGCGGTGGGCAGCCACGCAACTGTGACGAGATGTGTGAGTGGCGCCCGTCGGTGTCGCCATGACAGTCCGACAGTGGCGAGCAGCCACAGCGCCGCCAGCAGCCCGGCCACGACACCGCGCGGTGCCAGCAACGATGCGGCCGCGACCCACCGAGCGGCGGTCGTGGCGGTGGCGCCCCTGCCGTCACGACACGACTGATCGAGCCCCAACGCCCGCAACGCGAGCGGCACCGTGACGAGCAGGGCGATGGCGATCAGGATGGCCGTAAGGTGAGTAAACATTATGATAGTAAATACTCACACAGTAATCGATTACTGTCAAGATCTATGAGCGCTTCCGCCGCCGCCGCCGAGTACACCGCCGATGAACTCGCTCGTGCCGCCGACACGATGACCACCACCGTGCGCATGTATCAGGCGCGAGGGCTGCTGCAGCCGCCCGCCAAGCGCGGTCGGGTCGCCGTCTACGCGGCAGAGCACCTGATGCGTCTGCGCCTGATCGCCGACCTGCAACGACGAGGGCACTCCCTTGCGGGCATCAAGGAACTGTTGGACAACGCCGAACGCGGCATCGCCCTGCCCGAGCTGTTGGGGATTCGGTCGTGGGCTCCGCTGCCTCGCGTGCGACTGACCCCGGCCGAGTTCGTGGCGCGCTTCGCTGGGGCAACGATCGAGGCTCCCGACATGCTGCGCGCCGTCCGACTCGGGGTCGCCGAGCTCGACGGAGACGCAGTGCTGGTCGATGAACGGTTCCTGCAGGTCGGCACATCGCTGGTGGCGCTCGGCATCCCCGTCGGTGCAGTCCTCGACGAGTGGCAGGCGCTGTCGCGTCGCGCCGGCGCGATCGCCCGGCAGTTCGCCGCTGTGTTCGAGACCCATCTCTGGCCGGCGCTGGACGCCAGGGCTGCGTCGCTCGCCGAGATCACAGCGGTGCTGGATCAGCTGGCTCCGCTGGCGCAGCAGGTCACGGCGTTGGCGCTGGAGGCCGGCCTTCGGGAGGCCGCCGATCGATTCGTCGGCGAGCACGCATCCGTCTGAGCCCGGACAGCCGTCAACGGAGGTTCGATAGTCGCGGCTCAGCCCGTGCGGTGCACGGCGCGCAGGCCGGCCCACGCCATGTCGGCCACCTGCTGGCCCAACACGTCGGGGTCGAAGGTCTCGCCGCGCTCCACCAGGTGACGGCTGACGCCTTCGGCCAGGCCGACCAGGCCTTGAGCCAGCGTGCGTTGGTGCTCGGGCTCGATGTCGGCGGCGATCAGCGGGGCGATCGCCTTGGCCGTCTCGGCAGTGATGCGGCGGATCGTGGTGGTGCTCTCCTCGTCGCGATTTGCTCGCGAACCGAACAGGAGCAGGAACGCATCGTGATCCTCCGCGACCCAGCGGAAGTACGAGCGGAACCCCATCTCGGTCTGCTCCTTGCCGTTGGCGGCGCTGACCACCGCCTTGCTGACGGCGTTGCGCAGGCGGTTGCCGGCTTCCTCGAGCAGCGCCAGGTACAGATCCTGCTTGCTGTCGAAGTGCTGGTAGAGCACGGGCTTGGTGACACCGGCGGCATCGGCCACATCGTTCATCGAGGTGGAGTGGAAGCCGTTGCGGGCGAAGACCTGCACGGACACGTCGAGGATCTGTTCGCGGCGGGCCTGGGCCGGGAGCCGCATGCTCATTTCGTGTGCCTCATGCTGTTCGCCTCATACGGTTACCTGAGGGTAACAAGCTTTTCAGGTGGTGGAAACTCGACTCGTCAGAGGCCGCGTTCGCGGTCGTCGCGTTCGGCTGCCTTGAGGCCGTACCCGAGCACGATCGCCGGTGCGAGCAGCACCGACCCGATCACGAGCGAGCCGATCACGATCGCCGAGACCGCGCCGTTGAAGCTGATCGCGAAGCCGATGACGAAGGTCGCGATCGCGAGCGCGTAGAAGAGGTACCCGATGCGATTGGCGAGCAGGGTGTACTTCGCGATCTTGCGCCGGCGTGCTCGCACCGGGTCGACGGCCGGTGTGGGTGACGGTTGCGGTGTGGTCATGGCTCGTTTCACAGGCCTGGTGGGAGGAGTCGGTTGACGTTCTCGAAGAAGAAGTACAGCACGACCACGAACGGGAAGAACCCGACGAGGAAGCAGACGTACAGGCGCTTGAAGCGCTTACCGACGAAGTAGGCGCCGATGCCGACCGCGAGCAGCGCCAGCCCCCAGAAGATCGCATCCGGGACGGCGGCCGAATCGTCGAACCAGCCGCCGCTGAACCCGTCGTCGATCGGCCCCGTGCCGGCCGCCGCCGGCTCGGTGTCGGTGGTGGACCCGTCGGTGCCGGCCACGGTGGTGGCAGTGGGCGTCGCGGCCGTGCCGGTGGATGCCGTGTCGGTAGGTGTCGTGTCGGTGGGGTTGATCGTGCCGTCGGTGGAGGTGGCGGCGATCGTCGTCGTCTCGGCCAGCTCGTCGGGCAGGTTCTCGGTGTCGGGCGGCAACGTCACCGGCGGAGGAGCCATCACCTGGCCCTCCTGCACCTCGGAGAGCACGGCTCGCACCGCGAGCCGTTGACGGGATGTGTACTTGGGGGTGCAGGTGACCAGCGTGAGCGTCGCGACGGTGGGGTCGTCGGTGGACGCGACCTCCCCGTACTCGTCGGCCTCGACGACGAAGGAGTCCGTCACCGAGTAGACGAACGTGCCGGTGAGGGTCTGCACGGTGATCGGGTCGCCGATCGCGACCAGATCGAGATCTTCGAACGGGGCGCCGTAGGTGGTGCGGTGGCCGGCGATGGCGGCGTTGCCCAGCTCGCCGGGCATCGGTGTTTCCCGGAAGTGCCCAGGGCCGTTCTTCAGGTCGTTCTTGGTGACGCCCTGCACGACGAACCACTCGAGGCCGATCGACGGGATCTCGAGGTGGGCGATGGGTTCGCCGCCCTTGCTCGGCGGTGGCGGCGCGATGGGCACGGTGACCGTGGTGGTGGGCGCAACGGTGGTGTCCGGGGGCGGTTGCGAGCCGTTGGGCGCGATCGTCGTGGGTGGCACCGTGGTGGGTGGCAGCGTGGTGGGTGCGAGCGTGGTCGTGGCCTCCAACTTGCGCTGGAACTCGTTCTCCAGGCTGTCCTGGGCGCGTGCGGTCTGGATGCCGGTGCCCCACAGCTGGTACCCGACGAACGCGAACATCAGCAGGCCCAGCGTGATCAACGTCTTGCCGATGCCGCCCACCACCCAGCGCCAGTCGTGAGGTTGCGGGGGGCGTTCGAAGTGAGGTGTCCGCTTTGGTCGCTTGACCCTCGGCCCAGGGGGACCGATCGGGTCCCACGGTTCGTCGGCGCCGCTGCTCACGGCCCGTGACGCTATCCCGCAACTGCTTTCCTGCATCGGCGGCGATCCTCACCAGTTGCTGCTGCCGGCGCCGCCCTTGAACGGTCCGACCACGGAGGTGGTGATCCAGCCGCCGTAGAAGTGGCCGGGGTTGGGCAGCACCCGTTCATCGTCCACCCAGCACTCGTCCACCTTCTGGGCGTAGAAGGCGAGATGATCGGTGATGGCGACGAACGGACTCGTCGGGTGCGGGTAGCTCCAGGCGGCATCGGCGAGGTGGTCGAGGTGCCAGTAGCGCGCGGACCCCTTCCACTCGCACCACGTGGACGTCGGCGAGGCGCGCAGCCGTGTGGTGTCGACATCGCCGACCGGGAAGTAGAAGGCAGGTGGCTGGCTGGTCTCCAGCACGCGCACTGCAGCCACGGTGTCGGCGACGGTGCGACCGCCGTGCACCACGCGCACCCTGCCGATGAAGGGCACGACTGCCGGAGGCCGCGGGTAGTCCCACACGCTCTCCTGGCCAGGCTTGGGTTCGATCCGACGCGGCGGCATCGGGTCAGTCTCCCGCGGGCGGGTCGCCGGTGGCTCACCGTGCTCGAGATCGATTCCATCGTTCCCGATCCGACTTCTCCACCCGTGCGCCGGTGGCAGATTCGGCCGTGGCCGCAGTGGCACGACCGAGGCCGTCCGTTAGCGTTCCCCGACGCAATGGAGCCCGTCGTTCAACCTGTCGTTGCGCTGGTCGACGTGGTCGCGGTGCTGGGCAGTTTTCCGGCGTTGGCGGGCGCGTCGCTCACGGTGCAACGTGGCGAGATACTGCTGCTGCGCGGGCCCAACGGGGCAGGCAAGACGTCGTTGTTGCGACTCTGCGCCGGCCTGCTGCCGGTGGAACGCGGCACCGCATCGGTGCTCGGGTGCGATCTCGTCGCCGACCGCACCAGCGTGCGCAATCGGGTGGGTCTCCTCGGCCACGCCAACGGCCTGTACGCCGATCTCACGGTCGCGGACAACGTGCGCTTCTGGGGGGCCACCGTCGGCGCCACCGAGGCCGAGATCGTCGCCTCGCTTGCCCGCATGGGCCTGGCCGACCGCCTGGCCGGCGTGCAGGTCGCCCGCCTCAGCGCCGGGCAACGGCGACGCACTGCGCTCGCCTGCCTGGTGGCTCGACGCGCCGAGCTGTGGCTGCTCGACGAGCCGCACGCGGGCCTGGATGCGGCCGGTCGCGACGAGCTCGACGCAACCCTGCGCGTCGCGGCCGCCGCCGGCGCGACCGTGATGGTCGCCAGCCACGAGCTGGAGCGGGCGGGGGCACTCGCCACCCGGGTCGTGGAAGTGGTCGGCGGTCAGGTCCGGTCCGTCGGATGAGGTCGCTCGCATGAACACGTGGCGCATCGCACGGCTGGTGGCCGCCAAGGATCTGCGCGTCGAGTGGCGCAGCCGTGTCGTGGTCAACCAGGTGCTGCCGTTCGCGGCGCTGGTGATGGTGATGTTCGCGTTCGCCCTCGACGACGACCAGGTGCTCACTCGCGTCGCCCCTGGCCTGGTGTGGCTGGCTGCCATGTTCAGCCTGGTGGTCATCGTGCAGCGCAGCTTCGCGGTGGAGAACGCGGACGGCGCGCTCGATGCGCTGCAGGTGGCCGGCGTACGGCCCGCCGGCATCTTCCTGGGCAAGGCGATGGCTTTGGCCGCCCAGCTGGCCGTGCTGGAGCTGGTGCTGCTGGTGGCGGCAGTGGTGCTCTACTCGGCGCAGCTGGCGGCGGGCGGGCTGGTGCTCCTGGTCGCCACGTACGTGGCCGCGACCACCGGGCTCGCATTCGTCGGTACGCTCTACGGCGGTCTCGCTGCCGGGGCCAAAGGGCGCGAAACGCTGTTGCCGCTCCTGATGCTCCCGGTGGTGGCGCCTGTTCTCATCGGTGCAACCCGGGCAACCGAAGCAGCGCTCGGCACCACGAAGCTCACGCCCAGCGACGGGTGGCCCTGGATTGGCCTCCTGGCGCTGTTCGCCGTAGCGTTCGGTGCCGGCGGCACGCTGGCCTTCGGCTCGCTCATCGACGAATGACCGGATCCATGACCTCAACCCCGAACCCGCCCGGCGCCCCGCCTGCAACCACTCCGGCCACGGCCGTCGCCGACCGTGCACCCACGTCCACTCGCTTCAGCCGCGTGCTCGGCCTGGCCGCCATCGCCGGCATCTGCTGGCTGGTCGTCTTCGGGCTGTTCCTCTCGCCCAACGACCGGGTGCAGAAGACAGGTGTGCGCATCCTCTACATCCATGTGCCGTCGGCGTGGTTGGCGTACCTCGCGTTCGGCGTCACCGGCATCAGCAGCCTGGCCTACCTCTGGAAGCGCACTCGCAGCCTGCAGTGGGATCGTCTGGCGGGTGCCAGCGCCGAGGTCGGTGTGCTGTTCATGGGCATCACGCTCGTCAGCGGCAGCCTGTGGGGCCGCATCTCGTGGGGCAAGTACTGGACGTGGGACGCTCGGCTCACCACCACGGCCTTCCTGTTCGTCACCTACATCGGTTACCTGGCCGTGCGCGACCTGGGCGGCACCCACCACCAGCGAGCGCGGCGCAGTGCCGTGCTGGCCGTGCTGGCCATGCTGGAGGTGCCGCTCGTGCACTTCAGCGTCACGTGGTGGCGGCCACTGCACCAGAACGAGACGGTGGAGAACGGAAAGCTCAACGGGCTGATGCTGTTCTC
>JBAVTH010000626.1:0-11028 GCA_049696035.1 Ilumatobacteraceae bacterium
CCATCACCGAGCCGGCACGCCAGATCGATGTCGTCCACGAGACCGACGTGCTCGTGGTCGGGTCGGGGCCGGCCGGCCTGGCTGCCGCCCTGGCGGCGGCGCGGGCGGCGCCCAGCGCGGCGGCCAGGCCGGCTGGACCGGAACCGACCACGAGGACGTCGGCCTCGTGGATCACGTCGATCTGGCGGGCCGGTTCGGTGATGGTGCCAAAGGTGCGGCGGGGGGTCGACGACATGTCGGGCTCCAGGTCGTGAGGCGTGAGGCGTGAGCGGTTCAGGGGGCGGGCGCGTGAGGAGCTTCGCGCAAGCGAACGCTGAGACAGGTGACGCAGCCCTCGAGCTTGATGTACTCGCTGATGTCGACGATGACCGGCTCGAGGCCTGCCGACTTGAGCAACACGGCACTCCGCGGACAGTCGGCCGACATCAGCACCTTGTCGTCGCCGAGCAGCACGACGTGAGCGCCGGATTCCTCCGGCATGCCCAGGAAGCGCGGGAACACCGAGATGTCGTCGATGGCCGGCTCCCAGCCGATGATCGTGCCATCGGGCAGCGCCGTCACGGCCGACTTGAGGTGCAGCACCTTCGTCAGCGGCACGGTCACCACATTGGCTCCCAAGGGCTGGAACGCCGCCGCCACCTGCGCGATGCCGGCGGTGTTGGTGCGGCCGCCGCGGCCGACGTAGATGGTGTTGCCGACCTTCAGCACGTCGCCACCGTCGAGGGTGCCGGGCGCCTCGATCGGCACCAACCCGTAGCCGAACTGCTCCACGGTGGCTGCAGCTGCGGCGACCTCGGGCTTGCGCTCGTCGGCGCCGGGGCGGGCGAGCACGGCCACATCGCGGAACACGACCATCGTGTCCTCCACGAAGGCCGAGTCGGGGAGGCCGGGAGCGGCGGGCACCTCGAGGGTGGTCCAGCCGCAGGACTCCAGTGCCGCGACGTAGTCGACCCATTGCCGCTGGGCGAGCGCGACGTCGACCGGTGATCGATCGATGTGTGTGACCAGGCCATCGGCGAGGCGCGGGCTCGGCCGGCGAACGAGTGCGAACGATGTCATGGCAGCCTCTCGATGAACGTACGGGCGAACAGGTATGCGTCGCCGGGCCAGCGAGCCGAGACGTAGTTGCGATCCTCGACGACGAACGCGGCGGAGTCGTCGGTGGCGCTGCCGCGCTGCGTGCCGACGCGGGGCCCGCGCACGAACTGGCTGGGCGCGGCCAGTGCGCTGCGCACCTCGTCCTCCACGTACGCGGGGTAGGTGCGGTAGTACCGGCCACGCAGCCATGCAGTGAGGAAGAAGGCCGAACGTTCCATGTACTTCGGCAGGCAGGTGGTGCGCCGGTCGGCCACAACCGAGCGGCCGTCGGCGCCCTGCGCGCGAGCGAGCACGAGCACTCCGTGGCAGATCGCGCCGACCGGACGGTCGAGCGCCCAGAAGGCTGCGACGTGGTGCTGCAGCGGCACGCTGCCCAGGTACTGGCGCATGCCCGGTGCGTGACCGCCGGGAAGCACCAGCCCGTCGAACGCGGCGGGCTCGATGGCCGACCATGCGATCGGGTGCAGGAACTCGGGGCTCAACACCATCTCCGCGTAGAACCGCTTCGGCTCGTCGGCGGCACCCAACTTCCCGAACAGCACCCCGGAGAGCAGCAGCGGGTCGGCAGCGGCAACCGTGCCGCTCTCGGTGGCGAACACCACCTCGTGGCCGGCATCGGTCAGCAGCTTCCACGGCACCGCCACCTCGGTGACGTCGAACCCGTGATCGGGCAGTGGCAGCAGCACCCGCGACATCAGCGACGACCCCCTGCTGAACGACCCCCTGCTGAACGACCGTCTGCTGCACGACCCTCTGCTGCACGACCTTTGGCCTGGCGGCCCATGGAGCGCGCCATCTCCATCTTCACGTCGCGCTCGGCGAGCGCCTGGCGCTTGTCGGCCTTCTTGCGCCCGCGGGCGACGCCAAGCTCCACCTTGACGCGACCGTCCTTGAAGTAGAGCGACAGCGGGATGAGTGCGAGGTGCTCGACCGCCAACTCGTGCGCGAGGCGGTCGATCTCGCGTCGGTGCATCAGCAGCTTCCGGGCGCGATCGGGGTCGTGGGCACCGATGCCGTGAGCCCTCTGGTACGGGGGGATGTGCACGCCATCGAGCCAGACCTGGCCGTTGATGATGCGGGCGAACGCGTCGGCCACCTGCGCGTGGCCGTCGCGCAGCGACTTCACCTCGCTGCCGCTGAGCATGATGCCGGTCTCGAAGGTCTCGAGGATGTCGTAGTCGCGGTGCGCGCGGCGGTTGCTCGCGACGAGCTTGTGGCCTGCTGGGTTGCTGCGATCACGGTTGGGCGCCATGGGAGGCACCAGGGTAGCGGTACCCTTCGCGCCCGATGCCCGCCGATTCCGCACCTCTGTCGTTCCCCGCCCAGGCCTATGCCGAGATGATCGGCAACGCCTACGACGGTTACCCGCTGGAGGCCTGCGGGCTCCTCGTCGGCAAAGGTGCCCGCGTGCATCGCTTCGTGGCGTGCACCAACGAGGCTGCATCGGCCCGCGTCTACAGCATCCCCGGCAAGGAGCTGCTGCGGGCCGAGATGGCCGCCGAGGACGACGGGTTGGAGATCATCGGCGTGTTCCACAGCCACACGCACAGCGAGCCGTACCCCAGCCCCACCGATGTGGCCCAGGCGCCCGATCCGGGCTGGTTCTACGTGATCGTCAGCTTGAAGCGAGACGCCCCGGAGACGCGCTGCTACCGGATCGTCGACGGGGTGATCGCGGAAGTGCCGATCTCCGTCGGCTGATGCTGCCGGTTCACGAGTAGAATCACGACCACACAGGTCGGGATATTCGAAGGGTGAACGACATGGCCGAGCTCGGTGAGACAACCACCAGCGGCGTCAACGCGAGCGTGCTGGATCTCATCGGCAACACGCCGATGGTCGACGTCAGCGTGCTCTCGCCCAACCCGCGAGTGCGCATCATCGCCAAGCTGGAGAGTCAGAACCCGTTCGGGTCCGTCAAGGACCGCATCGCCCGCCAGATGATCCTGCAGGCCGAGGCCGACGGCATCCTGCAGCCGGGCCAGACGATCATCGAGCCGTCGTCGGGCAACACCGGCATCGCCATGGCGGCGATCGCCCAGATGCGCGGCTACCCGATCAAGATCCTGATGCCCACCAGCGTCTCCATCGAGCGCCGCCAGATGCTGGAGGTGTTCGGCGCCGAGCTCATCCTGACGCCTGGCGAGGAGGGCAGCAACGGAGCCGTCAAGCGCGCTCAGGCAATGGCAGCGCAACACCCTGAGTGGTGCTTCCTCTACCAGTACGGCAACGACAACAACCCGCTGGCGCACTACACCGGCACCGGGCCGGAGATCCTGCGCGACTGCCCCGAGATCACCCACTTCGTGGCGGGCCTCGGCACGAGCGGCACCCTGATGGGCACTGGCAAGTACCTCAAGGAGCAGAACCCGCAGATCAAGGTCATCGCCATCGAGCCGCCGTTGGGCGAGAAGGTGGAAGGTCTGCGCAACCTCGACGAGGGCTACATCCCACCGTTGTTCGATCGCTGGCACGGCTTCGACCTGCTGGATCGCAAGCGGGTGGTTCGCCCACGCGAAAGCCTGGAGTGGACCCGCCGGCTGGTGGCCGAGTGCGGGGTGTTCGCCGGCATCTCGTCGGGGGCTGCGCTGGCGGGGGCCGCCAAGGTGGCGAGCGAGATCCTCGAGGGCACCATCGTCTTCATCGTGTGCGACGGTGGCTGGAAGTACCTCAGCACCGGCGCCTACACCGACGACCTCGACGCTGCCGAGGCGAAAGCGGAGTCGATCATCTATTTCTGAGGGCCGCAGCGACGAGGTACGACTGCTCGCGTACACTGCCCGTAGGAGCCACAAGTTCGGCAGTGCGTCTGTGCGCAAGGGCCTTTTGGAGTGAATATGCGACGTTGGAGAATTGCCCTGTCGATCGGCAGTCTGCTGGCGCCCTTGGTGGTGCCATCCGCGCACTCCGTGCTCGCAGCGGCCGCGCACACCGACAGGGCAGTCCAGGCCCCGGCTGCGGTGGTGCCGGCCGGAGCGTCGAAGTACGTCGCGGTGTCACCCACCCGGCTGGCCGACACCCGGCCCGGCGCTTCCTCCTTCGGTGGGTTCACGAACGTGAGCCCCGATGTCATCCGGGTGGGCGTGACCGGCCGTAAAGATGTGCCGGCCAATGCCACGGCCGCCGTGCTCAACGTCACGATCGCCGGCTCCTCCGCATGGGGCTATGCGACGGTGTACCCCGGAGGCGGGGCGTTGCCCAACACCTCGAGCCTCAACGCCGACGGGCCAGGGCGTGTCATCGCCAACCTGGTCCACGTCAAGCTCGGCGTCGGCGGCACCGTCGACATCCTGCGCAGCACCACCATGAACCTGGTGGTCGACCTGGTGGGCGTCTACATCCCCGTGTCCGAAGCCACCAAGGACGGCCGGCTCGTCACCCTGCCCGCCGGCGCCCTGCGCGTGCTCGACACGCGTGGCGCCGGTCCGGTGGGCGCCGGCCAGACCCGATCGGTCGATGTCACGGCAGCCGGCATTCCGGCCAGCGCCTCCGCAGTCGTCGTCAACTTCACCGCCGTCACCGCCAGCGCCGGGTTCTGGTCGGCATTCCCCGCCAACCAGGGGTTCTCCGGCACCAGCACCCTCAACCTCGACGCCGACGGCCAGACGCGTGCTGCGCAGGCCATCGTCAACCTCACCGGCAACAAGTTGTTCAACGTGTACTCCGAGCGCGGTGGCAACCTCCTCGTCGATGTCGTCGGCTACTTCACCGGTGCATCGGAAGCAACCACCTCCACCGATGGACTGTTCATCCCCACTTCACCGCTGCGGATGCTCGACACGCGGCCGTTGCGCACTCTGCCGCCGTGGAGCGGCAGCACCTACGAGTTCTACGCCGGCGACGGCGGAGGCTTGCAGGTGTCGGCGGCAGTGATGAACATCACCGCCACCCTGCCCTGGGACCTCGGCTTCGTCACCGCCTACCCGGCTGGCCTGGCCAGGCCGAACAGCTCCAACCTCAACATCAGTGCCGTGCCGCAGACGATCGCCAACCACTCGATCGTACGAGTGAGCACCCGCGGTGCCGCGCTGTACACCCAGGGCGGCACCCATCTCATCGCGGATGTGTCCGGCTGGTACCTCGGCGTTCCGTCGGTGGCCACGCAGCCGGCTCCCGCCAACCCGAACTACACCCCCAACGCCGCGGTCGCCGTGTACATCGGCAAGATCGGGGTGTTCGTCGACATCCGCTCGGGTGGCGGCAGCCTCGATGCCATCGCCGATCGCGGTTACGCAGCAACGTGGAGCGACATCAACACGGTTGCCGCGCCGGGCAACCTGATGCTCTTCGGGCACCGCACCAAGGGCACCGCGCCGTTCCGCTACATCGATCAGCTGAATCCAGGTGACACCTTCTCCATCATCGGCGCCGATGGCCATTGGTACAACTACCAGGTGATCGGTCGAGACGTCTCCTCGCCCAGCTACTCCACCATCCAATCGTTCGCCAATCCCTACGGCCCGGTGACCGCTCAACTCGTGGCGTGCTCGAAGCTCGACGGCAGCCCCACCAGCACCAGCTACCGGCTCACCGTCACCGGCCGCCTGGTCAGCGTCAACTGATCGGCACCGCCTCGGTCAGCGGCCCAGCACCAGCACCAGCAGCCCGCTGAACACGACGAGCGCAGCGACGATTCGTCGACGGTGATCGCCTTCGCCCAGAAGCCTCCAGCCTGCTAGCGCGGCCAAGACGACGCTCGACTCGCGCAGTGCCGTGACATACCCGATCGAGGCATAGCGGAACGCCACCACGACCATTCCGTACGTGGCCGTCGCCGCGATGCCGGCGACACCCGCCGGGCGCCAGCGTCGGCGCAGCATTGCCACCATGTCGTGACGCCGGCCGGTGACCACGCCGAACGCACTGTTGGAGACGGCTCCCCCGATCATCGTGGCGAAGATGTAGGCCACGGTTCGGCTGGCGCGGGCACCGGCTCCATCGAGCACGGAGTACGACCCGATGGCTGCTGCTGCCGCAAGAGCGACCAGCAGTTGCACACCCGTTGCACCGGCGGCCAGCAGGCTGAGGCCGCACACGATGATCGCGATCCCGCCCGCCTGCCACAGGGTCACGTGGTCGGACAGGAACAGCACGCCGCCGATCGCGGCGACGGCCGCCCCACCGCCACGGGCGACGGGATAGCTGACCGAGAAGTCGCCGATGTCGTAGGCCTTGGCCAGGCACCACAGGTACGGCAGGTGCACCATGCCGCTGAGGGCCGCGAACATGTAGGCGCGGCCTGGCATGCCGAACAACACGTGGTTGCCGATGGCGAACGGCAGCGCGATCGCGCCGGCCATGAAGAACTGCGCCCAGAGCACCATGTAGCGGTCGCCCGGGGCGCGCTTGGCGACGAGGTTCCAGCCGGCGTGCACGACGGCGGCCGCGAGCGCAAGGAGCGTGGCGAGGAGCACGACGGGTCAGGCGGTCGCGGTTGGTGGACGTCGGGCCTGCTTCACCCATTGGCGTCCGAAGACGAAGATCACCGGCAGCGTGAACAGCAGCGGGCCGACGAACGCGACAGGGCGGTAGAGCCACCAGTGCAGCGTCGGCTGACGAGCCTCGTTGCGGTTGCCCGCCAGCGCGTAGCGGGCTGCACGGTGCAGCGCCATGCCGGTGGTGTGGAACAGGAACACGGGCATGGAGAAGCGATTGATCGTCTCGTTCGCTCGCTGCCAACGTGGCCGCTGCAACCGTTGCTCGACACGCGGGCGGATCACCTCTGCGAAGCCCGCCTGGAATGCAACGAGGGCGACGATGCACAGGGTGGGTGGCGCCATGTTGGACCGTTCGCCGGGCACACCGACCATCGAGCCGGGGTACAGGCCACTGGCCACCAAGCCGGCGAGCGCGGCGAGACCGGCCCACAGCAGGGTCCAGTCGACCCGCCTGGCAGCATGCACCAACCGTTCGTAGAAGAAGCCCAACTGATGGCACAGCGCCCACACCGCGATCATGTTGACGATGCCCAACCACTCGTGGCCGTAGCGAAAGCGGAGGATGTCGACCGCGCCGGCGGTGGTCGCGAGGAAGACCAGCACGATCGAGTCCCAGCGCTGGTGCAGCCAGAGGAACACCGGCAGGAGGGCGATGAGCATCAGGTACACGCCCATGAACCACAGCGGACTGACCACCAGCAGCACGGCGCGGCCGATCCACTTGAGGTTGAAGACCGCTCCGAGCGTGATGCCGAGAGCGGTCCACACGACCAGCAGTGCGAGCGCGGGTACCGCCAGCCGCCGAAGGCGGCGCAGGACGAAGGTGTGCAGGTGCTGGCCCTTGGCCTGCGCGCGTCGCCAGGCGACCAGGTGCGAGTAGCCCCCCACGTAGAAGAACAGCGGCATCACCTGCAGCAGCCAGGTGACCGCCCACATTCCCGTCGTGAAGCCGATCGGGTTGGTGGCGTGTGGACCGTCGTCCTTCCAGATCACGATCGTGAACACCCAGTGCCACGCGACCACCACCAGCAGGCTGAAGGCCCGCATGAAGTCGATGTAGTCGTCGCGTTCGGGTGCCGCCGCCTTCGGTTCAGTCACGGGTTACCCTCTGCGCGTGGCGACTGATGCATTGCCGGAGCGTAGGCGCTGGCAGCTCACCGTCGGCGGTGTTCTCACGGTGCTGGCCGTGGCCAACCTGATGTCCAATCGTGTGCTCCCGGCGTGGACGTACGTTCCGTGGAGCCTCGCGGTCGCCTTCACCGTCGTGGCGATCGGTCGGCGTTCGGTCTCGATGGAGCAGATGGGCCTGACCGAGTACCGGCGGGGGATCGCGTGGGGTGGTGTGCTCTTCGTCCTCACCATCGGCGTGCTGTTGCTCGGTGTGATCATGCCGGCGTTCAACGACATGTATCACGACCGGCGGGTGAGCGATGGCACGGCGGCGTGGCTGTACCAGGCCTTCCTGCGCATCCCGTTGGGCACAGCCGTGCTGGAGGAGACGGCGTTCCGGGCCGTCTTGCCGGCTGTGTTCGCCGTGCGCTGGGGCGTGCTGCGCGGCTGCATCGCCGGGTCGCTGTGCTTCGGCTTCTGGCACGTGCTGCCTGCCCTGGGCCTGACGGAGGTGAACCCGACCGCGACTCGGGTCTTCGGCACGGGCGCAGGCGGCGTGGCCGCCGCCGTGGTGTTCGCAGTCGTGGGCACCGCCGTCGCAGGGCTGTGGTGGTGCTGGGTCAGGTACCGGGCCCGCAGCGTGCTGGCGACGATGATCGCGCACGTGGCCACCAACTCGGGCGCGTACACGATCGCCTGGTTCGTCACCCACTGATCGACGGCGCCCGTGCGGCCGCGTGGCCTGCACGGCCGGCTCGTGATGCTCGCGACCATTAGCCTGGCGACGATGGAGCGGCCGATCGGAATGTTCGACAGTGGGTTCGGTGGCCTCACGGTGGCCCGTGCCGTCATCGACCTGCTGCCTCACGAGCACCTCGTCTACGTCGGCGACACCGGCCGCTACCCGTACGGACCTCGTCCGCAGGCCGAGGTGCGTGAGTTCGCCCATCAGATCGCTTGGAGCCTGGTCAAGGACTACGACGTCAAGGCGATCGTCGTGGCGTGCAACACGGCATCGGCTGCAGCGCTCGACGAGCTGGAGGCCGAGATGCCGGTGCCGGTGATCGATGTCGTCGCGCCTGGGGCGCGGGCGCTGGTCAAGGCCACGCGAAGCGGCAGAGTGGGCGTCATCGGCACGGTCGGCACCATCGGTTCGGGTGCCTACGATCGAGCGGTCGCGGCCACCGGCGCGGAGGTGCAGCTCACGTCGGCAGCCTGTCCGGGGCTGGTGGAGTTCGTCGAGCGCGGGCAGACCACGGGTGACGAGATCCACATCCTCGTCGAACGCCTGCTGGCCCCTGTGCAACAGGCCGGCGTCGACGCACTGCTGCTGGGCTGCACCCACTACCCGTACCTCGCGCCGGTCATCGCCGACGTCATGGGTCCGGAGGTCACGCTGGTGAGCAGCGCCATCGAGACGGCGTTGGTGGCCAACGACGAGCTGAGCGCCGCAGGTCTGCTGCGCGCGCCGGGAGGCGAGCCCGCCGTGCACCAGTTCCTCAGCAGCGGTGACATCTCCTGGTTCGCGGATCTGGGCGGGCGCCTGTTGGGGCCCGAGCTTCGCGACGCTGCCCACTGGCGCCACGACCGGGAATAGCCTGCAGAACGCACGAGCGCTGCACTGCACCGCACCGACCATCCCGCACTCATCCACGACCACTCACACGAGGAGCCCCCATCATGCCCCGCCCCGACGGCCGCGCCGACGACGAACTGCGACCCATCACGTTCGAGCGCGACTACACCGAGATGGCGGCCGGCAGCGTGCTCGTCACGTTCGGCAAGACTCGCGTGCTGTGCACGGCGAGCATCGACGAGAGCGTGCCGCGCTGGATGAAGAACACCGGCAAGGGTTGGGTCACGGCCGAGTACTCGATGTTGCCCGGCGCCTCACCGGAGCGGATCGACCGTGAGGCCGCGAAGGGCAAGCAGAGCGGCCGCACCGTCGAGATCCAGCGGCTGATCGGCCGCGCGCTGCGCGCCAGCTGCGACATGAAGCTGCTCGGTGAGCGTCAGGTCATCGTCGACTGCGACGTGCTGCAGGCCGACGGCGGCACCCGCACCGCCAGCATCTGCGGCGGCTACCTCGCGCTGCACGACGCGCTCACCCGTCTGGTGCAGAACAAGGCGATCAAGCAGCACCCGCTGCACTCGTACGTCTCTGCGATCAGCGTCGGCATCGTCGGCGGCGTGCCCGTGCTCGACCTGCCGTACGTGGAGGACAGCACCGCCGAGGTGGACATGAACGTGGTGGTGCTCGGCCAACCGGGTGATGAGCCGAAGTTCGTCGAGGTGCAGGGCACCGCCGAGGGTGCGGCGTTCAGCCGTGGCGAGCTCGACTCGCTGCTGGGCCTGGCCACCAAGGGCCTCAGCGAGATCATCGATCTGCAGGCGCTGCTGGTCGCCGAGGCGCCGACGCCGCGGGTGCTCGGCCGGTGAGCCTGCCCCGGCTGGTCAGCGCGACCGCCAACCCGCACAAGCTGGCGGAGATCGCGGGCATCCTCGACGGGTTGGTGGAACTGCTGCCGCGCCCGGCGGAGGTGCCCGAGGTGGTGGAGGACGCCGGCACGCTGGAGGGCAATGCCCGCCTGAAGGCTGCGGCGATCTGCGCAGCCACCGGGCTGCCCGCTGTCAGCGACGACACGGGGCTGTTCGTCGACTCGCTCGGCGGCGAGCCGGGCGTGGAGACGGCGTACTACGCCGGTCCGCAGGCCACGTACGCCGAGAACCGGGCCAAGTTGCTGTCCATGATGGCAGGGATGGCCGATCGGCGTGCCAGCTTCCGCACGGTCGTGATGGTGGTGTACCCCGATGGCAGCGAGCTGTCCGTGGAAGGCGTGTGCGCCGGTGCGATCGCAACCGCAGAACGCGGCGAACGTGGTTTCGGTTTCGATCCGCTGTTCATCCCCGACGACGGTGACGGGCGTACGTTCAGCCTGATGACCGACGAGGAGAAGAACGAGATCTCCCACAGGGGCCGGGCGTTCGTGGCCCTCATGGGTGCCTTGCGCGAGCAGGCAACCTTCGGGCAGGGCTGAGGCTCTGAGGCGACGTGGAACGGCCTGCGTCGCACATCGAGGTGGAGGTCGGTGAGCGTCTGCCAGGCGCCGACGCCGGCTTTGGGGAGATGGTGGGCGCCGAGCTGCCCCGGTTGCAGCGGATCGCCCGCCTGCTGGTGGGCGCCGGTGACGTGGCGGACGACCTCGTTGCCGAAGCAATAGCTCGCACTCTGCCGAAGTGGCGCAGCGGGGTCGTCGCCGATCCGCCGGCATACCTGCGGCGAGTGCTGGTGAACCTGGCCAAGCGGCGCTGGCGCCGGCGGTACCTCGCGTTGCGCCACGACCGCTCCGCACTCGATTGGCTGCAGCCCGCGAGCGATCAC
>JBAVTH010000627.1:0-6646 GCA_049696035.1 Ilumatobacteraceae bacterium
GGCAACCCGTCGAAGATCCCGGCCGCCAGCACCGACTACGTGTACGCCGCGATCGGCGAAGAGATGGGCCTGATCGGCGCCACGGCCGTCATCATCGCCTTCCTGCTGCTGCTCGGTGCCGGCCTCCGGGTGGCGATGCGCGCCGACCGGCCCTTCGAGAAGCTGCTCGCCACCGGCCTCACCACCATCGTCGCGATGCAGGCGTTCATCATCATCGGCGGAGTGCTGCGGCTGGTGCCGCTCACCGGCATCACGCTGCCGTTCGTGAGCTACGGCGGTAGCAGCCTGCTGGCCAACTACATCCTGCTGGCCCTGCTGCTGCGCATCAGCGATTCGGGTGCCCGCCGCCGTGGCGAGACGCCCGACGAACTGTCCTTCTCCGAGCGTCTGGAAGCGCGCCGGCTCCGCCGCATCGAACGCAAGGGTGGCGCCACCACCACGGCTGGCGTCGCGTGAACAAGCAGATCCGCAAGCTGGCCGCCGGGCTGCTGGTGCTCTACCTGGCGCTGTTCGTGGCCCTCAACGTCGTGCAGGTGGGCAAGAAGCAAGAGCTCGACGCCAACCCGCAGAACAACCGCCAGACCATCCGCGACTTCAACCGCATGCGGGGCCCGATCATCACCGCCGACGGCGTGGTGGTGGCGCGCAGCGTGGCCGTTGGTGGCGACTCGCAGTACAAGTACCAGCGCGAATACCCCTCCGGCTCACTGTTCAGCAACATCACCGGCTACTACACGTACAGCTTCGGCAGCACTCAGCTGGAGAAGACGCAGAACGATGTGCTGATGGGCGACACCACTCAGCAGAAGGTGGACAGCGTGTTCAGCGGAGCCGACAACACCGGCAGCGTGCAGCTCACCCTGCGCGCCGACGTGCAGGCGGTGGCTGCGAAGGCCATCGACGACTTCAACAAGGCCCAGCTGGACAGTGGCGCCATCGAGGCCGTGCAAGGTTCCGTGGTGGTGATGGACGTGAAGACCGGCGCCGTGCTCGCCATGGTGAGCCTGCCCCGGTACGACGCCAATCAGGTGGCCGACCACGACACCAAGGCCGCCGAGGACGTGCTCGACTTCCTGAACAACTACCCCGGCAAGCCGTTGCTCGCCAACGCCTATCAAGAGAACTACATGCCGGGCTCCAGCTTCAAGGTGATCACCACCGGCATCGCCTTGGAGAACAGCATCACCAGCCTGGATCGCAACTGGCCCAGCGAGACCGAATGGGTGCCCCCGCAAACCCGCGACCCCATCCAGAACTACGGCGGCAAGGCGTGCGGCGGCACGATGGCGGAGGTGTTCTTCCGCAGCTGCAACATCCCCTTCGCCCAACTGGCCAGCGAGCTGGGCCCGCAACGGATGACCGATGGAGTGCGCGCCTGGGGCATCGGCGAGAAGCTGCCCATCGACCTGCCCGGCGTCGTCGCCAGCAGCTTCTGCGGCAACGTGCTGCCCTGCGACGCCACGTTCTTCAACGACAACCTGCCCCTGCTGGCCATCGGTGGTTTCGGGCAGGGCAACGACCTGATGGTGCCACTGCACATGTGCATGGTCGCGGCCACCGTCGCCAACGGCGGCAACATGATGACCCCGCACGTCATCGACGCCACGCTCAAGCACGACGGCACCGTCATCCAGCGCACGGAGCCCACCGTCTGGAAGACGCCGATCTCGGCGGCGACCGCGGCCACGCTGACCGAACTGATGGTGGGTGTGGTCAACAACGGCACCGGCAAGACGATGCAGCTCGCCAACGGCATCCAGGCCGCGGCCAAGACCGGCACCGCCCAGCTGAACTTCGTCGAGGGCGAGCCGCAGCGCTCGCACGCCTGGATCATCGGCTTCGCGCCGGCGGAAGCGCCGAGGTACGCGGTGTCGGTGGTCATCAAGGGCACCACCGACCAGATCAGTGCCAGCACGGGTGGCAAGCTGGCCGGGCCGATCGCCAAGCAGGTGTTCGACTACCTGTTCTCGTCGGGGCTGTGACCGTGTCGCGCCGTGCAACAGCGAAAACCGCCAGGATCCTCGGTGACCGCGCTCACCACGGTGTGACCCCTGGTCTGCGATCGCTGTCTGTATCCTCGGGTGGCGATTTCAGCATGAAAAGAGCGCAGTGAGCAGCAACACGGAGCGGACCGTTCTCAACGACCGCTATGAGATCCAGCAACGCATCGGGCGCGGCGGCATGGCCGACGTGTTCCTCGCGCGCGACCTGCTGCTGGATCGGCCGGTGGCGATCAAGGTGCTCTTCCCCGAGTTCGCGGTCGACCCCAACTTCGTCGAGCGCTTCCGCCGCGAGGCGCAGAGCGCCGCCAACCTCAACCACCCCAACATCGTCGGCGTGTACGACTGGGGCCAGTACGCGAACACGTACTTCATGGCCATGGAGTACGTGCAGGGCCGCACGCTGGCCGACATCCTGCGCGCCAACGGCCACGTCAACAGCCAACAGGCAGCCGAGATCGCCAGTGAGATCGCGGCCGCACTGGGCTTCGCCCACCGCAACGGTGTGGTGCACCGCGACATCAAGCCCGCCAACATCCTCATCGGCGCCAACGGCCAGGTGAAGGTGGCCGACTTCGGTATCGCCCGCGCGATGAACGCTCCCACCGAGAGCAACCTCACCCAGGCCGGTTCGGTGATGGGCACCGCCACCTACTTCTCGCCCGAGCAGGCGCAGGGCGCCCAGCCCGACCCGCGCAGCGACCTCTACTCGCTGGGCATCGTGCTCTACGAGATGGTGGCCGGCCGCCCGCCGTTCAGTGGCGAGAACCCGGTCAGCATCGCCTACAAGCAGGTGCACGAGCAGCCGCAGCCGCTCAACCAACTCGTCGCCGATGTGCCCAAGCCGTTCGAGGCCATCGTCGCCAAGCTGCTGGCGAAGAAGCCCGAGATCCGCTATCCCACCGCCGAAGCCGTGCGCGACGATCTCCGCCGCTTCCGCAACGGCGAGCCGGTGCAGGCGTTGGCTTCGGCGATGGGCGCCAACCCGGCCACCGTGGCACCGCGTGTGGCCGTGCCGGCAGCCACCGTCGGCATGCAGCGCACCACCGCCATGCCCGGTACGGCCGGTACGGCGGCGATGCCGCGCGCGGGTGCCACCCAGGCGATGGCCCACCCGCCGCAGCGGCCCGACAACCGTGGCGGCATGTACGCCGTGATCGGCTTCCTGGCCCTGATCGCGCTCGTGGTGGGCGGCATCGTGCTGTTCAACACGCTGTCCAAGGACAAGCCGCCGAGCACGTTCGCGATGCCCCCAGTCGCCAACTTGCTGTTGGAGGACGGCACCAAGGTGCTGCTCGAAAGCGGCCTGCAGGTGAACCCGCCGCAGGTCGATCCCAACCCGGATCCGTCGTTCCTCGAGGGCACGATCACCCGCACCGACCCGGTGGCCGGCACCACCGTGCAGCGCGACCAGGCGGTCACCATCTTCTACGTGCCGGTGAAGACGCTGTTCGCACTCGACAACCTGGCGGGCAAGAGCCAGCAGGAAGCCATCGACTACCTCAACTCGCAGGGCCTGGTGCTCAAGTCGCCGATCGCCACCGAGAACAACCCCGATGTCGACGCCGGCAAGGTGATCCGCACCGACCCTCCGTTCGGTACCCAGGTGAAGCAAGGCGATGTGATCACCCTCGTCATCTCTGCGGGCGCCAACCAGGTGGCCATCCCGCCCGTCACCGGGCTCAGCGAGGCCGACGCCACCGCCAACCTCACCACCGACGCGTACCAGTTCGTGGTCACGGTGGTGCAGGAGGTCAGCGACACGGTGCCGGCAGGTACCGCGATTCGCACCGATCCGGCCTCGGGTGCACTGGTGGCGAAGGCCGCCGCCGTCACGCTGTACGTGTCCAGTGGCAAGGCGCCGGTGAAGGTGCCACCGTTGGAGGGCCAGGCCGAGGCCGCTGCTCGGGCTGCGCTCGACAGCAAGGGCCTCACCGTCGAGGTCACCTACCAGAACGTGCCGGCGGGCGACCCGAAGGACGGCAAGGTCATCACCCAGAGCATCGTCGCCGGCACCGATGTGGCCCCGGGCACGCTGGTGAAGCTGAAGGTGGGCAAGGCGCCGGCTGTCACGACCACGATCGCCGCTACCACCACGACCCCACCGCCCACCACGACCGAGGCGCCGACCACCACACCCCCCACCACGGCCGCGCCGACGACCGCGCCCACCACCACCTCGCCCGTCTGAGCGTGCCGCCGGGGGCCCGGTGCCCCCGACGCGAGGGTCAGCGTGCGGTGCGGTTCAGGAAGTTGCGCAGCAACTCGTGGCCGGCGCCGGTGAGGATGCTCTCCGGATGGAACTGCACGCCTTCGATCGGCAGCGACCGGTGGCGCACACCCATCACGACGTCGCCGCACCTCGCGGTCACCTCCAGGCACTCGGGCATCGTGCTCGGGTCGATGACCAGGCTGTGATAGCGGGTGGCCGTCAGTGGGGAGGGCAACCCTTCGAACACGCCAGCGCCTTGGTGCTCGATCGGCGAGGTCTTGCCGTGCATCAGGCTCGGCGCCCGCACCACCGCGCCTCCGTACACATGGCCGATGGCCTGGTGACCCAGGCAGACGCCCAGCAGCGGGATGCCGGCGGCGGCGAAGGCCGGAATGGCCGCGCAGATGATGCCGGCATCCTCCGGGCGGCCCGGGCCGGGTGAGAGCAGCACCGCGTCGGGGGCGGTGGCCAGCGCTTCCTCGACGGTGAGCTGGTCGTTGCGGACGACGATCGGATCGGCACCGAGCTCGCCGAGGTACTGGACGAGGTTGTAGACGAAGCTGTCGTAGCTGTCGATCACGAGGACGCGTGGCACCCGCACAGCCTGCCTGCTGCAGCCCGCTGTTGTCGAATGGGTTGCCGTTTCCGAAAGTGCCATAGACTCTCCGCCCGTGGCTCCTCCGAAACGCAGAACGACCGGTCGTGTGACACCCAAGGGCACCAAGCCCGGCCAAGTGACCGCGATGGCCAAAGAGGCGCCGCATCACGACAGCTCCATCGCCCAGTCGTCGCGCTACACGCCGCCGACGCCGAAGGAGTTCTACGAAAGCCCGCGGTGGGTGCCCATCATGATGGCCGTGTTCATCGCCCTGGGCGTGATCGCAATCCTCTCGCGCTACTTGGTGCCGTCGTTCAACAACACCAACACTCCGGTGCTGGTGGGGCTGTGCTGCATGCTGGCCGGGTTGTTCACCGCCACCAAGTGGAAGTAGCGCTGTCCGTTCGTCCCTGTGGACGACGAGTGACATCGGTGTAATTACACCACAGAGTTATCCACAACCTGTGTGCAACTCACTCGAAGAGCGGCGCCACGATCATCATGTCCTCGAGGCAGTGGCGAGGGGGTGGCGGGTCTTCGTCGGGGGCCAACAGCATCTTCAGCTCCAGCCCACACACGGTGCAGCGATACCTGACGTTGATCTTGCGCATCTCCCCGGCGGGCGGAGGCGGGGGTAACGGTGTGGTGAAGCTGCGCAGCATGCCGATGCCACTTTTCCACAGGACCCAGCCGCCGAGCAGGCCGATGCCGACCCAGATGATGGTGGACAACGCGGGCATGGGCTCAGGCTAGCGCTCGGGCCGCAACCGCCGCCGGTCGTGGCCTGGAGGCCAACCCTCACGCTGAAGCTGTGCTCCACCGTGAGGCCGCCAGCAGGTGGCGTAGCACCCGCGGGTGCGGCGCTGCTCGGCCCACGCGATGCGGCGGTGCTCAGCCCAGGCGTTCGATGATGGTGGCGTTGGCCATGCCGCCGCCCTCGCACATCGTCTGCAGGCCGTAGCGGCCACCGGTGCGCTCCAGCTCGCACAGCAGCGTGGTCATCAGGCGGGCGCCCGACGCTCCCAGAGGGTGGCCGAGGGCGATGGCGCCGCCGTTGACGTTGACGGTGTCCATGTTCGGGTGCAGCTCCTTCTCCCAGGCGAGCACGACCGAGGCGAAGGCCTCGTTGATCTCGGTGAGGTCGATGTCGTCCATCGTGAGACCGGCGCGAGCGAGCACCTTCTGAGTGGCGGGGATGGGGGCGGTGAGCATCATGCGCGGGTTGTCGCCGGCAAGGGAGAAGTTCACGAACCGGGCGCGCGGCGTGAGGCCCAGCTGCGTGGCCTTGGCCTCGCTCATGATGAGGATCGCGGAGGCTCCGTCGGTGATCTGCGAGGAGTTGCCGGCGGTGACGCGGCCACCCTCCTCCTCCGGGCGGAACACGGGCTTCAGCGCGCCCAGCGACTCGCGAGTGGTGTCGCGCAGGCCTTCGTCGATGCGCACCATCGTGCCGTCGGCGCCCAGCACGGGCACGATCTCGCGGTCGAAGCGGCCTTCGTCGGTGGCGCGGCGGGCGAACGCTTGTGAGCGCACGCCGAAACCGTCGAGGTCGTCGCGGGTGAGGCCCCACTTGTCGGCGATCAGCTCGGCGGAGATGCCCTGCGGTACCAGCCCGCCCTCGCTGGCGTAGCGGGCGCCGACGGCCGGGCCGAAGGGGAAGCCGAACTTGCCGTCGGCCATCGACGAGCCCATCGGCACGCGGGTCATGACCTCCACACCGGCGGCGACCACGATGTCGTAGGCGCCGGCCATCACGCCCTGGGCGGCGAAGTGAGCGGCCTGCTGGCTGCTGCCGCACTGGCGGTCGATGGTGGTGCCGGGCACGTGTTCGGGCCA
>JBAVTH010000628.1:0-4248 GCA_049696035.1 Ilumatobacteraceae bacterium
GGTAGTGGGCCATCAGGTCATCGCGACCGATGCCGAGATCGGCTGCCATGAACGGCCACTCCCTGGTCGTTCCGTTCCACCAAGAATCGCGGACCTCCGGTGGTAGTTGCACCACCTCGCCGCGGCCGACGTCCATCACCAACGTCCCGTCACCGTCCAGCCAGGTGCGCGCCCAGGTGATTGCGCCCGGAAGGCTCTCGCCGGCGAATGTGCCGCCGGGGATCGGGAAGTAGGCGGCGGGCTGACGGTACGAGTGCACGCCGGCCAGGGTGTCGGGGTCGTGGTTGAACGCGTAGGCCCCTGCCGAACCCGAGTTGAGCAGGAGCCACAGGAACCTGCCGTCGTGCAGGCCACCCCAGCGAACGTCGTGGAACGCCACCGACTCATGCAGCCCACGGGCCAGCAGCAGGCGCTTCATCAGTTCCATCGGCACCAGGTTCCCCTGGTCCGCCTCGGTGGCGCAGACCACCGTGGTGCCGTTGCTCTCCGGTCGACACGCCGAGTTCAGTAGCCCCTCGGCGAAGTCGGACGGCGGCAGGGAACGGATCAGGCCGAGTTGGTACTGCCAACCCATGCAGTCCGCCCCGCAGTCGGCGAGCAGATCGAGCACGGCGCAGTAGTCGCGCAGTTGGGCACGCGTGGCATCGGCGGTGAAGTCGCCGCCCCAATGGAAGGTGACCCCGGCTTGTCGGACGAATTCGAACGCGTCGTCCACCCGCTGGGCGTCGACCGTCTTGGTTTGCTCGATGAGCCAAGCCTGATCCACCTTGTGCTCGCTGAAGCCGTGGCGGGCGAGTCGCTGTGGGCCGAAGTAGCCGTTGATCATCCCCATCGAGGTGTCGCCGAGCATCATCAGCAACGGGCGTGAGGCGCGGAGTTGGGCGTGCACCCGTTGCGCTGTTGCTGCCGCCTGTGCGCCGACAGGTCCGGGCGCGTGCACCGCGGACGCGTCATGGCTGACGGCGCCGTTGCGGACCCATTCGTCCAGGCCGGCCATGAACGCCTCATCAGCGGTGAGATCGGCGGAGTCGGACCACAGCCGGCTGTGGGCACGGCCGAGACTGGTGAGACAGGCGCCGGTGTTGAGCAGCCCGACCAGACCGGGCCACGTGCCGTCGAAGTTCGATGCGAGCAGCAGTGGGGTATCGCTGCCGACCACTCCGTCCGTGGTGTGCGGGCCGTACACCCAGTGCGCGTACACGCCGATCATCGGGTCGGCGATGCTGCCGAGCGTGTCGATCGACTGGCGTGGGCCGGTGAGGAAGCGGTCGAGCACGACCGGTTGGTGGCCGAGGTGAGTCAGCGCGGCGGTGAGCGCACCGACGAACACATCGACGTTGGGTTGAGCGAGTTGATTCGGCACCGGGCGCTGATCGCCCGGAAGGAAGAGCACGACCTTCGATCCCATGTGCACACTCCTGTTCATCGAGGATGCCGCGAACGTAGGTCTGCGGAAGCGGGCCGTGTATCGGCCAGTGGTACGGATCGATGGCCGACCGCTGGTCGCGGCGGACAGAAGGTCAGCCGCTGAGCTTCGGTTCGAACCCGTCGGCTCGCAAGACCTGTACGAGGCGGTCGAGCTCGGTGGCACCCGCTAACTCGATCTCCACCTCCAGCATCGCTCGGCGTGATGGCACGTCGGAGCGGTGTCGCACGTGATCGAGTTCGATGATGTTGCCGCCCGCGTCGGAGATGGCGCGCACCACGGAGGCCAGCGCACCGGGTCGGTCGTCGACCATCACCGACACGCGTGTCGTCCTGCCGGTGCGAGCGAGATCGCGGAGCGCGATCCCTGACAGCAGGCGGAGGTCGATGTTGCCGCCGCTGAGCACCAGCGCGCATGTCTGCCCTGCGAAGCGACCGCGGTGCTCGAGCAGGCAGGCCAACGACGCGGCGCCGGCGCCCTCGGTGACCACCTTCTCGTACTCCAGGTACATCGCCACTGCTTCCTCGACCGCATCGTCGGACACGACCAGCACGTCGTCCACCAGCACATCGACGATCTGGCCCGTCAGCACACCGGCGTGTTTGACGGCGATGCCTTCGGCGACGGTCGGGCCGTTCGACTCGGTCGGTGCGTGACCCTTCCGCCGTGCCGCCCAGTCGTGCCCGGCGACCTGCACGCCGATGACCTGTACGTCCGGGGTGATCGCCTTCACCGCGACGGCGATGCCGGCGATGAGACCGCCACCGCCCACCGGGACGAGCACGACGCCGACTTTCGATACATCGGTGAGCAGTTCGAGGCCGACGGTCCCCTGCCCGGCGATCACGAAGGGGTCGTCGAACGGGTGGACCGTGATGAGGCCTTTGCTGGCGGCCAGCTCCGAGGCGTAGGCGGCCGCGTGCTCGAAGTCGTGGCCGTGCAGCACCACCTCGGCACCGAGCACCCGGGTCCGCGTCACCTTGATCGTCGGCGTGGTCGCTGGCATCACGATCGTGGCGGGTATGCCCAGTCGTCGCGCGTGGTGGGCGACACCCTGTGCATGGTTGCCTGCCGAAACGGCCAATACGCCGCGCTGCCGCTCGCTGTCGTCGAGCTGTAGCAACCGGTTCAGTGCGCCACGCTCCTTGAACGACGCGGTGAACTGCTGCTGCTCGAACTTGACCCAGGTGTCCGTTCCCGTGAGCGAGCTGAGGGTCAGCGATCTGGCAGTCGGTGTGTGCACCACCGCGTCACCGATGCGTGCCGCAGCCGCGGTGACGTCGGCGGCAGTGACCGGCAGCGGTCCGGCCACGTTCAGCCGACTCGTTCGAGCCAGAGGGCAGCTGACACGGCGTCTCCTTGGCGGCGACGCGCTGGCCCCGGGTACTGCGCCGATACCAACGACCCGACGATGACGTCGGGTCGCTCTCCTCCAATCGTCGCCGTCGGGGTGCCGTCGACGAGCTGCATCGGCTGCGCATCGAGGTGACAGATCGATGCCGTGGGCGCCAGCGGGTGCGGCACCGAGAGGTTGGCATGCCCCATCACGCCGTCAGGCTGGAGGTGGGGCATCACGAGGTCGGTGGCCACACCCCCCACCTGGATCGTGATGCGGTCCCCGAGGGTGTCGATCGTCGCCGGCAACGCGTCGTCGGCGAGCTGAGCGACACCCTCCCAGCGACCTGCCAGCAAGGGGTGAGCTGCGCCGGTGGACCAGGGTGCGACCGGTGACGGTGGCGCATAGTGCGGCACCACAGCCTGGAGGACGGTTGCGACCGCCTCCGCGAGGCGCTCGGTCTCGATGTTGGCGAGCGCGGCGACGACCAGACCGAGCGACGGAACAACGGTGAGGTGGGCGCCGACGCCGCCCATTCGCCCGCCGTGTACGAGGACACGAACTCCGTCGTACTCCCGCGTCACCCACCCCAATGCGTACGCGGCTCCGTCCGGCTGCCTCGGAGCGAAGGGTTCGGCGACCAGTGCGTGCGTCGCTGGTGAGAACAACGACGACCGCGCGTGGGCGAGACCGAACGAGAGCAGATCACTGATCGAGCACCAGGCCTCCGAAGCGCATGGATGGTCGGTGACGTAACCGGCGTACGGCTCGGCTGGTGTCAGATACCGAACGGCGGCGTCCTCGGGGCCATGCAGGCCACCCCACGACGACGCCGTCATCGTCAGCGGTTCGAAGACGAGGCGCTGCACGAGGTCGGCCATTCGGGCACCGCCGGCGCGCTCCATGGCCAGCTGCAGCACGCCGTACCCCAGGTTCGAGTAGCGCCACTGCGCGCCCACCGGCAGCGCAGGCCGGGCGAGCGTGCGCACCGCTTCGAGGAAGGGGACCGCCGGGCGCTCGTCCTCGTAGAAGAAACGGTGATGCACTCCCAACCCAGCGGTGTGGGTGGCGATCTCGCGTACCGTCGGCGATCGAGCCGCCCACAGGCCCGCCAGGAACTCGGGCACGTGGTCGGTGATCGCGTCGTCGAGCCCGATCGCCCCGCGTTCCACGAGTGCGGCGAGCACCGCGGTGCTGATGGGTTTCGTGGTGGACGCGAGGCAGAAAGGTGTGTCGGGCGAGACGACTCGCGCTGTCGACGCATCTGAGACACCGACCACGTCGACGAGGACTGTGCCGCGTTCGGCGTGGCCGACTGCGAAGGCTGCCCCGGGCAGCTCCCCATCGGCCTCCGCGCGCCGCAGGACAGCCGCGGCGGCCGCGGCGGCCTCACTCAACGCGGCCATCAGCGGGCGGTGTCCTCGGGTGAGTCCAGCAGCCGTAGCTGCAGGTGCGCCATCAACCGCTCGACCGGGTCGTCGATGTC
>JBAVTH010000629.1:0-2265 GCA_049696035.1 Ilumatobacteraceae bacterium
CTCGACCGGGTCGTCGATGTCGATCCCCGCCGTGTCAAGCGCCCGGCGCAGCCGGTATCGAAACGTGTTCGGGTGCACCCCCAGGTCGGCCGAGGCGGCGATGACGTCACCGAAGCGGTCGAGGAACGCCCCCAGCGTCGCGACGTAGTGGGTGTCGCGATCGCGATCGCTGTCGACGAGGATGTCGATGCGACCGGCGCGCAGGCCCGGTTGCGCGGCGGCGGCGCGCCGCCAGCGCACGAGCGACACCGCTCCGAGCACGTCGGCGAATTGGGTGATGGTTCCAGGTTTGGCATCGCAGACGCCGAGGACGTCGTCGACCAGCTGCCGAGCCTCGACAATTGACTCCAGCCCGGACATCGACCGCGACACAGCGACCTTGACGGGCACGCTGACGCTCTTCCGTGCCCGATCCGAGAGTTCGTGGAGAATGGCGTCGAGTCGATCACCAGCGGCGACCACCGCGTGCAAGGTGTCGGACGACCACGTCTGTACCAGCTGGAGCTGCTCAGACCGCCGGAACAGCGAGATGACACTTGACAGGCGACCGAGATGCATCGTGCTCTCGACCTCGTCGGCGCAGACCGGTCGAAGACCGAGCACGGCGACGCATTGCCCGGGTCGAACGGCGATGTGCCCGCTGAGCGATGACGGTGGCACCCTGCCCGCCAACACGGCCTTGAGGAGTTCTGCTTCCTGGCGTCGCTCGAGGTCACCAGCCAGGTGGCGTGCGAGATGCAGCGCCGCGAGCGGCGCAACCTCGCGGAGGAGCCGTTCGTGTTCTTCGCCGAGTGGCTCGGCGCCCTCCTGGATCCAGATGCTGCCCACGGCTTCGCCGCCGGCTCTCACGGCAATCACCAGTCGATCGCGGTAGTCGGGCTCGCTCGCCGAATACGAGATGCGGACAGGCCCATCGCCGCGCCAGATGCGCTGGAACACGCCGTCGCTCTGCAATCGGCGAACCCACGATTCGGGCACGCGCCGGCCAAGGATGGTGTCGCGCCGGTACTCGTCGATCTCGTCGTCGCCCGTGGAGTAGGCGAGCACCCGCGACTGGGCGTCTTCGATCGTGACCGAGCCGCCCGCCCGCACGGCGATGGCGTTGGCCAGTGCGAAGAGGTCTCCGAGAGGGATCTCGCCGTCGCGATGTGTGCCGCTCGTTGCCGTCACCATCCGAGCAAGAGCGTGGAACTGCCCCCACTCGACGTCGCGCGACAGGCGCAACAACGCGACGTTGGCGCGCTTCGCGGCCGCCGTGACGGCATCCAATTCGGGCCCGTCGACCAGCTTGGCGATCACGGCCGCCGCGCCGGCGCGTCCGGCGGTGTCCAACAGGTCGAGCAGTTCGGGACCTCGGGGGTCGACACCGACCGCCAGCACGACGTCGGCAGCCGTCAGGCTCGTGCCGGCCAGACGGTCGTGGATCACCGGGTCGCCGACGGCGACGTCAAGGCCACCAGGGGCGACCTCGACGCGGATCACCTCGTATCCAAGGCCCTCGATGAGGCCGGCCAGGGTCACCTCACGCTGCATCATGACCAGTCTCGCGCCGGCGGGCTCACGTCGTGCCCTCGCGGTGCCGGAACCGGTAGTAGCCGTCGCTGGTGACGAGGTCGGCGACGAGGCCGGCATCGAACGCACGCGAGAACGCCGTTCGGACTGCCTGGCGCCACTCGATGGCGAGCGCTCGGTTGTTGTGACGCAACGTCACGATGTCGGCCGGTGTGGCGACGAGCGCCGCCGGTGCCGCGAGCTCGCTCACCACTGGCGTGCCGTCCGCTGCCGGCACCAGGAGCGCCCCATGCCCATTGCGCAGCAATTCACCCGAAGCGCACTCCGTGGGGGGCACCTGCGGGGCGGTCACCGGCCAGCTGACGACGCAACGATCGGTCTCGTCGGTGCCGTTGACGCCGTCGTCGAGTGAGCCGTAGAAATCGGGCACGAACCGCACTATCTGGGCACCGAGACGGTCGAGGTTGAAGCGCGCGTTCCGGCGTACGAGCGGATCGAAGGTCCACGTGATCCGGTGCATGCCGCGCTCGCATGCCCATTGCTGTTGGTGACGCTTCAGCGCCTCACCCACCCCCCGACCTGGCTGCAGGACCCCTGTCACCTGGCTGCGCAGACACGGCTCCGCACCGTCGAGGTAGGTCACCCCGAACGATCCGCCGACGAGTGTTCCGCCGGCCCAGGCACCCGCCACGTAGCCGTCCGTGTCGGCGATGGCGGTCAGCACGTTCCTCGGCCCGGGGGATGCTGCCAGGG
>JBAVTH010000630.1:0-6038 GCA_049696035.1 Ilumatobacteraceae bacterium
GCCGTGGCGCTCGTGGTACGCATGCGCATGGGGTCGCCGGTGTTGTTCCGTCAACGACGGTTGGGCAAGGGTGTGGTGCCGTTCACGCTGTACAAGTTCCGCTCCATGCACGCTCCGCAGCCCGGGCGAGAGGCGCCCGAGTTCGATGCCGAACGGCTCGGCCGGCTCGGCCGGTTGCTGCGCTCGACCAGCCTCGATGAGCTGCCCTCCTTGTTCAACCTGTTGCGCGGGCAGATCTCTCTGGTAGGCCCGCGCCCGTTGCCGGTGCACTACTGGCCCCGCTTCACCCCCGGTCAGCGGCAACGCTTCGAGGTGAAGCCGGGTATCACCGGCCTCGCCCAGGTGGCCGGCCGCAACGCGGTCGACTGGCCGCAGCGCTTGGCGCTCGACGTGCGCTATGTGCGCGAGCGCAGCCTGTGGCTGGATGCGCGCCTGCTGGCGCGTACCGTGCCGCTGGTGCTCGGCCGCTCGGGTGTCGATCACTCCGAGGGTGTGACCATGCACGAACTGCCGGTCCCGTGAGCGAGCGTCCGCCGCTGCCTCGGCGCAGCGAGAGCGTGGAGGTCGCCGAGTTCGACGCCGAGTTCGTGGTCTTCGATCCGCGGGTCAACCGTGTGCACCACGTGCGCGAGCTCGGTGCCGTCGTGTGGGACGCGTGTGACGGCCGAACCGATCTCGAGCAGTTGATCACCGAGATGCGCGACGTGCTCGGTGCCGAGCCGGAGCACCTGCGTGCCGAGGTCTCGAGTGCTGTGGCGTTGTTCGAGGCCGAAGGGCTGCTGGAAGGCAGCGAGCCACCGGAGGAGCCTCCACCATGCCTCGGATGCGGAAACGGGCAGCACCCGGTGCTCCCCACGACGCGCCGATGGGGGCATCGCTGGTGGCGTCGCCGGTAGCGTGACCGGAATGAGCACCGCCCCGCCCTCGTCGCCCATGGTGGCCGTGATCGGGCAGGGCTACGTCGGTCTTCCGTTGGCGATGCGGGCAGTGCAGACGGGTCGTCGGGTGGTGGGTTTCGACCTGTCGGCCGAGCGCACACGGGCCCTCGCCGCGGGCGAGAGCTACGTGGGCGATGTGACGGCCGAGGAGGTGCGTGACGCGCTCGCCCGCGGCTACCGGCCCAGCTCCGACCCGCGCGACGTTGCCGGTTTCGATGTGGCGGTCATCAGCGTGCCCACGCCACTCACCGATGGCCTCCCGGATCTCTCGGCGATCGAGTCGGCGGGGAGGCTGCTGGGGCCGCATGTACGCGCCGGATGCCTCGTCGTACTGGAGAGCACCACCTATCCGGGCACCACCGAGGAGCTGCTCGGCCCCATCCTGGAGGCAGCGTCCGGGCTGAAGGCCGGCGTCGACTTCGACCTCGGCTACTCGCCGGAACGCATCGACCCTGGCAACGAGGTGCACACGCTGATCAACACCCCGAAGGTCGTTTCGGGTGTCAATGCCCAGTCGCTCGCCGCGGTGGACCAGTTCTATTCGTCGCTGGTCGACCGCACCGTTCCCGTCGGCTCTCCAGCGGAGGCGGAGATGACGAAGCTGCTGGAGAACACCTTCCGGCACGTGAACATCGCCCTGGTCAACGAGATGGCGATGTTCGCCCGCGAGCTGGGCGTCGACATCTGGCGTGTCATCGACGCGGCGTCCACCAAGCCGTTCGGTTTCATGCGCTTCACCCCCGGTCCGGGCGTGGGAGGGCACTGCCTCCCCGTCGACCCGTCGTACCTGTCGTGGCGGGTGCAGCAGCACCTGGGCCGGCCGTTCCGGTTCGTGGAGCTGGCGAACGACATCAACGATGGCATGCCCGAGTACGTGTTCGAGCGGGCGGCCGCACTGCTCAACGAACACCGCAAGCCGGTCAACGGCAGCCGCGTGCTGCTGTTGGGCCTGGCCTACAAGGCCGGCGCCAGCGACTGGCGGGAGAGCCCCACCGTGCCACTGGCCGCTCGGCTCGCTGGGGCGCACGCTGATGTGGTGATCTGCGATCCGCACGTGGCGCCGCTCAACGTGGCCCAGCTGCCGTACGAGCTGGTTCCGTTCTCGACGGAGCAGCTGGCGGCGGCCGACATCGTGATCGTGGTGGTCGATCACCCTGCGTTCGACGCCGAGGCGATCGCCGACCACTCATCGCTGGTGCTCGACGCGAAGCGCCATCTCGCCGGCCGTCAGTTCCGCGGCGAGACGCTCTGAGCCCTGCCGTCGAGGCCACGTTCGGCCAGCAGCCGTTCGTAGGTTCGCAGCGTGATGTCGATGACCCGCTGCTGGTCGAAGTCGTTGATCGCCTTGGCGGCGCCCGCTGCCCCCATCCGAGCGCGACGCTCCGGGTCGGCGGCGAGCGTGGCCAGGGCCTTCGCGAGGGCCTCGGGGTCGCGGACTGGAACCAGCAGCCCCGTGACACCGTGCTCGACCACCTGCCGGCAGCCCCGGATGTCGGTCGCGACCACGGGGAGACCACTGGCGGAGGCCTCCATCGCTGCTCGCGGGAAGCCTTCGCGGTGGGTGGCAGTGACGAACACGTCCATCGCCGAGTAGCACTCGGGCATGTCGGTGCGGGCTCCGACGAAGACGATTCCGTCGTCAGCGGCAGCTGACAGCATCGCGGCCGATGCGCCATCGGGTTTGTCGGGGTCGTTCGGCCCGACGACCACCATTCGCACCGGCGAACCAGTGGTGCGCAGCGCGTGTGCGGCGGCGAACAGTTCGTGCAAGCCCTTCTCCTCGACGAGGCGGCCGACCACGCCGGCGACCACATCGCCGGCGGCGAAACCCCACTCGCAGCGCCGGTCGGCCCTCGCCTGCCGGGCGCCGTCGAACCTGACCAGGTCGATGCCGTTCCCCAGCACGGTGACGCGGCGAGCGGGTACCCGCAGCGTGTGCACGAGGGTGTGCGCATGCTCCGGGTTCTGCACCAGTTCGGCGTGGGAGCACGCTGCCGCCAGCCGTTCGGCCAAGTAGACCGGCACTCGTCGCCGGAGGCGATCGGTGGGCTGCGCGTACAGGCCGTGCTGCGTGTTCACCACCACGGGCACGCGCGCGATGCGCCCGGCCATGCGCCCCAGCACACCGGGCTTCGGGTTGTGAGTGTGCAGCACATCGGGCCGCTCGGCGCGCAGCAGGCGGACGAGCTGCCGGAACGCGCGGAGATCATCGGCGATGCCCGGCCGGCGGGTGAGGCTGCCGACCGCGACGTGGCGGATGCCGGCAGCGGTGAGCGCGGCGAGGTGAGGCCCGGGCGCCGACATGCCGACCACCTCGTAACCGGACGCCTGGAATGCCCGGAGCTGCGGGCCGAGCAGCCAGTCGAGGCTCATGTCGGTGGTGGTGAGGTGGATGACGAGCGGTCGATCGCGCCCTGGACGCGGGCGGCGGCTCATCAGCCGAGCCCGCGTTCGCGCATGGAGCGATACCTGGCGACGACCTGTCGGGCAGCGCCCTCCAGGCGAAGTCCGCCGCCGACCTTCCGGGCGAAGATCGCCGGGGAGTCGGCACGGTGGACCGGTGTGCGTCCGAGGCGGTGCACATCGCAGCCCGACGTGTTGACGCGGTTGCCGGCGACTGCAGCTGACGCGAACCTGGCACGCACCTCGATCTCGGCGGCAGTGTTGCCGGGCACCGCCTTCGGATAGGCGAAGTGCCGTGGAGCGATTCCCAACTCGCCGGTGATCGATGCGATCGACGCGTCGAGCTCGGCAGCGACCGCCTCTCGGTCGAGGCGGTCGAGCAACGGGTGTTCGCGGGTATGCGAACCGACCGTGACGAGGCCGGTGGCCACCGCCGCACGCAGCCCGCTCCACGACGCCGACGGAGCACCCCACGGCATCGGCTCGCCGCGGTCGATCGGACCGGTGGCGGCGTACAGCGTGGCCGGCAGCCCATGGGCCTCCAGCACGGGAACCGCGACCTCGTAGAAGTCCGGGGTGCCGTCGTCGAACGTGATGACCACCCCGCTCGGTGCGGAACCCGCGGCCAGCGCCGCGACTGCGGCATCGAGGGTGACGACGGCTCGGGTGGCGGCGAGCAGGGCCATCTGCTCAGCGAACACCTCAGCGGGAAGGTCGACGGCGCTGCCGGTGCCACCGCCGACGCGGTGATAGATCAGCACGACGAGGCCGTCGGGCGGCCTGCGCAACCGGTCGTAGGCGACGGCCGCTCGCTGCACGAACCGGCGCGCGGT
This sequence comes from Ilumatobacteraceae bacterium, assembly GCA_049696035.1. Lineage (GTDB taxonomy): Bacteria > Actinomycetota > Acidimicrobiia > Acidimicrobiales > Ilumatobacteraceae > UBA668. Next base: position 4,175 of record JBAVTH010000630.1, read on the forward strand.
CACAGCAGCGCGGCCAGTTGACGGCACCATTCGCCGATCTCGGCCAACGAGGCGGCCACGGCGATCGGTGCCAGACCGGATGGGTCGGCGACTTCTGGAACGCCTGCTGAGAGAAACGTGGCGGGAGTGCGGTGAGCACCCACTGCGCACAGCCATTCGTCGATCGGGGCATCGCCGCGGGGGCCCACCGCCGTGGCGAGGGTGACCAGTTCTGGCAGCGTGAACGTGCGCCCGAAGGCGTCGACGCGGTCCTCGCACAGCCGAACCACGTGGAGGCGCTCAGCGGTGACGACGAGCTGTGCGCCGTCCACCGTGGTGGGGTCGAGCGTGCGGCTGCGGTAACCGGCGACATCGATGCCGACGTGTGCGAGCGCCGCCGTCACCTCCGGCAGCGGCGGTTCGCCGGCGGGTCCGAAGCCGGCGCCGACGATGTGGGCCTCGACGCCCCGTGCCCGCAGGTGCGCTCGCAGGTGTGCCGACATCGCCACCGAGCGGGCGCGGTTGAACGAGCACACGGTGAGGATGCGCAGGTACCCGGTCACCGCAACACTTCCTGGTAGCGCTGCACGTGGGCGTCCACCACGGCGATGAGCGAGCAACCTCGTGCCACCTGCACCCCGGCGGCACCCATCGCAGCGCGACGAGCAGGGTCGGCAGCGAGCGAGACGATCTCGGTCGCGAGCCGGTTGGGATCACCGGGGGGCACCAGTACTCCCACCTGTGACGTCAGGAGCTCGGGTGCTCGCCCGACCCTGGTGGCGATCACCGGGACGCCGGTGGCCAGCGCCTCGATGAGCACGATCGGCTGCCCTTCGGTGTCGCTGGCCAGCACGAAGATGTCGGACGCGGCGATCTCCCGCAGCACGTCCACGCATGGCGGATCGAAGTCGACGTAGCAAGCGATGCCCAACTGTTCCGCAAGCCTCCGATCGTGTTCCAATCGAGGGCCTTCGCCGATCGCTCGCAGCCTCACCGCGGCACCCGCCTGCCGTGCCAGCGCGACCGCCTGCAACAGGTTGCCGTAGTTCTTGGCATGTCGATGACTGGCCACCGCGACCAGCTGGACGTCGCCATCTCGCGTCGCCCGGTGTCCGGCAGCGCGCCGGGCGGCAGCTGCCGACTCCAGGTCGACACCGTGGCCGATCACCGTGGCCCGGCGGCGAAGCGCCGGTGGCAGTGATGCGCACACCGCCTCGGAGACAGCGATCAGTGGAAGGCCACCCATCACCCGGACCGCCATGCGGCTGGGCCGCCGCAGTGACGGCCACATCGAGTGCAGAGTGCCCACGACCCGTGATCGCGCGACGAGACGCGATGCGACGATGGGCAGCGGGCCGTGTGCGTGCACCACGTCGAAGCGGCGTGAACGCTGCAACCGCCGCAACGCGATCAGGCCACGGATGCCCACTCGGTCGTTGCCGGGGAGGGCATGCACCGTGACCTCGGCGGCTCGCAGCGTCGGGAGCATCGCGGCGCGGCGAGCGTTGATCAGGGCCACCTCCACCTGCAGGCCGCGGCCGGCGAGGTGCACGGCGAGGTCGGTGACCACCCGCTCGGTGCCGCCCAGATCGAGCCCCTTGGTGACCAGCAGGATGGTCATGTTCACGGTCGGCCACCGTGCAGCAGCCGTCGAGCGTGCTGCGGCCAGCTTCGCCGGCGATCGCGCAGGCTGGCCCGGGAAGGCCATGCAAGGCCCGCCGCGTAGGCAACCCGGTCGGGAACCCGCAACGCCGCGATCGCACCGCGGCCCTCGGTCGCCCAACCGCTTCCCTCGCCCCTGTAGGTCGCCAGCCGGGCGATGTCGTCGGGGTGCTGCCGAAGGTGTGCCGCCCACTCGACCGCCGGGTGTGAGCCGGGCAGCGCG
>JBAVTH010000631.1:0-5023 GCA_049696035.1 Ilumatobacteraceae bacterium
GAAGTGCGCCGTCACCGAGCAGCAACTGGAGACGGCTCGCCCGCCGTGCCGATCCAACTCTGCGCCACAGCGAACGCAACGGAAGGACCGCACCGAGCCCGACCGCAGCTGCGCCACAAACGGTGACGGCCGTAGGCAGGGACGCCGCCTGCCCCCCGATGATCGCTCCGAGGCCACCCACGACGAGGACCGCGTCAACCGGCCCTGGCCCGCGATCGTCTGGTTCTCCGAAGACGTCGTCGAGCAATTCGTCGAGCTCATCGCGACCACGCTCGAGGTCCCTGAGCCGAACAAGCGGGCCCGGCCGAGCGGGAACGATCACGGCCGCCCGGAGGTCGAGGTCGGGTCGCCACTCGTTCACGATTGTGAATCTATTCGGACACCGGCCGAACCAAGCTGCGACGGGGCCAAGCCGTCGAACAGATCGGGGAATCGGCAAGCCCTGAGGTCAGAGTGCCTCGTCAGGCTGAGGGGGTCGACTCGCTGGCTCGGTTCGCGCGCACGGCGGGGTACACCGCGATCGGCATCCGCTCCAGAGCCACACCGATCAGGCGAGCGAAGAACGAGTCGGGGCCGAGATCAGGCGGGACGAGTTGTTGAAGGAGAGTCACTCGCGATTCCCGGGTCACCTGACTGTCAGATGGCGCTTCCTCACCGTCGCTTGCGATCTCGTCGTCGTTGTCATGATCAGTCCGCGGTTCCACGACGAGTCCGGGGGACTCCTCCTCCCGCCCTCGGCTGTCGTCAGATCCATCCTCTTCGACCTTGCCCTGAGCTCGGGTGGACGCGCCGCCCGTCTACCCGATGACGGTCGAACAGGTCGACGCGCCGGATTGCCCGAGTCGATCACGTTCCACGACAAGACACCGCGGCGACGGTTCAGTGCTTCGCCAGCGCCGCCTTCAACCCGTCGATGTCGTCGGAGCCGAACACGACTCGGTTGTTGGTCGCGACGTAGATGGTGTCGATGTTCACGCCGGCGTCGGCGATCTTGCGCGTCAGGTCGGCGAGCACACCAGGGTTGTCCTCCACCTCGACCACGACCACCTCGTGCTCACGGGCGATGACCGCCTGGTGGGTGATGGCCAAGGCATGGCGAACGGGTTCGGCGAACGGCACGAGGATGTGCAGTTCGGCCTTGTCGCCGGCACCGGTGAAGGTGGCAGCCGCGAGGTTCACCCCCGCATCACTGACCGCCGCAGCGAGCGCGGCGAGCGCTCCGGGCTTGTTCTCCACCTCGATGACGATGTCGACCGACATGTACAACCTCCATGCTCGTGAGTGATCGCATTGTGCCACCCACCACCGGGGGCGCCGACAGGGTCGTCGGTCCCGCATTCAGTCGGCAGCAACCCTGGTCCCCGTGATGCCGGCGAGCACCTCACCAGCATGATCCAGCGAACCGATCCGCGCCACACGCCCGGTCTGCTCCACGAACCTGCAGGCGGCCTCCACTTTCGGGCCCATCGAACCCGATGCCCACTCTCCGGCGCGCATCTCGGCGGCCGTCACCTCGCGCAGCGGGCGGGCCGTCGGCGTGCCCCAGTCGGCCACCACCGCGTCGACGTCGGTGAGGATCATCAGCTCGTCGGCATCCAACTCGGCCGCCAGCAGGGCACTCGTCAGGTCCTTGTCCACCACGGCCTCGACCCCGCGCAGCACACCGCCGTCACGGGCGACCGGGATGCCACCCCCGCCCGCGCAGACGACGACGTAGCCGGCATCCGCCAGCGAACGGATGGCGGCGAACTCGACGACCTCCAACGGCTTCGGCGAGGGCACCATCCGCCGCCAACCATCGCCGTCGACACCCACGACGCAGCCGCGTTCGGCGACGAGCGCGAGGCCCTCGGCCTCGGTGAGCATCGCACCAATCGGCTTCGACGGGTTGTCGAACGCCGGGTCGTTGCGATCCACCACCACCAGCGTCAGCAGGACGACCACGCGGTCCGGACCGATCTGGCGACCCAGCTCCTCCGCCAGCAGGTACCCGATGAGGCCCTCGCTCTCCGCGACGAGCACATCGAAGGGCACCGGGTCGGCACCGGCGAGCGCTTCGTTCTGTCGCGCCAGCAGGCCCACCTGCGGCCCGTTGCCGTGCGTGACGACCAGCCCGTGCTCTGCCGCCAGCCCGGCCAGCACGCGGGCAGCGCCGGCGACGTTGGCGCGCTGGTTGGCGATGTTCGGGCGCTCACGGCGATGCAGCAGCGCGTTGCCGCCGATCGCCACCACGAGCAACGGCTTGCTGCGGTTCTTGCGCCGGCGGATCATGGCTGCCACCTCGCGATCCACGGGGCGAGCACGTCCGCGAGGTCTGGATGACCCATCTCGCTGAGGGTGTAGGTGGCGTCGCGGATGGGCACGTCGAGGTGCAGCAGCCGGGCGAACGCGAACGGGCTGCCGTTGACCACCACCTCACAGCCGGAGGCGGTGATCGTGGCGGCAAGGTCGGCCAGCTGGGCATCGCCATAACCCATGGCCGGGAGCACGGGCCCGATGTGCGGATACTTGCGGTAGGTCTCGGCGAGGCTGCCGACGGCAACCGGCCGCGGATCCACGAACTCGGTGACGCCGGCATGGTGGGCAGCCACCGTGCCGGCTCCGAACGGCATGCCGCCGTGCGTGATGGTCGGACCGTCCTCCACCACCAGCACCCGTTTGCCCACGAGTGACCCTTCGCCGGCGAGCACCACCGGAGAGGCCGCACGCACGATGGTCGCTGTCGGGTTGACCGAGTGCACGTTGGCCACCACCTGGGCGACCGCATCGGTGGTCGCCGAATCGACCTTGTTGATCACGACGACATCAGCCAGTCGCAGGTTCACCTCACCCGGGTGATAGGCCAGCTCGTGGCCGGGCCGCAACGGGTCGACGACGGTGATCGTCAGGTCGGGCCGGTAGAACGAGAAGTCGTTGTTACCGCCGTCCCAGATGATCACGTCGGCCTCCTGCTCGGCCTGGCGCAGGATCGCCTCGTAGTCGACACCGGCATACATCACCATCCCCAGCCGCACCGGCTCCTCGTACTCCTCGCGCTCTTCGATCGTCGGGTTCGAGGCATCGATGTCGGCCTGGGTGGCGAAGCGCTGCACCCGCATCGCGACCAGGTCGCCGTACGGCATCGGGTGGCGGACGAGCGCGACCTTGAGACCGCCGTCGCGCAGCAGCTGGGCAACGCGGCGACTGGTCTGGCTCTTCCCGCAACCGGTGCGAGCGGCAACCACCGCCACGACCGGCCGGGTGGACTCGACCATCGTCGCATCGGGCCCGAGCAGCGTGAACGATGCTCCCGCGGCCAGCACGATCGCCGCGCGCCGCATGACCTCCGGGTACGACAGGTCGCTGTACGCGAACACCACCTCGTCGACGTCGTTGGCCCGGATCAGCTCGGTGAGCTCAGCCTCCGGGCGGATCGGGACGCCCTCGGGATAGCGCGGCCCGGCGAGCGCGGCCGGGTAGCGCCGGTCGTCGATGCCCGGGATCTGGGCGGCGGTGAACGCCACCACCTCGATGGCGGGGTCGTCGCGGTAGGCGACGTTGAAGTTGTGAAAGTCGCGCCCACCAGCGCCCATGATCAGAATCCGTCTCATGGCAATGCTCCCCTGGGCCCCGTGTTCGGGCGGGCACCCAGGAGCATGATGCGCCCCGCTCGGCTGCTGCAGACAGGGCCGAGGGTCACGGATCACCCACGGGCGAACGGCGGGCCGCTGCCAGTGTGTGGCCGGGCACCTGGAGGGTCGGGCGGGCTGCAAGCCACTCGGTCTCGTCGTTTCGATTCCGATTCCCTTTCCAAGTGCCCGGCTCCGATGCCCCCGCCGCGTCCTCGACGGCCTACCCCGAACCGGCGCCGATCATGCGGCGGGCGCCTGCCCGACCATCCGCCCGGTGCGGCAGACTGACCCCATGACGACGTGGTTCACCTCCGACCTCCACTTCGGCCACGCGAACATCATCGAGTACTCGGGACGGCCCTTCACCGACGCCGAGCAGATGAACCAGGCACTCATCGAACGCTGGAACGCAGCCGTCCAGCCCTCCGACACGGTCTGGGTGCTGGGCGACGTCGCCATGGGCCGCATCGCCGACACCCTGCCGCTGGTCGGTCGCCTCGACGGGCACAAGCTGCTCGTCACCGGCAACCACGACCGCTGCTGGCACGGCCTGGGCAGCAAGGCCGACGAGTGGGTGGAGAAGTACCTGGCCGCCGGCTTCGAGGAGATCCACCAGGGCACCATCACGCTGACCGTCGGTGACCACGACGTGCTCGCCGGCCACTTCCCTTACCGCGGCGACAGCCAGGACTTCGATCGCCACCCGGAAGCCCGCCCCGTCGACGACGGCGGCTGGCTGCTGCACGGCCACGTCCACGAGCAGTGGCGTCAACGCGAGCGGATGATCAACGTCGGCTGCGACGCGTGGGACTGCCGGCCGGTCGACGAGGCGACGCTGGTCGCGCTGATCGAAGCCGGGCCGGACGACCTCTCACCGCTGCCCGGCGGCGTGCCCGTGATCGACATCGACGGCGATGTCATCTACGACCGCGACGACTTCTACGAACAGGTGAGCGAGCGGCTCATCCCCGGCACCGAGTGGGGCACCAACCTCGATGCCTTCAATGACCTCCTCTCCGGCGGCATGGGCACACCGGATGGCGACTACGTCATCCGGTGGCACCATTCGGCCGCCACGAGGGCGCGCCTCGGCGGCGACTTCGACGTGCTGATCGACATCATCCGCGAACACGCCGTCGATGGCGTGCACCTCGACCTCCGCTGAACCGAACGAACGAGCGCCACACCGCTAGCGCCGGCTGCTTCGAGTCGGTGTGGTAGCCCGCCGGGTACAGCGCGTGCGGCACGAACCAGCCGATCATGCTGTACTGGATGCCTTCCTCGTACCCCGCCGGCAGGTGAGCGTTCACCCCCCAACGCACAGCGGCGACCGTCGCGCGACGGTCGTCGTCGAGTCCAGCGAGGTACTCCTCGACAGTCGCAGTCTTCGATTGCATGGCAGAAAAGTAGCC
>JBAVTH010000632.1:0-1772 GCA_049696035.1 Ilumatobacteraceae bacterium
CCACTACGCCGAACGAGAGCAGTTGGCGCTCTGGTACACGCGACCCGACGTGTGGCACCTCGACAGCGAGGGGCGTTGGCACTGTTCGGGGAACGGCTCGTCGCTCGACTCGATCCAGCGATACGCGAAGGACCCGCGAGCGCTCTTGGAGTGCCGCTGGTACGAACCGAGAGCGGATTGCCCCGACTTCTGGGTCATTGTCGAGCCGCGGCAGCTCTGGCTTCGCAGTCCGGTCGAGGTGACGGAGGAGGATGCGCGCGCGTTCCTGACGGTGCGCCGAAGGTTGGCGAAGGAGGGCATCACGCTGCTGGACGCCGTCGTGCTGACCGACGATTTCCGCTGGTGGTCGATGCACGAACTGAGCAGCGGCACCACCGCATGGTCGTTCACCCCAGTGGGTCGGCCTCGGTAACTCTGTCACACCCTTCTGCGACAATGCGTACATGAGTTCGTTCGAGCTTCCGAACGCTGCGGCCGTCGCCGCAATGGAACCCGCGGAGGTCGAGGCGTACCTGCGGGTGTTGGATCGCGAACGTCGCCGGGCGGAAGCGAAGGTCGCGGCGTTCCTGCACACGGTCACGTCAATCGGCGCTCATCTCGTCGACGGGAATCGCACGCCGCGGGCGTTCGGTCAGGCGTCGTGCAACTGGTCCTTGGCCGAAGCGGCCCGCCTGGTGAGGGCAGGGAAGGCGTTGGATCTGTTTCCGTCGGCCGCGGCATTGGCCGACGCCGGCGAACTGGGTGTCGCGCAGCTGCATGCGCTGTCGTCGGTGGTCAACAACCCGCGAGTCCAGGAACATCTCGCCGCAGGTGAAGCGCGACTGGTCGGCGAAGCCGTCACCTTGGACTACGCGGACTACCTGACGTTCCTGAACTCGTGGGTCTCCGCTGCCGACCCTGATGGCGCGCACCAGTCGGCCGAACGCGCGCACGGCAACCGGCGTGCGCGCATCGGTGTGGTGGGCAACGAGTGCTACCTCGACGGGGCCGGTGGGGCGACGCAGGGTGTGCAGTTGAAGGAGATTTTGGACGCGTTCGCCAAGTCCCAATGGTTGGCCGATTGGGACGAAGGCGTCCTGCAGCACGGCGACGCGATGTGCCCGGGTCTCATGTCGCGCACCGATGCGCAACGCCGCTTCGATGCGCTGTTCGCGATCTTCCATGCTGCTGCGTCGATGACCGGAGACTCCACTGGCACCGCCGTCACTGTCAACCTGCTCGTCGGGCTCGACGCGTTCGAACACCACCTCGAGAAGGCTCTCGGTGGTGAGCCTGCACCGCTCGATCCGAACGATCCTCTGAACCGCTGCGAAACCGACAGCGGCGTGATCATCGACCCGCAGGACATGCTGATCGCGGCTGCGACCGGGCACGTCCGCCGGGTCGTGCTCGATAGTGCGGGCGTGGTGGTGGACATGGGCCGCAAGCAACGCCTGTTCACAGGAGCGATGCGCGAGGCCGTGCTGCTGTCCTCGCGTCGCTGCACCCGCGGCGGCTGCACCGTGCCGGTCAATCATTGCGAGGCAGACCATGTTCTCCCGTGGTCGCACGCAGGTCCGACCAGTACCCGCAACGGTGGCCCACACTGCGACCACCACAACCGGTGGAAGACCCGCGGCTACACCACCCGCCGCGACGAACACGGCCACTGGCACCACTACCGCCCCGACCGCACCGAGATCGGCTGGCGCGCCGAACAGGCCCGCGCTGAAGTCCTGCTCGATCAGTCGTCGACGTCGGCCTGACGCGCGAGTGGGCGCGGTTCGTGAGGG
>JBAVTH010000633.1:0-3225 GCA_049696035.1 Ilumatobacteraceae bacterium
TTGTGGAACCGCCGCATCAGCCTGATCGCGTTGCTGCAGATCCGGGCTGTCCATCGGAAGGTCATGCTCAATCGGCCGGCGTGCGCTGCGGCCGCCGGCGTCGAGCCCACCTGGGTCGACACACCCGTCGAAATGCCGCTCCCGCCGGAAGACGTGCTGACCGTCGACGATGCGATCGCCGAACTGGCAGCGATCCACGACCAGCTCGCCGCCCTCCCCGCCACACACGAAGCGTCGATCGCGGTGCGGTTCGCACTCGCCGACATGCAGCGGGCGATCGGGTTCCCGAAAGGTGCGGCACAGTGGCTGGAGGCGGTGCGCCACGACCTGGCAGGGCTGGGCGACGAGGCCCGCGCCCAACGGATCGACTTGACCGAACGGCTGATCTCAGACCTACGGGCCGCGGACGACTGGCCGGGGATTGCGAATGCCACTGCGTTGCTGATCGCGGATCTCGAGTCGGGAGGGGACCTCGAACAACGTCAGGCGCTCTACCATCGCTTGGATCTTGCACGCGCGATCGTGCAGCTCGTGGTCCCCAATGCGGTGGATGAGGTCACCGAACTGCTCGCACGACTCGCGGCAGTGGAAGCACCGACATCCGACCTGGCCGAGTTGGAGGCGCTCGCCCGAGTGGACCTCACCAGATGGTTGTTGGACCTCGGCCGCGCCCACGACGCGGTTGACGCCAGCGCCAACGTCGAAGAATGGTCGCTCGCCGTATCCGATCACGCGGTGCGGATCAACGCAGCGATCCAGCGCGTCTACGCACTGAAGACGATCGGTCGATGGGAAGAAGTGGCCGCAGTTGCCTCGGCCGCCTGGGACATGCACTTCTTCTCCGATTCGGTGCCCAGCAGCGAACAAACCGACCTGTGCACCGAGCTCGCCACGACCTTCGGGTATCAGGGCGATTTCGAGAGGGTCGTCCTGCTCCTGGAACCGCGACTGGCGCTGATCGAGCAGACACTCGGACCGAGGCATCACCTGTACCTGAGGGCCGCTGAAGAGCTGGCACGCAGTCTCACCAACGTTGGGCGGGCGGCTGAGGCCGTGCCGCTCCTGGAGCGTTGTCTGGAAGTCCGCCGTACGCAGGAGTTCGACGCGCCGACAGGCTGGTGCGAGACGCTGCTGCAGAAGGCCGCCGAGGCAGTCGGTGACACCCCACGGGCGCTGGAGATCGCGACCCGGCAGTTGGCTCGCCAGGAGGCGGTGTACGGACCGCACAGCAACGGTGCCCTCGACGACCTGCGCACCATCGCCCGGCTGACCCAAGCAACCGACCCGAGTACGTCGCTGGCGACGTACGAAGAGGTGCTACGACGCAACGAACGCAAGCTCGGCCCGAGCGCCCGCGAGGTGCAATTCGACCGGCTCGACGTCGCGCATGCGCTCGGCATGGCCGGCCAGCCCGAACGGTCGCTCGCCATGTACGAGCAAGTGCTCGCGGTCATCGACGAGGATCGCGCCAACGACCGAGGACAATACGAACTCGCCGCGTACAACGTCGCCCAGAAGTCCGCCCAAGTCGGCGACACTCGCCGCGCGATCGCGCTGTACGAACGGATCGCCGAAGGCGACGAGCCCACGACCCTCGCGGAGTATCACGTGCGGCTCGCGTCGGTGGCCAACCTCGCCACCGCCTACCGCGACGCGGACCGCGCCGACGACGCAGTCCGCACTGCGCATGCCGCGCTCGCGATGGCCGCTTCTCGCCTGCCACGGACCGACCGGTACCGGCAGGACGCCGAGCGGTTCTCCGAGGCGATCATCGCCAACGGCGGCCAGCAACCAGCCACCGAATCGGGCACCGTTGCACCGGACGCGTGAGCGCGCAAGGATGCCTGCGTGACCCCGCCCGCCAGTCTGTTGCCCACCGAGGGCGTCACGTTCCTGCTCACCGACATCGAAGGCTCAACGCGCGCGTGGCAGGCAGCGCCGGAAGCGATGACCGCTCCCGTCGCACGGCACTATGAAATCCTCGACGCGGCCATCGACGCACACCACGGCCAGCGGCCGGAGGAACAGGGCGAGGGCGACAGCATCGTCGCGGTCTTCCGCAGCGCCGCTGACGCGGTCGCCGCGGCACTGGCCGCGCAGCAGCACCTGCTACGCGAGCTGCCGACGCTGCCGGTGCGGATGGCGTTGCACAGCGGCGACGCGATGCTGCGCAACGAACACAACTACGTCGGCCTGACGATCATTCGCTGCGCCCGCATCCGCGCCTGCGGGCACGGCCGCCAGATCCTGCTCTCCGACGACACCGCCCGCGAGGTGGACGGTGCGCTGCCGGCCGGCGCGTCGGTCAGCGACCTCGGCGTCTACGGCCTCCGCGACCTCGCCGGCCGCGAGCGCATCTGGCAGCTGGCACACCCCGACCTGCCGGTGGTGTTTCCGCCGCTGAAGGCCGGCGCCTCCTCGGCGGGCAACCTGCCCACTCCGATCAGCTCGTTCGTCGGCCGCAGCACTGAACTCGCAGCGCTCAGCCACTCCCTCGCGACACACCGCCTCGTCTCGATCACCGGCGATGCAGGCGTGGGCAAGAGCCGCCTCGCCATCACCGCCGCAGCCGCGGCCGCGAACTCGTTGCCGGGCGGGATCTGGTGGGTGCCGTTGGCGGGCGTCGCCGACGACGGCGAGGCGGTGCTCTCGGCCATTGCCCACGCATGCGTGCTCGATCGTGCGGGTGACGACGCGCTGGAGGCGCTGGTCGCGCACTTCCGCGCAGCAGCCGACGCGCTGATCGTCATCGACAGCCACGAGCAGGCACCGGGCGGTGCGTCCTCCGCGCTCGAGCGGCTGCTCGCCCACTGCCCCACCGTGCGGGTGCTCACCACCGGGCGCACACCGGTGGGCATCGCCGGCGAGATCGTCCACGCCCTCGGCCCGCTCGCCAACCCTCCGGACTCGTTCGCCGGAGATCGCGCGGAACTGGACACGTTCGATGCCGCCCGCCTGTTCGTCGAACGCGCCACGGCCGCCGGCGCCACCGCCCGCTTCGACGATGCGGAGGCCACCACGGTCGCCCACATCTGCCGGGTGCTCGGGGGCGTGCCGCTGAGCCTCGAACTGGCCGCGGCGCGCACCGCATCCACGACCCTGGCCCAGCTGGTGGTCAGCCTGGGCACGTTGGCCGCGACACCGCGCGCCGATGCCGCCGAGGCGCTCGCCTCGTCGATCGCGTGGAGCTACCAGCTGCTCTCCCCGAACGAGCAGGTGGTGCTG
>JBAVTH010000634.1:0-12454 GCA_049696035.1 Ilumatobacteraceae bacterium
GGCCGGCGAGCAGGATCGACAGTGCGATCTCGTTCGGTGTCTTCTGGCGGTCGGCGCCCTCCACCAGCGCGATCATCCGATCGAGGAACGTCTCACCCGGCTTGGCGGTGATCCGCACGACGATCGCGTCACTCAGCACCCGAGTGCCGCCGGTGACCGCCGAGCGATCGCCGCCGCTCTCGCGGATGACCGGGGCGGATTCGCCCGTGATCGCCGATTCGTCGACCGTTGCGATGCCCTCGACGATGTCGCCATCACCGGGGATCACCTCGCCTGCGCTGACCACGCACAGGTCACCGACCTGCAGCGCAGCCGACGAGCGCTCGCTGATCGAACCATCAGCGGAACGGACTCGGGCGATCGTGTCGGCCCTCGTCGTGCGCAACGTGGCCGCCTGGGCCTTGCCACGGCCCTCCGCCATCGCCTCGGCGAAGTTGGCGAAGAGCACGGTGAACCACAGGAAGGCGGCAACGAGCCCGGCGAACACGTTTTCCTGACGGGAGTTGCTGCCGAGGTCGCGGACGAACAGCAGCGTCGTGAGCACGGAGCCGACCTCGACGATGAACATGACAGGGTTCTTCGCCATCGATCGCGGGTTCAGCTTCTTGATGGAATCGAGGGATGCCGTCGTGACGATGGCCGGGTCGAAGATGGACTTCGACGCCGATGCCTTGGTGCGAATCTTCGGCGGCCGCTCGGGATCGACGGTGGACGAGAGGGTTGCAGTCATTGGTGCGGTCCTCACAGCGACAGGTGTTCGAGGATGGGCCCGAGCGCGAGCGCCGGGAAGAAGGTCAGGCCGGCGACGATCGCGATCACGCCGACGAGCAGGAACCCGAAGAGGGGGTTGTGCGTGGGCATGGTGCCACTGGTGGCGGGCACCTTCGGTTTGGCGGCGAGCGAACCTCCGATGGCCAGCACCGGGATGATCGTGAAGAAGCGCCCGATCAACATCGAGATGCCCTGCGACACCGTGTACCACTGGGTGCCTGTGCCCTGGTAGGCGAATGCCGATCCGTTGTTGTTGGCAGTCGACGCATAGTTGTAGAGCACCTCCGACAGGCCGTGTGGGCCGGCCTGGTAGGTGACGGCCGATTTCAGCACCACCGCTGCCGCGGCGAAGGTGAGCAGGGCGAAGGGCATGGCGAGGATGTAGAGCGTCACCAGCTTCATGTCCGCGGCCTGGATCTTCTTGCCCAGGTACTCCGGGGTGCGCCCCACCATGAGCCCGGCGATGAACACGGACAGCAACGCCATGACGAGCACACCCGACAAACCGACGCCAACACCGCCCGGCGAGATCTCGCCGAGCATCATGTGCAGCATCGGGGCCAACCCCCCGATCGGCGTGAACGAGTCGTGCATGCAGTTGACAGCGCCGGTCGAGGTACCGGTGGTGGCCGCTGCGAAGACGCCGCACGACGTGGCACCGAAGCGCACCTCCTTGCCCTCCATGTTCCCGCCTGACTGTGTGGTCGACAGCGACTGGTCGACCTGCAGTTCGGTGAGCTTGGTGTTGCCGTTCTGCTCTGCCAGCGAGGCCACCGCGGCGAAGACGACGAGAATGCCGGCCATCACCGCCAGCAGCAGTCTCGATTGCCGCTTGTCGCGTACGAGGATTCCGAAGGTGACCACGAGCGCCAGCGGGATCAACAGCAGCAGATAGAGCTCCATGAAGTTGGTGAAGCCGTTCGGGCTCTCGAAGGGGTGCGACGAGTTGGCGTTGTAGAAGCCACCGCCGTTGGTGCCGAGCTCCTTGATGGCCTCCTGCGATGCCACCGGACCGCCGGGGATGAGCTGCGTCGTCACCGGGTTGCCGCCGGCGTCGGTGCTCGTGGCATCGATCGTCGTCGCTGCCGTGTGCCCGTGGAAGTTCTGGACGACGCCCTGTGAGATCAGCACCACGGTCGCGGCGAGGGCCAGGGGCACCAGGATGCGCACGATCCCACGGGTCAGGTCGACCCAGAAGTTGCCGATGTTGCGCGACCCGGAGCGGGTGATGCCGCGGATCAACGCGATGACGACGGAGAGGCCGACGGCGGCGGAGACGAAGTTGTGCACCGTGAAGCCGACCATCTGCGTGAGGTGGCTGATGGCCACTTCGCCGGAGAACCACTGCCAGTTGGTGTTGGTCGTGAAGCTGACGGCGGCGTTGAACGCCCCCGCTGGCGACATTCCGGACCTGTCGGTGGGGTTGAAGGGCAAGCTCCCCTGGACGCGCAGCAACACGTAGAGCGACAGCAGCGAGACGAGAGTGAACGCCATCATCGAGACCGCGTAGATGTTCCACCGCTGCTCACGCTTCGGGTCGACCCCGAAGACCCGGTAGATCATGCGCTCCGCCGGGCGGAAGAAGCGATCACCCGGGGCGGAACCGTCGGCGCGGGCGCCGTACACGTTGGCGATGTAGCGACCGAGCAACGGCACGGTGACAGCCAGCAGCAGCACCAGCGCCGCGAGTTGAAGGACGTTCTGCCAGGACATCAGAAGCGCTCCGGGAAGATCAGCACGGCGATGAGGTAGAAGAGCGCGGCAACGGCGAGACCCAGACCCACCCAGTTGTCGTACGCCTCCGCGGCGATCATGCCGACACCACGGCGACACCGCCCGCTGCCGACCTCTCATGCGGGGCTTCCGGCGTCGCAGTCGCGTCCGGTGGCGGTGTCACGTCGATGGACGACTCATCCGGGCCGATGATGCGATCGCACCACGAGATGTACGCCACCGCCAGTGTGGTGAAGGCGATGATGATCGTGACGATGACGAGGTCGGCCATTTCTGCTCCTGGTTTCGGGATCGGTGGACGACTCCACTTCTACCCACCGGAGGTGGCCGCCGGTAGGGCATTGATGCCGCCTTGGCGGCATCAATGTCAACGAATACGGCATCTTCACGAACGGCAGTTCGGAGCGGTCGCATCGGCACCACGCAGCCTGACGAGCCCTTAGCGCATCCTTAACGCGCGACGGTCGCTTCTTAGCGGTGGGCTGACGCACGGCGGCGCCGACGGCGCCTTGACTGAACGGGTGATCACCGAGGACGACCTCTCCACGCTCGCTGCGCCGCCATCCGCCACACCGGCATCCACCACCCCTCACTCGCGCACATCACCTCGAGCCATGGCCCCCCGGCTCGCGGAACCGTTCGGGTACCGGCTGAAGACGAAGCTGCTCGGTCAACCGCTGCACAGCGAGCGGCTGGAGCACGAGACGCTGGGCAAGCCGACAGCGCTGGCCGTCTTCGCCAGCGACTGCATCTCGTCCTGCGCGTATGCCTCGGAGGAGATCCTCCACGTGTTGGTACCGGCGGTCGGTCTGGCGGCGTTCTCGCTCGTCACGCCGATCACGATCCTCCTCCTCGTGGTGCTCGGCTTCCTGATCCTCTCCTACCGACAGACGATCAAGGCCTACCCCTCCGCCGGCGGTGCCTACATCGTCACCCGCGACAACTTCGGACTGATGCCGGCTCAGGTCGCCGGCGTGGCCCTGTTGACCGACTACATCCTGACGGTGGCGGTCAGCACCGCAGCCGGCAGCGCGGCGCTCGCCTCGGCCTTCCCCGAAGCCGCGCCGTACACGATGTGGATCGCGATCGGCTTCGTGTGCCTCATCGCCTTCGGCAACCTGCGCGGCACGAAGGAGTCGGGAAAGCTCTTCGCAGCCCCCACCTACTTCTTCGTGGCCGTGATGGCCGTGATGCTCGTGGTCGGGCTCGGCCGCGTGCTGTTCGGCTCGCTGCCCGTGCAGAGCAGCGCTGTCAAGGGCATGGTCCAGCAGGAGCAGTTCCACTCCGACTGGATGTTCATGGGCGCCGGGGTGCTGATCTTCCTCAAGGCGTTCGCCTCAGGCGGCGCCGCGGTGACCGGCGTGGAGGCCATCAGCAACGGCGTGCCGGCGTTCCGGCCGCCGGCATGGAAGAACGCCCGCGACACGCTCGTCATCATGGGTGCGCTGCTGGGCACGATGTTCATCGGCCTGTCGTTCCTCGCGTCGAAGGTGCACGCGACGCCCTACGAGATCGGCACACCCACTGTCATCTCCCAGGTGGGCAAGCTGGTGTTCGGCGGCGGCCCGGTCGGACATGCCCTCTTCTTCGCGCTCCAGGCCGGCACGATGCTGATCCTCGTGCTTGCGGCCAACACCAGCTTCGCCGACTTCCCGCGGTTGGCCAGCTTCCACGCCGGCGACAACTTCATGCCCCGCCAGTTCATGGTGCGCGGCCACCGGCTGGTCTTCTCCAACGGCATCATCTTCCTGTCGTGTGCATCGATCGTGACGCTGCTGGCCACCGGGGCAAAGGTGACCCACCTGATCCCGCTCTACGCGATCGGCGTGTTCACCAGCTTCACGTTGTCCCAGGCCGGCATGACCAAGCACCACTTCCGTCTCAAGGAGCAGGGCTGGAGGTTCGGGGCCTGGGTGAACGGTGTCGGGGCGCTGCTCTCGTTCGTGGTGCTGATCATCGTCGCCAGCATGAAGTTCCTGGAAGGCGCCTGGGTGATCATGCTGCTGGTGCCGATCCTCGTGTGGGGGCTGGTGCGCCTCAACAAGGCCTACGAGGCGGAGACCCACGAGCTGAAGGAAGACGCTCGCACCGCCGTGCAGGCGGCCGTGATGCGCCGCCACGCGGTCGTCGTGCTGGTCGACGAGCTGGATGCCGCGGCAGCTCGTGCCGTGCAGTACGCCCGCACGCTCGGCGGCGACGACGTACGTGCCGTGCACTTCGATCTCGATGCGTGGAAGACCGACCTGCTGATCGACAGCTGGCAGAAGGTCGGCCTCTCCAAGTTCCCACTCGACATCATCGAGTGCCCGGATCGACGGGTACCCAGGGCCGCTCTGGAGCTGGCCCACGAGCTGGTCCGTGATCGCCGCACCGAAGTCAGCGTGCTCATCCCTCGCCGGGAGTACACGAAGCGCTGGCATCGGATGCTGCACGATCACTCGTCGTCCCCGATCGCTGCCGCCCTCGTCGACATCCCGCACTGCAACGTCACCTTCGTGCCGTACGTCGTCGGCGCACGCGCCACAGAGGACGACCTTCCGCAACCCCAAGGAGATGCCACGCCGCACCATGGAGTAGTCGGCTCGCCGTCGCAACACGTCGACGCCACGTCGCTCCCTGGCGATCGCACACGCATCCGCGACCTGTCCACCCGCGAACGGTCGACCGTTGCCGGCCGTGTGCGCACCGTGCGAGTGCAGCCCTGGAGCGGGACGCCCAGTCTCGAGCTCACCCTCGCCGACGAGACGGGCAGCATCACGGTCGTGTTCTTCGGCCGGCGTTCGCTGGGTGGTGTGCGCACCGGCACCGTCATGACCGTCAGTGGTGTCGCCGGCAACCACCACGGCATGACTGCAATCCTCAACCCGGCATACGGGATCATCTCCACACCCCCGATGCCGGACGCACCGGGAGAGCACCACTAGACGCGGCAGACTGTTCCCATGGCCCGTGGTTCGCTCCGCATCTATCTCGGCGCTGCGCCCGGTGTGGGCAAGACCTACGCGATGCTCAACGAGGGCTACCGCCGCAAGCAACGCGGCGCCGACGTGGTCGTCGGGTACGTCGAGACACATCAGCGCGCCCAGACGAAGGAGCAGCTGCGCGACCTGGAGGTCGTGCCCCGCATCTCCGTGACGCATCGTGAGGCCGGTTTCGAGGAGATGGATCTCGATGCCGTGCTCGCCCGCCGGCCGGCTCTCGCCCTGGTCGACGAACTGGCGCACACGAACGCCCCGGGGATGCGCAACGCAAAGCGGTGGCAGGACGTCGAGGAGCTGCTCGCTGCCGGCATCGACGTGATCTCCACGCTCAACGTGCAACACCTCGAATCGCTCAACGACGTCGTGCTGCGCATCACCGGCATCACTCAGCGCGAGACCATTCCCGACGCCGTCGTCCGCGCCGCCGACCAGCTCGAACTGGTCGACATGTCCCCCGAGGCACTTCGGCGCCGCATGGCGCACGGCAACGTCTATCCGCCCGAGAAGGTCGACGCTGCGCTCGCCAACTACTTCCGGCCGGGCAACCTGGCTGCATTGCGCGAGCTGGCGTTGCTGTGGGTCGCCGACCGTGTCGAGGAGAGCCTGCAGGACTACCTCGCCGACCACGGCATCACCACCACGTGGGAGACGCGCGAACGGGTCGTGGTCGCGCTCACCGGCGGCCCCGATGGCGAACAACTGGTTCGCCGAGCCGCTCGGGTCGCCGGCCGCCTTCGTGGCGACCTCGTCGGCGTGCACGTGGCGAATCCCGACGGCTTGTCCTCCACGAGCGGCGAGGGGCTCGAACGGCAGCGCGGGCTGCTGGTCGCGCTCGGCGGCACCTACCGCGAGGTCGTCGGCCACGAGGTCGCCCCCGCTCTCGCTGCCTTCGCGCGCGCCGAGCAGGCCACGCAGATCGTCATCGGCGCTACACACCGATCGCGGGTGGCCGAGTTCACGCGCGGTTCGGTGGCCGGCCAGCTCCAACGCCTGCTGGCAACTGTCGACCTGCACATCATCGCCAGCGAGTCCTCCCCAGACATCAGGGTCGTCCGACCGAAGCGCACCGGCCGCCGAAGCGCCATCCCGCGGCGGCGCGAACGGCTCGCCTGGGTGTTGTGCCTCGTCGGTGTGCCGTTGCTGACGACCGTGCTGGTGCATCGCCACGAGCACCTGAACCTCTCCAGCGCGCTGCTGCTCCAGCTGGGCATCGTGCTGTTGATCTCGGCGATCGGTGGACTCCGCCCTGGTGTCGTTGCCTCGGTCGGCGCGTTCCTGCTGACCAACTGGTTCATCACTCCGCCACTGCACACGTTGACGATCGGCGACACCGACAACTTGATCGCACTCGTCGTCTTCGTCGCCGTCGCGATCGGCGTCAGCGCGCTGGTCGACCGAACCGCCGTTCAATCTCGCGAAGCGTTGCGCGCTCGCGCCGACGCCACTGCCATCGCACGAACCACCGGCTCGATCGTCGCGTCGGCCGACCCGATGCCCGACCTCGTCGACCAGCTGCGCACGCTGTTCGGGCTCGACGCGGTGGCGGTTCTGCAACGCGACACGGACGGCTGGATGATCTCGGCCGCCGCCGGACACCACCCGCCGACGAACCCTGACCAGGGCACCGCCGTGCCGCTGGACGACGCCGGCGACACCCAGCTGGTGCTGACCGGTGGCCCCGTGACCGACGACGATCTCGGAGTCCTGCGCGCCTTTGCCGACCAGCTGTCGCTGGCCCTGGAGGCCAAACGCCTACGCGGCGAGGCAGCCACGGTGGAGAGCCTGTCGGAAGCGAACCTGCTGCGCACCGCGCTGCTGCAGGCAGTGTCGCACGACCTGCGCACGCCGCTCGCATCGATCAAGGCCTCGGTGACCGGCCTGCTCGAGGGCGATGTCGGGTTCAGCAACGAAGATCGCAGCAGCTTGCTGCACACCATCGATCAGTCGGCCGACCGGCTGGACCGCGTCGTCGGCAACCTGCTCGACATGAGCCGCCTGCAGGCCGGGGCCACCGTCGTCACGCTCGGCCCGACAGCAACGGAGGAAGTCGTCGCCGCGGCTCTCTCCGCTCTCGAGGCTCCCGCGGAACGCGTCAACGTCGACGTGAGCGCCGAACTGCCCCTCGTACTGACCGATGCGGCACTGCTCGAGCGAGCCGTCGCCAACCTGGTGTCCAACGCCCTGGCCTGGTCACCGCCCGATCGCGACGTGTGGATCGAAGCAGCCCAGGTGCAGGATCACGTCGACCTGCGCATCATCGATCGCGGGCCGGGCATACCGCCCGCGGACCGCACCCGCATCTTCGAGCCCTTCCAGCGTCTGGGCGACCGCTCCACCGATGCCGGCGTCGGTCTCGGCCTGGCGATCGCCAAGGGCTTCGTCGAGGTGGTCGACGCCCGGTTGGAGATCGACGACACCCCGGGCGGTGGCTGCACCTTCACCATCGTGCTGCCCATCGCCACCACCGTGCCTGCTTCCATGGGAGGACCCACATGACCCGCATCCTGGTGGTCGACGACGAGCCGCAGATCCGCAAGGCCCTCAGCGTCAACCTGCGGGCGAGGGGGTACGACGTCGATCTCGCTGCCACCGGTGAAGAGGCGCTCACCCTCGCTGCGGCCAATCACCCCGACCTCGTGCTGCTCGACATCGGCCTGCCCGGCATCGACGGCATCGAAGTGGTGGAGGGGTTGCGAGGCTGGACCTCCATCCCGATCGTGATGCTGTCGGTGCGCGACGCCGAGGACGACAAGGTTCGCGCGCTCGACGCCGGCGCCGACGACTACGTCACGAAACCGTTCGGCATGAACGAAGTCCTGGCCAGGTTGCGCGCCGCGCTCCGCCGTCATCACCCGACCCCGGAGGAGCCGGTGGTGGACACCAACGGCTTTCACCTCGATCTCACACAGAAGACGGCGGAGGTCGGCGGTAACCCCGTGCACCTCACGCCGACCGAGTGGGCGATCGTGGAAGTACTCGTCGGGCATCCGGGGCGACTGGTGACCCAGCGTCACCTGCTCCAGGAGGTCTGGGGTCCGCAGTACGAGCACGAGACGAACTACCTGCGCGTGCACCTCGCCGCCATCCGCAAGAAGCTGGAGCCGACGCCGAGTCGGCCGCGCTACTTCGTCACCGAACCAGGGATCGGCTACCGATTCGAACCCGACGCGAGGTAGCGCCCCAGGCGAACCCGTCGCCACTCCACACCGGGCGCTCGTGCGCCGCCGCATCACCGGTCAAGGGCGCGGCACACCGCGCGGCGTGGCATCTCGGTCCAGCCACTTGTGGGGCGTATCGGGTACCGGCGCGGTAGCCATTGCGATCGCTTCGTCCACCGAGAGCGCCCGCTGCGCCAGCATCCGGTGCGCCGGTCGCACGAAACCGCACTCGACGGCCTTGTCCATCCAGGACAGCATCGGCTCCCAGAAGCCCTCGATGTCGAGCAGCACGAGCGGCTTGGCGATGATGCCGAGCTGGTTCCATGTGAGCATCTCGGCGAACTCGTCGACGGTGCCGAACCCGCCGGGCATCACCACGAACCCGTCGGCAAGCTCGCACAGGCGTGCCTTGCGATCGTGCATCGTGGGCACCACCTCCAGGCTCGTCAGTTCGCGGTGGGCCACCTCGGCCCCGACCAGCTGCTCGGTGATGACGCCGATCACTTCACCACCGGCCTGCATCGCGGCATCCGCGGCCAGTCCCATCAGGCCTACACGGCCGCCGCCGAACACCAGCCCGATGCCTCGATTGGCCAGCGACGTGCCCAGCCGGGTCGCAGCAGCCGCGAAGGCGGGCGACGTGCCGGCGTTGGAGCCGCAGTAGACGCAGAGCCGGGTCGGGGTGTGCTCGGGCATTCGTGCAGCCTGGCACACACCGACGTGACATGCGTCCGCCGAATCCGATCGTTCACCGTTAGGACACTCGCCAGAGGTGTTCAGTAACCTCGACTCATGAGCTCCGATCCCGTTGCACTCGAACTGGCCGCCCCCGACCTGGCCGCCGCCGCCGCCGTCATCGAACTCGCCGGCGGGGTGGTGGGCGCGGGCATTCGTCACCTGGCCGGCAACGGCGGGCCCGACGCCAACCAGGTGTTGGCCTACGATCTGGCCCACGCGGGTGCCCAGGTGGCCACCGCCCGGGCACTGCTCGAGTACGGCGCCAAGGGCGACGTCGAGGCACGCATCACCTGTGCGTTCGCGGCCGAGATGGTGCACGACCTGATCACGCGCATCGCCGGCCGCGAGCGCCTGTGGGGCATCGAGATCGCCCCGCTGAAGGACGCCCACGCGTTCCTGGAGCAGTTTCGCACGCCCGAGTTCGTGGCCTCCTTGGCCGAGCAGCCGGGGCCGCGCCACCTCGACGGCGAGATGGAGATGGTGGCCGACACCTTCCGCAGCTTCGCCGAGAAGGTCATCAAGCCACACGCCGAGCACGTGCACCGCAACAACGCCGACGTGCCCGAGGAGATCGTGCAGGGTCTCGCCGAAATGGGTGCCTTCGGCCTCAGCGTGCCCGCCGAGTACGGCGGCTACAGCGAAGGCGGCGTCAACGAGTACATGGGCATGGTGGTCGCCACCGAGGAGCTCAGCCGCGGGTCGCTGGGCATCGGCGGCTCGCTGATCACGCGACCCGAGATCCTCACCCGCGCGCTGGTGAAGGGTGGCACCGAGGCGCAGAAGCTGGAGTGGTTGCCGAAGCTGGCCACCGCCGAGGTGATGCCCGCTGTGGCCGTCACCGAACCCGACTACGGCAGCGACGTGGCCAACATCAAGGTCACCGCCACTGCCTGCCAGGGCCCCGACGGAGCGCCGGGGTACGTGATCAACGGCGTGAAGACCTGGTGCACCTTCGGCGCACGAGCCGATGTGCTGGCGCTGCTGGCGCGCACGAACCCCGACCGCACGACGACGTACCGCGGCCTCAGCCTGTTCATCGTGCCCAAGCCGCGTGGCGAGGGGCACGGCTTCGAGTTCACTCAGGACATCACCGTCGACGGCGCCCAGGGGAAGATGGAAGGCCGGGCGATCGACACCATCGGCTACCGCGGCATGCACAGCTACGAGGTCGCGCTCGACAAATGGTGGGTGCCCGCGGCCAACCTCGTCGGCGAGGAAGAGGGCGTCGGCAAGGGCTTCTTCATGCAGATGGCCGGTTTCGAGAACGGCCGGTTGCAGACTGCGGCGAGGGCCGTCGGCGTGATGCAGGCCGCCTACGAGGCCGCGCTCGACTATGCCCACAACCGCAACGTCTTCGGCTCACCGATCATGGACTACCAGCTCACCAGGGTGAAGCTGGGCCGCATGGCGATGCTCATCCAGGCCGGGCGCCAGTTCTCCTACGCGGTGGCCCGCCTGATGGCCGACGGCCAGGGCACAGCCGAGGCGGCGATGGTGAAGGCCTACGTGTGCAAGGCGGCCGAGTGGGTCACCCGCGAGGCGATGCAGATCCATGGCGGCATGGGCTACGCCGAGGAGTTCCCCGTGTCGCGCCTGTTCGTGGATGCTCGCGTGCTCAGCATCTTCGAAGGCGCCGACGAGACGCTCTGCCTGAAGGTGATCGCCCGCCGCCTGGTCGACCAGTCCAACGCCGGCTGACCCGACACCCCGGCGAGGTCAGCCGGGGACGGCGGTGATGCTGGTGATCACCGCATTCGGAGGAATGGCCTCCAACACCAGCCCACGCACGAACGCGATGGCGTCGGCTTCGTCGGCGACTGCCACGTGCTCGATCAGTTCCACCGTCGTGGTACCCGCTCGGTGCGCGGCCACCTCGAAGTGATGGTCGAGCTCTTTCATCAGCACTTCCGTCGGCGCCGCCTTCAGCGTCACCACCACTTCCACGTCGAAACCCATCCCTGAGGTCTACACCCTCGGGCAAGGGTCACCCCATACAGTGACCCCGTGCGCCTCCTCTTCCTTCATGCGCTGCCGTTCGGCGGCGAGATGTGGGCCGACGAGATGGCCCACTTCGGCAACGATGCCCTGGCGCCGACCCTGTACGACACCGGCGACTCGCTGACGCACTGGGCAACCGCGGCGCTGCACCTCGTCGGCGATGAACCGGTCGTCGTGATCGGCTGTTCGGTCGGCGGCTCATGCGCGCTCGAGGTCGCGCGGCTCGCACCCGAACAGGTCGCGGGAATCGTGCTGATCGGCGCCAAAGCCGACGTTCGCCCCGAGCCCGCGCTTCGCGATGCGGCGATCGCCCACATCGAGTCGACCGGTGTCGACAGTGCCTGGGCCGAGTACTGGCGGCCACTGTTCGGGCCGAACACCCCAGCAGCGACAGTGGAAGCCGCTCACCTGCTCGCACACATGGTCACTCCAGCGTCGCTGCAGCGAGGCGTGCGAGCCTTCCACGATCGCAATGAACTCACGGCCTTTGCCGCGGCGTGGACGAGACCCCTCATCGGTATCAGCGGCGCTCACGACATTTCACCGGCTCCAGCGACGGTTCGCTCGCTCGCGACAGGACCGAACCGCCGCTTCCATCTCGTGGCGGACTGCGGTCACTACGTCAGCTTGGAACAGCCATCAACGTTTCGCTCGCTCCTCGCCGAATCGATCGAGTGGATCATGGAGGCCGGTCAGGGCAGTTGACGGAGGTCCTTCGCCACAGCGAGCGTCGTCAGGCTCGATGCACCGACACGGCATAGTTGCCGCCCTCGTAAGGGGCGCGTTCCCAGGTGGCGAACCGCTCGGCCAGCTCCAGGCCGCCGGCCGCGCAGTAGCCGTCGTACTCGGGCAGAGTGAGGGCTTCGGGGCCTGTCTCGAGAGAGAAGCCGGCCACCAAGAGGCCACCGGGCTGCAGGTGCGCGGCAAGGTTGGCGACGATCGGGCGGCGGTGGTCGTCACGGCAGAAGATCATCACGTTGCCGGGCATCGCGATCAGCTGGAACGTACGCCCCAGCTGCATGTCGGTGAGATCGGCGTGATGCCACGGGATCTGCGGCGCGTCGGCCTGTGCGT
>JBAVTH010000635.1:0-2256 GCA_049696035.1 Ilumatobacteraceae bacterium
ACTGGATCACGACGTCTTCACGGGGCCGATCGCCGCGGTCGGTGTCGACCTTCTGCATCGCGTCGAGCACGTCGAGGCCCTTCACGATCTGGCCGAAGTGGTTGTACTGCGGAGGCAGGCCCACGCCACTGGCGCCGCTGATCAGGAAGAACTGGCTGCCGTTGGTGTTGGGGCCGGCGTTCGCCATGGCCACCGAACCGAGCTGATAGCGCTGCTTCACCGGCTCGTCGTTGAACTTGTAGCCGGGACCGCCGCGGCCGGTGCCGGTGGGGTCGCCGCCTTGGCACATGAAACCGTTGATGATGCGGTGGAAGATGACGCCGTCGTAGTAGTGGTGAGCGGCCAGGAAGACGAAGTTGTTGACGGTGTTGGGCGCATTGATCGCGTCGAGCGCGATCACGATGGTGCCGAGGCTGGTCTCCATGGTGGCGGTGTAACGCTTCGAAGCGTCGATGCCGAACTCGGGGGCCTGGGAGAACTGCTGGGTGACGGGCGCGGAGCCATCGAGGGCGGGAAACGGGGTAGCCATGCCCGGAAGGCTACCCGCCGAGCCTTCCGCGCCGTACCCCTCCCGCCATCCTCGGGTTGCCGGGCCTGTTTCGTTCCAGCAGAGCTTCTGGGCGGAGTGGTTCCAGCGGGGCTTCCGGGGCGGAGTCGTCTCCAACACCGAGACGATCCGACGGGTACTTGCACCCGCAACAACATCGATTTGCCGATTCTGCGTGCTCGGCATGCCCAGTACGGATGTGAAGCTGCAACGGCTCGACTCGATCGCCCAACGTCACCACGGCCTCGTCAGCCTCGAGCGGGCACAGGCGGCAGGCATCAGCCGCTCCACCTGGTATCGAGCGCTGGCGAGCGGGCAGTTCGAGCAGCTCACGAGGTCGACTTCCTCGTCACCGGCAGCAACGTCGTGATCGAGGGCGACGGCTGGGGTTCGCACGGCCTGAACCGCGACCAGTTCGAGTTCGACCGCATTCGCAACAGCGAGCTGGTGGCCGCTGGCTACGCCATTGTCCACGTCACCTGGAAGCAGCTCCACACAGACTCTCGCGCCGCGGCCGAACGCATCCGGAACGTGGTGACGAGGTGGGCGCCACACCTCTTTGAGCGCGCAAGTACCCACTGAATCGTCTCGGCGGATTCAAGCGGTGAGCGCGACAAGCTCTGCGAATCGTTCGGCTGGAGTATCCCACGCGAGCGTCTTGCGTGGGCGACCGTTCAAGAGTGCGGCGATCTCGTCGAGGTCGGCTTGGCTGTGCACGGACAGGTCGGTGCCCTTGGGCAGGAACTGGCGCACGAGTCCGTTCCAGTTCTCGTTGGTGCCGCGCTGCCAGGGCGAGTGCGGGTCACAGAAGTAGACCTTGATCCCGGTCGCGATCGTGAAGCCCGCGTGTCCGGCCATCTCGGAACCTTGGTCCCAGGTCAACGAACGGACCAACTGTTGCGGGAGGTGCTGGACGTGTTGCGCGATGCGTTCGGCGACGTGCTCGGCGGTGCGGTTGTCGAGCTTGATCAGCATCCCCATCCGCGTCGATCGTTCGACGAGCGTCGCAACAGCGGTCTTGCCGTCTTTGCCGATGATCAGATCGCCTTCGATATGCCCCGGCACAGCCCGGTCCTCGATCTCCGCCGGCCGTTCGGAAATGTTGACCATGTTCGGGATCTTGCCGACCGTGGTCGACACACGCCCGTGAGGCCGGCGCTGCGCGCGCCCCGACCGCAGGCACGCTGCAAGTTCCTTGCGCAGCTCACCTTTGGCCTGAACGAACACTGCCTGATAGATCGACTCGTGCGACACCCACCACTCTGGCTGATCCGGATGCTCCTTGCGGAGCCGCTGCGCGATCTGTTCAGGCGACCACTTCCGTTCCCGAACCGCCGCCTGGACCTCGACCCACAGCCACGGCCGCTGATCCGTCCAGCTCGGCTTAGGACGCAACGCTGCCTGATCGGCCCGTTCCTGAGCGAGGAACGCCCGATAGTGGGCCCGACCGCCACCACGAGCGATCTCACGGCCAACCGTGCCCCGATGACGCCCCAACCGGCCGGCGATCTGCGAGTCATTCTCCCTACGTTCGATCCCGACACGGATCTCCTCGCGTTCTTCCAACATCAACGCATCCGGCCTGGTCGTTCGATCACGCAACACGCATACAGCCTCCTCGGCGGCGCGTCGCTGCAAGGTGTTCTTCGACACCCCCGACATCGCGGCAGCCTCAACCCACGACGCCCCACGAGCGAACGCCCTCAACC
>JBAVTH010000636.1:0-1968 GCA_049696035.1 Ilumatobacteraceae bacterium
ACCATGATGTCGTCGACCATCATCCCCAGCGCGAAACCGCCGCTGAAGCACATGCCCAGGGCACCCACGCCGGGGCCGCCGAGCTCGTTGTGCAGGTTGCGGGCCAGCGCTCTGAGGAACCCGATGATGGGTGACGTCTGTTGCAGCGCCATGTTGCTGAACTCGCGGGCGATGCACACCTTGAGCATCGACTGCACCACGTAACCGTTCGACATCGCCTTACCGGGCCGGCCCACCAGCGAGGGCATCAGCACGGTGAAACCCGCGGCGACGACGTCGTTGGCGAACTCGGTGACCTTGGGGGTGATGCCGGGGATCTCGTGGACGATGATCACGCCCGGGCCGCTGCCCCGCCGGTACACGTCGCGGGTGAAGCCGGCCGCCGTGAACGACGACTTCTCCCAGCCCTGCAAGACCTCGCCGGACGCGATCGACGTGGTGTCGGGTGAGCTCATGGCAGTTTCCTCATCGCTTCCAGCGCCCGCTCGGCGAGCGCTTCGGTACCGGCCTTGTACGTGGACAGATCGATGCCCTCCTGGTTCCCCATCGCACCGTGCAGGTAACGGGCGTACACACCTTCGCTGATCACGGCCAGCCGCCAGCAGCTGAACGCCACGTAGTAGCCGATGCCGCTCAGGTCGCGGCCGGTGCGCAGCGCGTAGCGCTGCAGCAGGTCCGAGTAGGCGGGAAAGCCGCCGGCAGGCGTGGGGTCGTTCGCGCGTGCGGTTCCTGCGGCGCCGTCGAACCAGTACACGCCGAGGTAGCCCACGTCGGCGAGCGGGTCGCCCAACGTGCACAGCTCCCAGTCGAGCACGGCGGCGATTCGGCCGGTGCCGACGTCGGTGAGGCAGTTGCCGAAGCGGTAGTCGCCGTGGGCGATCGCCACGCCGCGCTGCTCGGGCAGCCGCTCGCCGAGCAGGCGGGCCACCTCGTCGATCGCCGGCAGTTCGCGGGTCTTCGACATCTCCCACTGCGTGCTCCACCGCTTCACCTGGCGGGCCACGTAGCCCTCGCGCTTGGCGAGATCACCCAACCCGACAGCGTCGATGTCGACCGCGTGCAGATCGGCCAGCACGTCGATGAGGTGTTCGCTGGCGGCAACCCGCAGTTCGACGGGCAGCAGCGCCGCACGCTCGACGCTGTCGAGCACGACACCGTCGACGTAACCCATCACGTAGAACGATGCGCCGTTGACCGTCTCGTCCGTGCACACCCCCAAGGCCGGCGGTACCGGCACGTTGGTGCGCCCGACCGCGGCGATGATGCGATGCTCGCGTGCCATGTCGTGGGCTGTGGCCAGCACATGACCCAGCGGCGGGCGGCGCAGCACGAACCGGGTGCCATCGGCTCCGGCCACCTTGAAGGTGAGGTTCGAGCGACCGCCGGCGATCAGCTCGAAGGTGAACGGCGCAACCGCACCGGGGATGTTGGCAGCCAGCCACTGGCTGACCGCTTCGACGTCGATGCCCTGCACGAGCGGCAACCGTAGTGCGCCCGCCGGCGTGCGGCCGGGCGGGAGCGGGTCAGCCCGGACGGGCGACGCCGACGACCTTGTTCCAGTGGACCGTCGACACCTTCACCACGTCGCCGGTCTGCGGGGCGTGGATCATCTGCCCACCGCCGATGTAGATGCCGACGTGGCCGATGGGCGAGTAGTAGAAGATCAGGTCGCCTGGCTGGGCTTCCGACTGCGAGACGTGCGGGAAGCTGCCGTACTGGGCGCCACTCTGGTGCGGCATGCCGACGCCGGCGCGACCCCACGCCCACTTGGTGAGGCCGGAGCAGTCGAAGGCCTCGCCCGGCGACTCCGCCGCGAACTTGTACGGCACTCCGAGCTGGCTGTAGGCAGCGGCCACGGCCGTGCCGGCTTTGCCCGAGACGGCCGGCGCACTGCCGCCGCCTGTGTCGCCGCCACCGCCACCGCTGCTGCCGGTGTCTGCGCTGCCGCCGCCGGTGGATCCGCTCGTG
>JBAVTH010000637.1:0-1879 GCA_049696035.1 Ilumatobacteraceae bacterium
AGACCGCCATTGCGTAGTCGCCATCATGGCTGATGGACACCGACCCGCCGTCGAGCCCGAGCGCATGTGCACGGTCGCGCGCAGCGCCCGAGAACGCGATGGCCGGCGCCCCGTCGACATCCAGCACCACCTCGATGTCGCGGTACGACATGCCGCCGGTCGGTCGCAGCACCTTGATGACCGCTTCCTTCGCCGCGAAGCGCGCCGCCAACCGCGGCGCCGACAGACCAGCCGACGAGGCACATGTCGCCAGCTCGCGGGTGGTGTACACCCTGCGCGTGTAGCGGTCGCCGAAGTGCTCGATCGACGATTGCACCTCGGGCACGTACACGAGATCAGTACCGACTCGCAGCCGGCCGGGAGCCGCTCGCGAGGTCACACCGTCACCGTGCTCGACCCGCCAGTGCTCGCAGTCGTCGCCGCAGTTCGACGTTCGCACCCGATCACGCGGCACTCTCCACGATGGGTCCATCCGGGGGCGTCTCGACCGCAGGCGAGCTCCGTCGGAAGGAGGTGATCAACCGCACGCAGAGGTGCTCGACGGTGCCGATCATGATCAGCAGATCCAGCGCGATCGACCAGTTCTCGACGTAGAACAGGTCGAGCCGGCGGTAGGCCTCGAAGGACGGGTTGTCCCGCGCCTCCACCTGCCACAGGCCGGTGATACCCGGCGGCACCTGCTCACGCTGCCGCAGCTCGGCGCCGAAGGTGGCGACTTCCGACGGCAACGCAGGCCGGGGACCGACCAGGCTCATCTCGCCGCGCAGCACGTTCATCAGCTGCGGCAGTTCGTCGAGGCTGGTCTCGCGCAGGATGCGGCCCACGCGGGTGACGCGGGGGTCGCGCTCCATCTTGAACAGCGGCCCGTTGCGTTCGTTCGCCGCCCGCAGGGCTGCCAGTTCCTTCTCCGCGTCGACGCGCATCGTGCGGAACTTGAGCACGTCGAAGTTGGCGCCCCGGCGGCCGACACGCTGCTGGCGGAAGTACACCGGCCCACCGTCTTGCAGCTTGATCGCGAGCGCCACGGCCCCGAACAACGGAGCCGTCAGCACGATCAGCGTCAGTGCAACGACCACATCGAAGGCTCGCTTGATCAACCGCTCGAGTTGCGACAGCGACGGTGCCTCGACGTAGAGCATCGGCTCGTGCGAGAGCGGCAAGGACCGCAGGCGACGGGCATCGATGCCGGAGACACCGGTGGCGAGGTGCACGTGCACCTCCTTCGTCTGCAGGTTGCGGATCAGCAGGTTGAGCCGGCTCGAGCTGAGCGCCGTCGGCGACACGACCACACCCGAGGCCACGTGCGCGGCGACCAGGGCTTCGGTGTCGTCCGTACCGCCGAGCCACAGGTGCCCGAGGTTGTGACGCACCGCTTCGTTTCGGTTGCCGACGACGCCGACCACGGCCATGCCGAGGTCCGAGTGCGTGGTGAACAGCTCGATCAGCCGCGCCGCTTCCGCATCGGAGCCGACGACGAGCACACGCCGCTGGTGGTGCCCCTTGCTGCGCTTGAGCGACACCCACGAGCGGAACGCGGACCGGCTGATCACGATGAGCGCCCAGGAGATCGCACAGGCGTACGCGAAGTCGCGGATGCGGAAGTCGAAGCGGAACACACGGTCGGCGATGATCATTCCGCCCCACAGCAGCAGCATGGCACGCGTGCTCCGATTCAGCTCGACGATCCGCACCGCGCTGACGCGAGCGAGGAAGAGGCCCTGGCTGCGCATCGCCATCACGCCGATCATCACGGCCAGCGCAACGATCGCAACGGCACGCCAGCTGCCGTGCCCGGTGGTGTAGTTCGTGTTCCACACGATGAAGGTGAAGCCGATCACGATCGCAATCGCATCGCCGGCGACCAACAGCACCTTCAGCT
>JBAVTH010000638.1:0-4741 GCA_049696035.1 Ilumatobacteraceae bacterium
AGTCGGGGAGGTGCTTCAGTTTCACGTTGTTGCTGAACACCTCGATCGGCGGCGACGGGTCGAGCCGCATCGCCCGCTGCAGGATTCGCACCTGAGTGTGCGGGTTGTACTCGGCGAGCGTGACCGCCCAGCCGTCGCGCCCGGCGCGAGCGGTGCGGCCGCTGCGGTGCAGGTAGTCCTTCACGTCGCCCGCAGGCTCGTAGTGGATGACCGCGCCGATGTCGTCGACGTCGATGCCTCGTGCGGCTACATCGGTGGCCACCAGCACTGCCAGCTCGCCGTCGGTGAACCGCTTCAGCGCCCGCTCACGCGCCGCCTGGGCGAGATCGCCATGAATGGCGGCTGCTCGGACGCCCAACTCCTGCAGGTTGCGCTCGACGCGATCGCACGTGCGCTTCGTCTGACAGAACACGATGGTCTTGGCCATGCCACCGGCAATGGACGCCACCACCTTGTCCTTGTCCATGTGGTGCACCGCCAGGAACAAGTGGTGCATCGTGCCCACGGTGTCGGTAGCAGCATCGATCGCCACTTCCTCGGGGTCCTTCATGTAACGGGTGACGAGGTGGCCGACATCGCCGTCCAAGGTGGCCGAGAACAGCATCGTCTGGTGCGAAGCGGTGACCTTGCGCATGATCCACTCGACCTGCGGCGTGAAGCCGTCGTCGGCCATGCGATCCGCTTCGTCGAGCACGAGGATCTCGACCGCGTCGAGCTGTAGCTCGTTCTCCTTGAGCAGGTCGATGAGGCGCAGCGGCGTCGCCACGATGACATCGACGCCTGTCTGCAGTGCATCGATCTGCTGCTGCCGAGAGGCCCCGCCGTACACAGCCAGCACGGTGCGACCGCAGGCGATGGCGACGGGGGCCAGCACCTCTGCGACCTGCAGCGCCAGCTCGCGCGTGGGTACCAGGACCAGTGCCGCAGGCCGGCACGGCTCGCCCACCTTCGTG
The DNA here is from genome assembly GCA_049696035.1 of Ilumatobacteraceae bacterium. Classification (GTDB taxonomy): domain Bacteria; phylum Actinomycetota; class Acidimicrobiia; order Acidimicrobiales; family Ilumatobacteraceae; genus UBA668. Next base: position 954 of record JBAVTH010000638.1, read on the forward strand.
AGACGGGCCAGCAGCGGCACCCCGAACGCGAGCGTCTTGCCCGAGCCGGTCTTGGCCCGGCCGCACACGTCGCGCCCGGTGAGCGCTACGGGGATGGCCTTGGTCTGGATGGCGAAGGGAGTGGTGAAACCGGCGGCGGCGAGGCCGAAATCGACGTTCTCGGGTACACCGAGCTCGACGAAGCCGGTAGGCACGTAGTCGTCTTTGGAAAGGGTGAGCACCGGCGTGGAGGCTGTGTTGCGGTACTCGGCGGGCCGGGGGGCGGGGCGGGAACGCCGGGGCGCGCGCTGAGGGCGGTTGTTGTCAGACATGTCGCCGGTCAGGGTACCCGGCGCCACCGCCCTACGGGTGGGAGGAACCTGCAAGTGGGTCAGGTGCCCCAGCCGCCCTCACGGTACGAGACCGGACAGCTTGAGTGCTTCGGCATAGAAGTTGGCCGACTCTCTCAGCCGCCCCGGCGTGTCGAAAGCGACGATGGAGCCGTGCTGGATGATCATGATGCGATCACAGTGGTCGAGCGTGGAGAGGCGGTGGGCGATCACCACGACCGTCATCTGCGACCGCAGCGCGTCGATGGTGTCGCGCACCAGAGTCTCCGACCTGGCATCGAGCGCGCTGGTCGGTTCGTCGAGGATGAGCAGCTGCGGCTTGGCGACGAGCGCCCGGGCGATGCAGAGCCGCTGCTGCTGACCACCGCTGAGGCTGCTGCCGCGATCTCCCACCTGGTGGTCGTACCCGTCGGGGAAGGCCATCACCTCGTCGTGCAAACCTGCCAGGCCGGCGGCGTGGGCAACGTCGCCGTCGGAGATGCCGGCTCGGTAGAAGCGGACGTTGTCGGCAATCGAGCCCGTGATCAGCACCGGGTGCTGGGGCACGAACGTGACGCAGCGGGCCCAGTCGGAGTGGCGGAGCGAGCGGATGTCGTGCCCGGCGGCGAGCACTCGACCATCGACCGGATCGCGCAGTCCGAGGATCAGCTGCACCAACGTCGACTTGCCGCTGCCGGAAGGCCCGACGACACCGACGAGCTCGTTGGGCCGGATCTCCGCCGACACGTCGGTGAGCACCGGCTGGCCGGCGACGTAGTGGAACGAGACGTGCTCGAGCACGAGTGGGCAGGCGGCAGCGACCGGATCGCCCGTGTCGACGAACGCCTCGGCCTCGTAGCGGTCGATCTCGGCGAGCACGTCTCGCACCGCCGGCACCGCCGACTGCACACCGACGTAGGAGAGCTGCAACTGCTGCCCGTAGCTGAGGGACCGCAGCATCACCAGCATCACCGCTCCCAGCGAAGTGAGGGTCGCCTCGTTCCAGACACTGGCGAGGGCGATCGCACCGACGAGCGCGATGTAGGCCAGGCCGGTGTAGATGGACGGCACGAGTCCGCGCACCATGTTGAGCCGGCGAGACGACTGCATCCCGGCGTCGAGCAGGTGCAACACGCGGGTTTCGACCTGGTCGCGCACGTCGAAGACATGCATCTCCATCCCCAGCCCGGAGACCTCGCTGGTGGCCACGGCGAGCTCCATCCCGTCGTCGGCAGCCCGACGGGCATGGACCTGGACGCGCGACCGAAGAGGTCGCAGCGCGGTACCCAGCACACCGAGCGCCGCGATCGCGATCAGGGAACCGAGCGGATCTACACCCGTGGCGAGCGCGAGCAGTGAAGCAAGCGTGAACCCCCCGACGATCCCGGCGCAGAAGCTCGCCAGCAAGGCCGCCCCGGAGTTGCTGTACGACGTGACCAGCTCTTGCAGGCGGCCCGATCTCGCACCCTGCTGCGCCGACCACGTGGAACGCAGAAACGCCGAGGCGAGCCGCTGGCGCAGTTGCCGGGTGACATCCGAGTTGAGTCGCGCCGCATACCAGTTCGCCGCCGCCGACATCGCGATGCGGACGAGGACCAGACCGAAGGCCAGCAGCAGCGCCTGATTGACCGTCAACGTCCGGCCGGCCAGGATGCCCATCCGTGTCTGGCCGGCAGTGATCGCGAACGCGGCGCGGGTGAGCACCACCAGGAACACCGCCTCTGCCATGCCTCCGATGAGCGAGGCGCCGGCGAGCAACGCGACGAGCCCGCGATGACCGCGGAGCAGGGTGGAGATGGTGGAGCGGGTGGAGGAGGGCATATCGGTGCGGTGGCAGCGGCCGCTTGCCACTGTACGACGATGCTGCTCTCGACCGGCACATGTGTCGTGCAACACCACCACCGTGAGCAACAATGACGACATGAAGGTAGCTCTCACCGTCAACGACTTCCTCCGCCGTGCCGAGCAGGTCTACCCAGATCGGATTGCTGTCGTCGACGAGCCCGACCAACCCGCCGAGTCATGGGGTTCGTACACGTATGGCGAGATGGCCGCCAAGGCCCGCGCCATCGCCGCCCACATGGATTCCCTCGGCATCGGCCAGGGCGAGCGCGTCGCCATCGCCAGCCAGAACTCGGCGCGCCTGCTGACCGCGCTGTTCGGGGTCAGCGGCTCCGGCCGCGTGCTGGTGCCGATCAACTTCCGCTTGGTGGCCGAGGAGGTCAAGTACATCGTCGGCCACTGCGGCGCCAGGGTGCTCTTCATCGACCCCGAGCTGGCCGACGGCCTGGCGGAAGTGGATTGCGAGCACACGTTCATCATCGGCAGCGCGACCGACGCACCGGGCGAGCACGCCGAACCACAACCGTGGGAGTACGACGAGGACGCCACTGCCACCATCAACTACACCAGCGGTACGACCGCGCGCCCCAAGGGCGTGCAGCTCACCCATCGCAACATCTGGCTCAACGCCACCACCTTCGGCTGGCAGCTGGGCATCAACGATCGCGACGTGTACCTGCACACCCTGCCGCAGTTCCACTGCAACGGCTGGGGCGTCCTCTACGCCGTCACCGGCATGGGCGCCCAGCACATCATCATCCGCAAGATCGACGGCACCGAGATCCTGCGCCGTGTGCAGCAGCACGGCGTCACGGTGATGTGCGCGGCGCCCGCAGTCGCCAATGCCGTCCTCGACGCGGCTTCACACTGGGAGGGCGAGATCCCCGGCCGCGGTCGCGTACGCATCGTCTGCGCCGGGGCACCCCCGCCCACCAAGACCATCGAGCGGATCGAGACCGAGCTGGGGTGGGAGTTCATCCAGATCTACGGCCTCACCGAGACCACCCCGCTGCTGACGATGAACCGCAGCCGCGCGGAGTACGACCACCTCTCCCCCGCCGACCGGGCCACCAAGCTCAGCCGCGCCGGCGCGCCTGCGATCGGCGTGCAGGTGCGCATCTCGCCCGACGGCGAGATCCTCGCCCGCGGCAACCACGTGATGGGCGGCTACTGGGCGCAGCCCGAGGCGACGGCCGATGCCATCCACCCGGCCAGCGATGCGCCCGATGGGCCGGAGTGGTTCCACACCGGCGACGGTGGGATCATCGACGACGACTTCTACGTGTCGATCAGCGATCGCAAGAAGGACGTGATCATCACCGGCGGCGAGAACGTGAGCAGCATCGAGGTGGAGGACGCCGTGTTCAGCCACCCGGAGGTCGCCGAGGTGGCGGTCATCGGCGTGCCCGACGAGAAGTGGGGCGAGATGGTGCTGGCGCTCGTCGTCACCACGCCCGGCTCCACGCTCACCGAGGCGGACGTGATCGCCCACACTCGCACCAAGCTGGCCCACTACAAGTGCCCGAAGGTGGTCGAGTTCCGCGACAGCCTGGCCCGCACCGCCACCGGCAAGCTGCAGAAGTTCAAGCTGCGCGAGCCCTATTGGGCGAGCATGGACCGCAAGGTGCACTGACCCGA
>JBAVTH010000639.1:0-10440 GCA_049696035.1 Ilumatobacteraceae bacterium
TGTTTCCCGAAAGACTCGCGGGCCTTGTTGAACATCGCCAACCAGGCCGGGTATCAGTTCGACCTGTTGGCCGGTGTCATCGCGGTCAACGACGAACAGTTCGACCGCGTCACCGACAAGATCCGCGTCGCCGCCGGCGGCTCGCTGCACGGTGCCACCATCGCTGTCTGGGGCCTGACGTTCAAGGCTCGCACCGACGACCTGCGTGATTCGCCGTCGCTGTCGATCATCCAGCGAATGCTCGCCGCCGGCGCGACGGTCCAGGCCTACGACCCGACGGTTGCCGGACCCAAAGCGGGTCTGCCCACGGACGTGCACATCCACGCCGACGCGGTCAGCGCGACCACCGGAGCCCGTGTCCTGGCCGTGCTCACCGAGTGGGACGACTTCCGCTGGATCGCACCGGCCGACGTCGCGGCCGTGATGACCGGCCGCAACGTGGTCGACGGGCGCAACCTGCTCGACCGCACGGCATGGCAACATGCTGGCTTCACCCACACGGGAATCGGACGATGAACACGCCAATCGGACAGCACCATCTCGTCGCCGGCGGCGGCGGTTTCGTCGGCTCGCACCTCGTCGATCACTTCCTCGCCCGCGGCGACACGGTCACGATCGTCGACAACTTCGTCACCGGGCGGCGCAGCAACATCGCCCACCTCGAGGGCCACCCCGGCGTCACCGTCGTCGAGCACGACATCACCGCATCGTTCCCCGCGTCGATCACGCAAGGCCGTTACGACACCGTCCTCGATCTGGCCAGCCCCGCCTCTCCCGACGACTTCCGCACGATGCCGCTGGAGATCCTCGCCGTCGGCTCCACCGGCACCCGGAACCTGCTCGATCTCGCGCACCTGCAGCAGGCCACGTTCTTCCTGGCGTCCACCAGCGAGGTCTACGGCGACCCGCTGGTGCACCCGCAGCCGGAGACCTACTGGGGCAACGTCAGCAGCATCGGCCCGCGCAGCTGCTACGACGAGGCGAAGCGCTTCAGCGAGGCCATCGCCATGGCGTACCACCGCACGCTCGGCGTCGACGTACGCATCGTGCGCATCTTCAACACCTATGGCGAACGCATGCGCCCGCGCGACGGCCGCGTGGTCAACACGTTCGTGCTGCAGGCGCTGCGCAACGAGCCACTGACGCTGCACGGTGACGGCTCGCAGACCCGCAGCTTTTGTCACGTGGCCGACGAGATCCGTGGCCTCGCCGCCGTGCTCGACGGCCATCTCACCGGGCCGGTCAACGTCGGCAACCCCGGCGAGTTCACCATGCGCCAGCTGGCCGAACTGGTGGTCGAGATCACCGGGTCGTCCAGCCCGATCATCACCGTGCCCCTGCCCGACGAGCGCGAAGGCGACCCCCTCCAGCGTTGCCCCGACATCTCGCTCGTCAACAGCACCTACGGCTGGCAGCCCACCATCACCCTGCGCGAAGGCCTCACGCGGATGATCGACTGGTTCCGCGAGAAGGAGGACCTGACATGACCGTTCTCGTCACCGGCGGCGCCGGCTACATCGGCTCCCACACGGTGCGCGCGCTGCGCACCGCAGGGTACGACGTGGTGGTGCTCGACTCGATGGAGTTCGGCCACCGATCGGCTGTGCTCGACGCCGAACTGGTCGTGGGCAACATCCGCGACCGATCCTTGGTCACCGATCTGTGTCGCACGCACGGTGTCGATCAAGTGGTCCACTTCGCGGCCTACAAGGCGGTCGGCGAATCGATGGAGCAGCCCGATCGCTACTGGCTCAACAACGTCGCCGGCTCGGTCGACCTGGTGGAGGGCATGCTCGCCGCGGGAGTCGAGCAGATCGTGTTCTCCTCCAGCTGCTCGGTGAACGGCAACCCCACCACCGTCCCGCTCGCCGAGGACGCTCCGATCGCGCCCGAGAGCGTGTACGCGGAAACCAAGGCGATGGTCGAGCGCATCCTCGGCTGGTACGGCGTCACCCACGGCGTGCGCGCCGTCAGCTTGCGCTACTTCAACGCCGCCGGCGCCAGCACCGATGGCGTCATCGGCGAGGACTGGAGCCGTTCGCAGAACCTCGTACCCCTGGTCATGAAGGCCACCCTCGGCAAGCGGCCCCCCGTGCAGGTGTTCGGCACCGACTACCCCACCGCCGACGGCACCTGCATCCGCGACTACATCCACATCGAAGACCTCGCCGACGCCCATGTGCGCGCGCTCGGCCATCTCCGCGCAGGTGGCGCCACCGTTGCGCTCAACGTCGGCACCGGCGTGGGCAGCAGCGTGTTCGACATCATCCACGCCACCGAACGCATCAGCGGACGGCCGGTGCCCTACGAGATCGCAGCTCGTCGAGCCGGCGACCCGGTTGTCACGTACGCCGACCCCACCAAGGTGCGCGCCACGCTCGGCTGGTCGGCGAGTCACGGCCTCGACGACATCATCGAATCCGCCTGGCAGTGGCACTCGAGCCACCCCGACGGCTTCACCGACTGAGCAGGACCACTCGCGAGCCCACCGGCTCAGCGCTCGTCGGCCGCCCGTTGGCGATCCAACCATCCGAGCAGCACGGCGATCGCGCGCGGGTCGTGGCGCAGCCGGTGACCGGCGCCGTTGATCAGGCGAAGCTCGGCGGAGCCGTGCGCTTCCGCCAACTGGCGGGCATCGGCGGTGGGCACGCTCTCGTCGTCGTCGCCGTGCATCACCAGCAGCGGACGTGGCGCGAATCGCCGGGCGGCGTCGACGGGGCGGAAACGGCGCAGCTCGCGGGCCCACTCGTCGAAGTTGCGCGGGAAGCCCGGCGTGCGAATCGCGCCGATCTCGCGGGCGTGTTCCAGGAACCGGCGAGGTTGCGCCGCCCAATCGTCGAAGTCGGCACGCGGGCTGAGCAGCGCCGCACCGCGCACCCGCGGATCGTCGGCCGCGACGCAGGTGGCGATGGAGCCACCGGTGTTGGTGCCGACCAGCCAGATGCCCGAGGGGCTGGTCTCGTCGATGAGGTGGTCGATCGCCGCACGGAGATCGTCGACCCACCCCTGTAACGAGAAGTCGCCCTCACTCGCGCCACAACCGCGAAACGTGAACGTCATCGCCACCCAACCGAGCTCGCTCGACACCCGGTCGATCAGCTCGGGGAACGTGCCGCCACTCTGCCGGGCGTCGATCGGCCCGATCGGAAAGCCGTGACAGAGAATGAGCCCGGAGGTGGCGCCAGGCCGACCGGATGGACGGGCGAGGTGACGTGCCAGTCGCAGGCCACTGGAGGTGAAACTGCCGTTCACGGCAGGCCGCTACGCCCGAGGCTTGCGATGGCGGCGCGTGTGCCCCGCCGTGGCCAGCGTGTAGCCGCGATTGCGCGCCTCGGCCAGCGAATCGGGACCGAAGCACAGACCGGTCTCGGCAGCCACGATCTCTTCGACTACGGACGCATCGGACCAGTTGTCGAGGTCGTAGACCAACTGGGTGCGCTTGTCGCCGAGAAAGCGGGTGTGCTCGAAGCGGGAAGGCCGTTCCATGCGCTGGACGCTACTCGCCGGCCGGCCGCCGCACGAAACAGCGACCGACGGCCAACCCTGTCACACCGTTTCCGTACGGTCTGCCCCACCGGCTTCCCCCGAACCACCGATTCACGAAAGGAGTAGCGTGATGAGCATGCCCCTGGTTGACCCAACGGCCATCGACGACGTCATCTACCCGGAGAGCGATGACCAGCCGATGGCCGAGAACTTTCTCCAGAGCATCGTCATCCGAACCATCGTCACCGGGTTCGAGCGGCTGTACGCCGACCGCCCCGACATCATCGTCGGCGGCGACTTCTTCTGGTACCCCGTCAAGGGCAGCCCCACGACGGTCGTTGCCGCCGATGCCATGGTCATCGTCGAAGTGCCACATCCTGTCGACATCTTCACCATTGGCAGCTATCGGCAATGGGAGCACGGCGGCCATCCGGCACTTGCGGTCGAGGTGCTGTCACCCAGCAACTCGTGGGCGGAGATGGCTCGTAAACGCCGGTTCTACCACCACCACGGGGTTGACGAGTACTGGGTGTTCGACCCTTTCGATGGCACCCTGGAGGTGTGGCTGCGCGACGGAGACCGCTTCACCGAGGTCGACGATCCTGCCAGCGGCTGGATCAGCCCAACCACCGGCGTCCACGTCACAGTGGTCGACTCCGAGCTGGTGCTCCACGACCCGGACGGGGTTCGCCGATGGCTCACACCCGCGCAGGAGGCCGCTCGTGCCGACACCGAGGCCGCTCGTGCCGACACCGAGGCCGCTCGTGCCGAGGCGCTCGTCGCCCAGGTCGCGGCGCTGCAGGCGCGGCTCGACAGCGAGCCCGCGTCGTAGTCACCGCCGGCCCGATGCCATGATCGCGTCGTGATTCCCCACGACACCATCGACACGCTCGCCCAGTGCTGGAGCTCGCTGGACGAGCTGATCGCGACGCTCGCCGAGCGCGAGTGGAAGGCCCCCACCGACCTGCCCGGCTGGACGGTGCAGGACAACCTCTCGCACCTCATCGGCACCGAGCGGATGCTGCAGGGCCTGCCCGCCACCACCCACCGCAGCGAACCCCGCGCCTACGTGAAGAACCCGATCGGCGAGATGAACGAGCACGAGATCGACGCGCGCCGAGCGCTCAGCGGTGCGGAGGTCGCGTCGGAGTGGCGCGAGCTCTCCGATGCCCGGTTGCGCACCTTGCGTTCGGCCGATGATGCCTACTTCCAGCAGCCGGCGATGACGCCCACCGGACCAGGGACGGTTGCCGACTTCCTGCACATCCGTGTGCTCGACAGCTGGTTGCACGAACAGGACATGCGCCGCGCGGCCGATCGGCCCGGAAACCTCGCCGGTCCGGCAGCCGAGCTCACCGTCGATCGCCTCATCCGCACCATCCCGATCGTGGTGGGCAAACGAGCCGCCACACCTGAAGGCGGCGCGGTGGCCCTAAACATCTCCGGCGGCGTCGAGCGGCACCTCCTCTGCGAGGTGCGCAACGGGCGAGCCGCGATGGTGGAAACGCCCACACATGCACCGCTGGCCACCATCGCCCTCGACACAGAGGGGTTCGTGGTCCTGGCGGCCGGACGTCGCGGCCCGGAGCGCATCACGGCCACGATCTCCGGCGACGGCGAGCTCGCCGGGCGCGTGCTCGGCCAGTTCAACATGATGATCTAGCGACGATCTCACGAGCCCGGCCCCCGACAACCTGCAGCCGAGGAGATGGTTTCGCGGCTGAACGAGAAGATGCCCGCGGCCAACGCCGGGCCACCCACCGACTCACTCGTCGGCAACAGCCGGAAGCTCGCCGATCACCGGCACGTCATCGGGAGCAGCACGCGGGCCGACTGCCCCGATCGCGTCGAAGTAGGCGAGGTGGGCATCGACCACGTTGACGACGTCGACGTCATCGATGATCTCGATGCCGTCGCGATCGGCTTCCCCCAGGAGGTAGGCAGTGGCCGTGTCCTCGCTGATGATCACCGGATCGGCGATGTCCTGACGACGGTCGACCACGTTGGAAGGTTGCAGACCCTTCGTGTGCAACCACCTCATGTGGGCGAGCAGCAAACGCTCCAGCTCATCGGGGGTCAGGCGAGCCTGCGACTCCTGCGGCAGGTACTCGGCGACGAACTCCAGCGCCTCCTCCGGCACGTACACGGAACGAGGCGCCACCGCGTCGAGACGATGTGCTTCTCGGCCCACCACGACTGCCGCCATCGCGAAGACGAGGAGCGCTGCGATCACGACGTACACGAAGGTCACGGTGGGCACCCCGCAACGCTATCCGCCGCTGCCGATCGCTCGAACGCCCGCCCGCGCCGATGGGGCGACGCACTCGATTCAGTAGAGTCGTGATCGTGACCGAGCCGGCGTCCACCGCACCATCTGGGCGGCCGATCAAGCGTCTCGCCCGGCTGCATCGATCGACAGTGATCGACACGGCGATCCTGGTGGCAGCGTGGTTGGTCAGCTCGGCCCGCACCTTCCGGTTCGGGATCGGCTTCGACGACGTCACCTACACCGTGCCCGCCCAGAAGGTGACGCTGGAGGCCTGGCGGCACGGGCGCATGGCCCTGTGGTCCGACACCATCTTCGGCGGCACGCCCCAGCTCGGCAACGTCCAGACGGCGGCGCTCTACCCCGGCCATCTGCTGTCGGCGCCGTTTCCCGATCTCGTCGGCCCGCATGTCGAGCTCGCGGTGCACCTGCTGCTGTTCGGTGTCGGCTTCTACCTGCTCGGCCGGCGCTTGGGCTTCGCCCGCCCCGCCCCGGCGGCGATGGCCGTCGCGGCGATGTGGTCGGGCGCCACCGTGTTCCGCTCCACGCTGGTCGTGCACTTCCCGCCACTGGCCTGGGTGCCCCTGGCCGCGTTGTGCATGCACTCGGTCGTCACCTCGCAGCGGCCCCGGCGGGCAGTGGCCGCCCTCGCAGCGATCCTGTGGTGCATCCTCGTGTCCGGTCACCCACAATCGGTGCTGATGGCCTTCACCCTGCTGGGTGCATGGGCCGTCGGCCTCCTGATCGAGCACCGCCAGTGGCGCCGCGCAAGGCTGTTCGCCGCATCTGGCGCGCTCAGCCTGGCGATGGCTGCGCCGGTGCTGTTCGCACTGCGCCAGAGCATCGCGGCGGCCGCCGCAGCCAGCCGTGACGAGGCCGTGCTGCTGAGCCCCGAGTTCGTCATGCCGCTCCGTGTCTTTCCGCGCATGCTGCTCGGCGAACCGCTCAAGCAGACCTTCGTCCTCTACGGCCAAGGAGAGCGGATCACCTATGCGGGGGTGACGATCGTCGCGCTGGGCCTCATCGGTGCCGTGGTGGTGGCCCTCACCCGCCGGTGGTCGCTGGTCGCGCTCGCGCTGGTCGGCGCCTTCACCGCGACACTGTCGCTGGGGCCGCGTTCGCCCACCATGCGGTTCGCCCGGGCGTTCCTTCCCGGCTTCGACCAACCTCGCGTGTCCGCACGGTGGAACTGGGTGCTGGTCATGACGCTCATCGTTCTCGCCGGCGCGGGCATCGACCGCCTCCGCAAGGGCACCTACGGCGCTGGGGCCATCGCGGTGCTCGCCGCCGCGGCAGCAGTCGCGTTGTCCTTCTTCGCGGGCGTCGACGACGGAGGCCCGACCGACACGCTCTTCTGGCTGGCCGCCGTCGGGCTCGTCGTCGCGCTTGCGCTGGTGCCCCAACGCCGGTTCCGGGCAGCGCTCGCTGCAGCAGTCTCGCTGGTCGCCGTCTTCGAGCTCGGCATGCCGCTCGCGAGGATGATCGATGAAGGCAACGCCGATGTCACCGACACCGCACAGCTCATCGGGCCGACCGAGCGCTGGCTGGCCATGCAACCGGGGCTCACACTGCAGTTGATCAACGGCAACCAGGATGGGCCGTACCTCGTCAACGGCCTGCGACCCAACGCCGGCACGTTGACCGGGGTGAGGACGATCGACGGCTACGACGGAGGTGTGTCCATCAGCCGTCGATGGCACGCCGCGTTGCTCCAGATCAACCCGACCCACAACGACTACGTGTTCGGCGCCCAACTTCCCTATGTCCTCGATCCGGCAGCGTTCGCCCGCCTCGGCGTGCACTACGTGCTCTACGACCCGGCACGAGGACCTGCCGAGGACAGCCTGCCCGGCTGGCAGCACCGCCCTTCGGACGGCTACTTCCAGGTGTACGAGAACCCGTTCTGGCACGGTGAGGTCACCGCCTGGTTCCAGACGCGACAAGTGGCGACACCCGAGGAAGCGGGCAACACGCTGCGGATCAGCCGAGCCGCGTACGGCGAGGTCGGGTTCGTGGAATCCGACGCGGCAGTCCTGTCGTGCACCCAGCCCTGCCCACCGGCGTACTTCAACTCCACGTCGGCTTACTCCGGCGATCGAGCGGCCGAGGTGCAACTCGATGCACCGGCGATCGTGGCGTTCGACGAGCAGTTCGACGAAGGGTGGCAGGTCACCGTCGACGGCAAGGACGCCACCGTCGTCGCGGTCGACGGCATGTGGGCAGGCGTCCGCGTGCCGGCCGGCACGCACCACATCCAGCTCCGCTACGCGCCCGGCTGGCTCGTCCCTTCGATCGTGATCATGGTGTTGGCCTGGCTCGGCGCCGCTGCGATCTGCTGGCTGCCGAGGCCGCTCCGGCGCGAACGCAGCGCACCGGCGACAACACACGACGCTCCCGTCGCTGACACCGCTTGAACTGGCGACGAAGGTAGGTTGTCGCACCGTGCCGACCGCGAGCAACGCTCCCACTCCCACCGCCTGCCTCAGCGTGGTGATGCCCGCCTACAACGAGGAGGCCACGATCCTCGACATCCTCGAACGAGTGCTGGCGTCGCCGTACACCGCCGAGGTGCTGGTGGTCGACGACGCCTCCAGCGATCGAACTGCCGAGCTGGTCCGCTCGGTCACCGACCAGCGCGTCAAGCTGCTCAGCCAGCTGCCCAATCAAGGCAAGGGGGCAGCGCTGCGGCGGGGTTTCGCTGAAGCCGCGCACCCGTTCGTCATCGTGCAGGACGCCGACCTCGAGTACGACCCTGACGACTACCAGCAGATGATGGCGCCGCTGCTGCGCGGATCAGCCGACGTGGTGTTCGGCAGCCGCTTCATGGGAGGCGACGGCCACCGCGTGCTGTACTACTGGCACTCGGTGGGTAACCGCTTCCTGACGACGCTGTCGAACATGTTCACCAACATCAACCTCACCGACATGGAGACCTGTTACAAGGCCTTTCGTCGCGAGGTGCTGCAGTCGTTCGAGCTGGAGGAGAACCGGTTCGGCATCGAGCCGGAGATGACCGCCAAGGTGGCCCGCGGCGGTTGGCGGATCTACGAGGTCGGGATCAGCTACGCCGGCCGCACCTACGACGAGGGCAAGAAGATCGGCTGGCGCGACGGTGTGCGAGCCGTGTACTGCATCATCCTGTACTCGACCTGGGGCCCGCGACTTCACGTGCGCAAGTCGGAGCCTCTGGTCACCTGGCTCACCAAGAAGCGAGCCTGAAAACGGCAACACGGCCCGAGGCGAACCCCGGGCCGTGTGCAAGTTGAAGAGTGAACCCGGCGGATCAGTAGGGTCGGGCGACACGGTTCCCGTGAGCCCGACAGCAACTGAGCCGGCCGAAGGCCGTCCAAATCCCTTCCGAGGAACGGAGGGAGCGCAGCGACCGAGTGACGAGGACTAGATCCCGATGCGCTGCGCCAGCAGCTCGCGGTGGTACGTGGGGTCGCCGAACAGCAGCTCGCTGCTCTTGGCCCGCTTGAAGAACAGGTGCGCCGGGTGCTCCCACGTGAAACCGATGCCACCGTGGATCTGGATGTTCTCGGCGGTGGCGTGGAAGTACGCCTCGCTGCAGTAGGCCTTGGCCAACGAGGCCACCGACGGCAGCTCGTCGTTCTGCTCAGCGGCGCACCACATGCCGTAGTAGGCAGCGCTCTTGGCCGACTCGACCTCGAGCAGCATGTCGGCGCACTTGTGCTTGATGGCCTGGAACGAGCCGATCGGGCGGCCGAACTGCACGCGAACCTTGGCGTACTCGACAGCCTGCTCGAGCACCTTCTGAGCACCACCCACCTGCTCGGCGGCGAGGCCGACAGCGGCCAGATCGAGAACCGAGCTGAGCACGGTCCAGCCTTCGCCCTCGGCGCCCAGCAAGGTGGCCGGGGTGTTCGAGAACTCGAGCTTGGCCTGCTTGCGGGTCTGGTCCATGGTGCTGAGGGCCGTGCGGGTGAGGCCCGCCGCGTCGCCGGCAACCGTGAACAGCGAAACACCCTTGGCGGTGCGGGCGGCGACGATGATCAGCGACGCGGTGTGGCCGTCGATCACGAAGCTCTTCACCCCGTTGAGCGACCAGCCGTCACCCGACGCCGTGGCCTCGGTGGTGATGCCGCTTTCGTCCCACTTGCCGCTGGGCTCGGTGAACGCCAGCGTGGCGATGGTCTCGCCACTGGCGATGCCGGGCAGGTGCGCAGCCTTGGCGGCATCGTCACCGCTGTGCAGCAGCGTGTTCGCAGCGAGCACGACGGTGCTGAAGAACGGGGCGCACAACAGCGCGCGGCCTTGCTCTTCCAGCACGATGCCGAGCTCGACGAAGCTGTAGCCGGAGCCGCCGAACTCCTCGGGGATGGCCAGGCCCTGCAGGCCCAGCTGCTCGCCCATCTGACTCCACACGGCGGCGTCGAAGCCGGCCTCGGTCTCCATCTGCTCACGCACCGCCGTCTCGGGGCTCTTGGCCTCGAGGAAGGCACGGACGGTCTTACGCAGTTCTTCTTGTTCTTCGGTGAAGGCAAAGTTCATGTGGCGAGTCTGTGCAAGCCGAACCGCCCTGCGCCACTCGAAGTGTGTACACTCGTGTACACATGATGGGCATCAGGGAACTGCGAACCGACCTGGCCGCCGCCGTCCGCCGCGCCGGCAGCGGTCAGCGCGTCGTCGTGTCGGTCGGTGGTCGAGCGATCGCACAGCTGGGGCCC
>JBAVTH010000640.1:0-2294 GCA_049696035.1 Ilumatobacteraceae bacterium
GCGATCTTGGGCACCGCACGCGGCGGAGGCGACTTCGGCACCGGCATCGGCAGACTGGCCTCGGGGCTGCCCACGCGAACCGTGCCATCGCTGACCGCGGCCTTGCCGCGACTGCGGCCACGGCCGCTCTCGGCGGCGCCGGAACCCTTGCGCTTGGCCTCGCTCATCGCCTTGCGGCTGAGCGGGCCGCGTACCGGCAGACGCTTGACGAACACCCAGCCGATGTGTGGCACCGGCTTGCCGCCGATGAGCCGGCCTTCGTCGAACAACCAGTCGTACTGACCGTGGAACTCCTGGTAGCTGTCGTTGGTGAGGATGTCGGCGTTCACCTTGTGGGCGATGCTGAGCACGAAGGCGTCGCCTCTGCCGATGGCGCCGGCTGGCGGCGCCACCAGCTCGTTGTTGCTGACGGCCTCGTCGAACTCGGCCACTTCCTTGGGGTCGATGCGGTGACCGAAGGTCGCGTCGACCACCACCGTGATCAACGCCGTCGGGTCTTCCGCCATGTAGGCGAGCACCGCTTCGTTGAGTTGCTTGAGGCTGGGTGCGGTGCGACCCTCGGTGGCGAGGTTCGATCCGTCGACGACGACATGATGTGGCATAACCCGGCCAGCCTACGATGCCATGATCTAGAAAGACTGGATGAAGAAAGCCGTCCTCTGGGATTTCGGCGGAGTCATCCTGAGCAGCCCGTTCGAAGCGTTCAACCGCTTCGAGGCCGAACACGGGCTGCCCACCGATTTCATCCGCTCCGTCAACGCCACCAATCCGCATCACAACGCATGGGCCCACCTCGAGCGCGGCGACATCACAGCCGAGCAGTTCGACGAGGAGTTCGCGGACGAGAGCGCGGCGCTGGGCCACCGAGTCGGCGGTGCCGACGTGCTGGCTCTGCTGGCCGGCTACGTACGACCCGACATGGTGGAGCTGCTCGACCGGGTGAAGGCTGCCGGCTTCAAGGTGGCGTGCCTCACCAACAACATCGGCGGCGACCACGTGAGCAGCGAGCGCAACGACACCATCGAGGAGATCATGGCTCGCTTCGACGTGGTGGTGGAGAGCAGCAAGGTCGGCGTGCGCAAGCCCGAGCCACGCTTCTACGAGATCGCCTGCGAACTGCTCGGCGTGCACGCGGAGGACTGCATCTTCCTCGACGACCTCGGCATCAACCTCAAGCCGGCGGCGGCGATGGGCATGACCACGATCAAGGTCACCAGCGCCGAGCAGGCCATCACCGATCTCGGCGCCCTGCTCGGCTTCACGTGAAGGCGGGGAGAACCTGGAAGGCCGAGTACGTCAGAGGTCTTGGAAGGTCTCGTCCATGAGGTCGGCCAGCTCCTGGTCGTGGATGGCCTTGCTGCCGGTCGCGGGGCTGCCGCTGCCGATGCGGCTGACCAGGCGCAGGTCGTAACCCTGCTCCTTCACCTTCCAGAAGCGGGCCTCGACGAAGCGCCAGGGACCCATGTTGTCGGGTTCCTCCTGCAACCACACGACCTGCTTCGCGTTGGGGTACCGCGACAGCACCTCGCGCATCTGATCGCCGGGGAACGGGTAGAGCTGCTCGACGCGGACCACCGCGACGGGCGCGTTGCGCTTGGCGCGTTCGTTGATCGCATCCCATGCGACCTTGCCACTGCAGAACACCACGCGCTGCACCGAGGCCGGCGCGGTGACGAACGGATCGTCGAGCACCTCCTGGAACGACCCGTGAGTGAGATCGGCCACCGGCGAACGGCTCTCCTTCATGCGCAACGGCCCCTTGGGCGTGAACAGGACGAGCGGCTTGCGGAACTCGCGGCGGACCTGCCGGCGCAGCAGGTGGAAGTACTGGGCAGCCGTGGTGGCGTTGCACACCTGGATGTTGTCGTCGGCGCACAGCGTCAGGAAGCGCTCGATGCGCGCCGAGCTGTGCTCCGGGCCCTGCCCCTCGAAGCCGTGCGGCAGCAGCAGCACCAGGCCGTTCTCCTGACCCCACTTGTCCTCGGCGGCCACGATGTACTGGTCGATGATGATCTGGGCGCCGTTGACGAAGTCGCCGAACTGAGCCTCCCACAGCACCAGCGCTCTGGGGTTCTCGTGGGCGTAGCCGTACTCGAAACCCAGCGCGGCGTACTCGCTGAGCAGGCTGTCGTAGACCCAGAAGGGAGCCTGGCGACCTGGAAGGGTGGCGAGCGGGATCCAGGCCTGCTCGTTGTCGTGGTCGATCAGTGCGGCGTGGCGTTGGCTGAACGTGCCGCGGCGACTGTCCTCGCCGGCCAGCCGGACGGGGGTGCCCTCGAGCACCAGTGACCCCA
>JBAVTH010000641.1:0-12039 GCA_049696035.1 Ilumatobacteraceae bacterium
GCCGCGTCGGTGCTGAACCCCGTCTTCGTCTTCTTGCCGGGAGCCAGGCCGCGCTCGGTGTAGAGGATCTCGCGCAGCTGGATCGGCGAGTTGATGTTGAACGGGCGGCCGACGACTTCCTGCAGGACAGCGCCCAGCCGCTCGACATCGGCGGTGAGGCGGACGTTGAGCTGGGTCAGCTCGGCGACGTCGACGGCGATGCCGACGTGCTCCATCTTGGCGAGCACGCTGACCAACGGGTTCTCGATCGTGGCGTAGAGCTCGGCCATGCCCTGCTTGTCCAGCGAGGCCTCCAGGGCAGCGGACAGGTGGGCGACTGCCAGCGCCTCGCGGGCCGCGATCTGCCGTTCATCGGGCCCGCCGCCGAAGTCGAGCTGGCCGCTGGAGGCAGCGCCGTCGGAGGGCAGCTCGAAGCGGGTGTAGCGGGCCAACAGGTCGCGCAGCGCATAGCGCGTGTCGGCAGGGTCGATCAGGTAGGCGGCGATGGCCGTGTCGAGGCGCAGGCCGGGAACCTGGCCGCCACGGTCGAGCAGCCAGCGCATCAGCGCCTTGGCGTTGTGGCCGCGCCAGCCACGGTGGGCGCCCAGCGCTTCGATCACCTCGGCGCTGTTGACCACCTCGCCGGGCAGCCACACCACTTCGGCCGCATCGGGGTCGGTGACGAGCGCGAGCCCGGTGACGGCACTACGGCCGGCGTCGCCCGCCCACGTGGGGATCGCGTCGAGCGTGACCTGCGCGGCGATGAGCGCGGCGGCCTCCGATGCGTTGGCAACGTCGCTGACCTCGGCCTCCAGCGTCTCCGCGTGTGAGGTGGGACGCACGCCTGCGTTGGCGGCGCCGATCCCGAACGTCGCCAGCGCCTCGTACAGACGGTCGTGCAACGCACGGAACTCGAGGAAATCGAACAGTCGCTTGACCTCGGCGTCGTTGGGCTCGACGGTGAGCGACTCGAAATCGACGTGCACGGGGGCGTCGCGGCGCAGCAGCATCAGCTCGAAGTTGCTGCGCGCTCGCTGCTCGTGCTCGATGAGCGACGCCTGCAGCTTCGGGGTCTGCTCGGTGGCGTGAGCGAAGATGCCGTCGAGGCTGCCGTACTGGTTGAGCAACTTGGCTGCCGTCTTCTCCCCCACGCCCGGCACGCCTTCCAGGTTGTCGCTGGGGTCGCCGCGCAGGGCCGCGTACTGCGGGTACAGCGCAGGCGTGACGCCGGTCTTCGCGGCGATGCCGGCCTCGTCGTAGAGTGCGTAGTCGCTGACGCCGCGCTTGTTGTAGAGCACCCTCACGTGAGGGTCTTCCACCAGCTGGTAGCTGTCGCGGTCGCCGGTGACGATGACCACGTCGTGACCCTGCAGCTTCGCCTGCTCGGCGAGGGTGGCCAGGATGTCGTCGGCCTCCCAGCCGGCCAGGTCGAGCACCGTGATGTTCAGCGCCGCGAGCACCTCGCGCACCAGGCCCATCTGCTGGCGCAGGATGTCGGGCGCGGCCTCGCGCTGCGCCTTGTACAGCGGGTTCGCCTCGTGTCGGAAGGTGGGCTCCGGCCGGTCGAAGGCCACGAGCACCGCGTCGGGCTGCTGGTCCTTCACCATGTAGATGAACATCGAGGTGAATCCGAAGACCGCGTTCGTGACCTGCCCCGAGGCCGTCGCCATGTCGGTGGGCAGCGCGAAGAACGCGCGATAGGTCAGGGAGTTTCCGTCCAGCAACAGCAGCTTCACCCCGTCGACTCTAGGCGAGGGGTGTTGCACACGGCCCCGGTTCCGGCCGCAGCAGGCGTCCGAACTGTGGTGACGTGGCTGCGAAACCGGTCGGAGCATGCGGTGCGAGACGGGCCTCGGGTGGCGGCAACCCGGCGTCGTGGATCGACGAGCTCGCACAGCGCTGTGACGCACTCGCCGTCGACATCAGCGCCTGATCGGGCGCCGCGACCTCGCTCGTGTCGTGGCCCGACCAGCGATTACGGGTGGAGGGTGCCGGCGAGGATCCGGTCGGCGACATCGCGCATGCGGCTGCGCTCGCTCATCGCGGTGCGCTGGATGAACGTGAACGCATCGCTCTCCTTCATCCCGAACTGATCGATCAGCAGACCCTTGGCGCGGTCGATGGCCTTGCGCGCTTCCAGTTGCTCGCCCAGCGCATCGACCTCACCGCTGAGCTGCTGCAACTCGCGGAACCGGCCGATGGCGACCTCAATCGCGGGAATGAGGTCGCTCTTCTGGTACGGCTTCACCAGGTACGCCAGCGCACCGGCGTCGCGAGCATCCTCGACGACCTCGCGCTGGCTGAACGCCGTGAGCATCAGCACTCCACAGATCCGCTCGCCGCTGATGATGCGGGCTGCCTCCAGCCCGTCCATGTGGGGCATCTTGATGTCGAGGATGGCCAGATCGGGGCGCAGTTCGCGCACGAGGTCGATGGCCCTGTCGCCACGGCCGGTCTCGCCCACGACTTCGTATCCCTCTTCCTCCAGGGTCTCGCGCAGGTCGAGGCGGATGATGGCTTCGTCTTCGGCGATCACCACACGGATGGTCATCGATGGCGTCCTTTCGGCCCGGTGAGGCTGTGTCGTGCCCGCACACATTCAAGCAGCAAGCCGCCATTCAAGCAGCCGTCGGCGCCCCGGGCACCACGCCTTGACGGTTCGTACACGGGTTCAGCCGGCCGACAACCGGTCGAGCAGCTCGTCCTGACGCCGCTCGAGCCGTGCGATCTCGTCGACGACGTGGCCCCGAGCCTTGGCGATCGCGGCCGCATGCCCGCCTGCCTCACGAGCCTCCGATCGGGCACCCGGCGAGTCGGCGACGATCGCGCGCAGCTCGAGCTCGTCGGCATCGTCGGTGAGGTACATCCGCTGCTCGTCGATCACCCGCAACTCCTCGCGCAAGGTGCGCAGCCGGGCACTCGTCTTCTTCAGTTGCCACTTCACCACTGCGGAGGCCATGCACGGAGTGTACGAACCGGGCACAATGGCTGGCGTGTACGACGACTGGGGAATCGCCAACGGCTACCACGCAGTGGACGGCACCTGGCACGACACGCCGGCGGGCACTCGCGACTTCCTTCGTTCGGTGATGGGCGACCCACAGCCCGGCCAGCCGCTCTGGTTCATCGACGAAGGCAGCTCCCATCGCCTCCAGGGCCGCTGCCATCTCATGTTGGAGGACGGCAGCGACTTCGGCGACATCGACGAGCTGCAGGCTCACACCCCGATCGGCTACCACCGGCTGACGCCACTCGACGGTGGGCCGGTCACCACGCTGGTCGTGGCCCCCAGGGTGTGCCGCGACGCGTCGGCCGGATGGGGCGTGGCGGCGCAGGTGTACTCCCTGTGGCGGCCGGACGGATGGGGCATCGGCGACCTCCGCGACGTGGAAGTCCTGGGCCGCCAGATCGCCGCGCTGGGTGCCGGCTCGCTGCTGCTCAGTCCACTGCATGCTCCCAGTCCGGCGTCGTCGCAGGAAGCCAGCCCCTACTACCCCAGCTCGCGCCGCTGGTTGAATCCGATGCTGATCCCCGGCGACTCGGCATCGCCCGTGTCGAACGAGGCCGGCGGGCTCATCGATCGCAATCGTGTGTGGCCCGCCAAGCGACGCGCGCTCGTCGAGCGCTTCGTACACGCGGCCGAAGGCTCGGAGTGGAGCGCGTGGGCCGATGCGCAAGGGGAGGACCTGTGGCAGTTCTGCACGTGGAACGCCCTCGCCGAGCGGCTCGGCTCGCGGTGGCGCGAGTGGCCGGCCGACTTCCGCCGACCCGACACCGAGGCGGTTCGCGACCTGCCCGTGCACGATGCCCAGTTCGGCACCACCCGCGACTTCCACGCCTGGCTGCAGTGGCTGACGCTGCGCACGCTCGAACGCACTGCCGCATCAGCAGGAGTCGGCCTCATCGGCGACCTTGCCGTCGGCTGCTCACCCGCAGGCGCCGATGCGTGGATGCATCAGGATCTGATGTCGCTGGAAGTCGTCCTCGGCGCCCCACCCGATCCGTTCAACGCCGGTGGCCAGTCCTGGGGCCTACCCCCCTTCATCCCGTGGCGCCTGCGCGCTGCTCAGTACCGCCCGTTCATCGGGATGGTTCGCGCTGCATGTCAGGCGATGGCCGGACTGCGCATCGATCACGTGATGGGCCTCTTCCGCCAGTTCTGGATCCCGCAAGGTGGCGAGCCCGCCGACGGCACGTACGTGCAACTGCCGGCCGCAGAGCTGCTCGCCATCATCCGTCTCGAGGCGGCGCGGGCCAACGCGTACGTGATCGGGGAAGATCTGGGTACGGTCGAACCCGGCGTGCACGAGGCGATGAAAGCCGGCCACATCATGGGCACCAAGGTGTGGTGGTTCGACACCGACCCGACAACCTGGCGGCCCGACAACCTCGCCACCGTCACCACCCACGACCTGCCGACCGTTTTCGGTGTCTGGCATCACACCGATGGCACGCCGGAGATGGCCGCGTCGTTGCAGCAGGCCGTCACCGCCACCACCGCCGCCGGCGCCTCGGTGGAACTGCACCGCTCGGTGGCCGAGAGCGACGCCCGGCTCTGCCTCATCGCGCTCGATGATCTCGCCGGCGCCGTCGAACGGCCCAACCACCCGGGCACCGTCGGCGACGAACACCCCAACTGGTGCCGGCGGCTGCAGGCCGACACTGCCACCATCCTGGCGACGAGCCCGGGCAGCGAGATCGTCGCGGCGGTGGCCGCTGCGCGACCAGCCAGCGCCCACGAGTAGTGCCCGAGGTGGGACTCGAACCCACACGCCCTTTCGGACAACGGATTTTGAGTCCGTCGCGTCTGCCATTCCGCCACTCGGGCGAGTGACCCGGGAGAGGCTAGCGGGCGGGCAGTGCAAGCTGCGAGGTCGTTGACCCTTCGTTGACCCTTCGTTACCCGCCGGTAGCCGAAGGTACCCGTCGGTAACCGTCTACGCTCTCCGCATCATGCTTGCGTTCACCTTTCCCGGCCAGGGCTCTCAACGGCCGGGCATGGGCCGTCCATGGGCCGACCACGACAGCTGGGAGCTCGTGGCCGAAGCATCGGAAGTCGCCGAACGCGACGTGGCGCGACTGCTGCTCGACGCCGATGCCGACGAGCTGCGCGACACCCGAAACGCCCAGCTCACCACGTTCGTCTCCAGCCTGATGGTGCTCGATGCCGTCGAGCGCCTCGGCATCGAGCCCAGCTTCTGCGCCGGCCACAGCCTCGGCGAGTACACGGCGCTCACCGCCACCGGTGCGCTGGGCTTCGACGAAGGTGTACGGCTCGTGTGCGAGCGAGCCGACGCGATGTTCGAGGCAGGCAACGACAACATCGGCACCATGGCCGCCGTACTGGGCCTCGACGACGATCAGGTCGAGATCGCGTGCCGCCGAGCCGACAGCGATGTGTGGGTCGCCAACTTCAACGCCCCCGGTCAGGTCGTGATAGCAGGCTCACCCGAAGGCGTCGCTGCCGCCGGTGCGGTCGCCAAGGAGATCGGCGCCAAGAAGGTCATGCCGCTGCAGGTGTCAGGGGCGTTCCACACCCCGTTCATGGCGCCCGCCCGCGATCGGCTGCGCAAGGCCATCGCCGACGCCAACCCGCGCGACACCGAGGTGCCGGTCATCTCCAACGTCGACGCGCTGCCTCACGCTGCCGGCGCGGAGTGGAGCAGCCTGCTCTCCGCCCAGCTCAGCAGCCCTGTGCGCTGGAAGCACTGCCTGCTCACCATGGCCGAGCTCGGTGTCCACGACTTCGTCGAGCTCGGGCCCGGCGGCGTGCTCACCGGCATGGCCAAGCGCACCGTCGACGGCGCCCGCACCATCTCCGTCGCCACGCCAGAAGAGCTCGACAAGCTGCTCGAGTGGCTCAACGCCGGCACGCCGATCGCCGCCGCACAGCACGAGGGCGAGCACCTGTTCGCAGTCGAGCGGTTGGTCGTCAGCCCAGCGGCCGGCGTGTTCACCCCACTCGGCGGCGTGCGAGACGGCACCAACATCTGTGTCGGCGATGTCATGGGCCACGTCGGCGAAGCCGAGGTGCGTTCCCCCTTCGCCGGCGTGCTGCAGAGCTACATCGCGCTCGACGGCGAGCGGGTCACGCTCCGTCAGCCGATCGCCTGGTTGAGGACGGCCTAGCCCATGCCAGCCATCCCGCCCAACGTTCGTGGGGCTGTCGTCACCGGCTGGGGCGCTGCACTGCCGCCGACGGTCATCACCAACCACGACCTCGAGCAGACCATCGACACGTCGCACGACTGGATCGTCGATCGAACCGGCATCCATCAACGCCACGTCGGTGGCGGCACGGTCGAACTGTCCGTCACCAGCGGCCGCGCGGCGCTCGAGATGTCGGGGGTCGATCTCGCCAGTATCGACGCGCTGGTGCTCGCCACCACCACCCCCGACCGCGTGGTGCCCGCCAGCTCCGCCGCCGTACAGCACGAGCTCGGCCTCCAGTGCGGAGCCTACGACGTCAACGCCGCCTGCAGCGGGTTCGTGTACGCACTGGTGCAGGCGCACGGCATGATCGCGATGGGCGCCAAGAAGATCCTCGTGATCGGCACCGACACACTCGCCCGCATCACCGACTGGACCGATCGCAACACTGCCATCCTCTTCGCCGACGGCAGCGCAGCAGTCGTGCTCGAGGCGGTGGAAGGCCCCGGGCAGCTGCTCGGCTGGGATCTCGACGCCGACGGAGCGGCCGAGAAGTTCTTGTTCTCCGAAGTCGGCGGCCTCATCCAGATGGACGGCAAGGAGGTGTTCCGGCGCGCGGTTCGCATCATGGTCGATTCGGCCGGCAAGACCATGCGGCACGCCGGTGTCACGGCCGACGACATCGCACTGGTCGTGCCCCACCAGGCGAACATCCGCATCATCCAGGCCTCGCTGGATCGCCTCGGCATACCCATCGAGAAGGCGGCAGTGGTGCTGCACCGAACGGGTAACACGTCGTCGGCTTCCATCCCGTTGGCACTGGAGGACGCTCTCGAGAAGGGTCGCATCGCCCGCGGCGATCTCGTGCTGCTGGTGGGCTTCGGCGCCGGCATGACCGCGGCCAGCGCTCTGCTGCGCTGGGGCGGCGCCCCCGCCGAGGGGCCCGACGCAACGGTGCTGGCATGAGCCGGGTCGTGCTCGTCACCGGCGGTTCGCGTGGCATCGGCCTCGCCTGTGCGCAGCGTTTCACCGATCTGGGCGATCAGGTCGCCGTCACGTACAACTCCTCTCCCCCGCCGCAGGGCTTCTACGGCGTCCACTGCGACGTCACCTCGGTCTCGTCGGTCGACGCAGCGTTCTCCTCAGTCGAAGCGCAGTTCGGCCCGGTCGAGGTACTGGTCTCCAACGCCGGCATCACCAACGACGGGTTGCTGCTCCGGATGAGTGAAGCAGACTTCACCTCTGTCATCGACGCCAACCTCACCGCCGCGTTCCGTGTCACCAAGCGAGCAGCGCAGGGAATGCTGCGCGCTCGCAGGGGGCGCATCATCCTGATGTCGTCGGTGGTCGGCCTCCTCGGTTCCGCCGGACAGGCGAACTATGCAGCCTCCAAGGCCGGTCTCGTCGGCTTCGCTCGATCTGTCGCACGCGAGCTCGGCTCGCGCAGCATCACCTGCAACGTGGTGGCGCCCGGCCCCGTGGCCACCGACATGACGGCCGCCCTGGGCGAGAAGCGGCTCGCAGAGCTCACGGCCGCGGTGCCGCTGGGGCGCGTGGCCACACCGGAGGAGATCGCCGGCGTCGTCGCGTTCCTTGCATCCGCCGACGCGGCCTACATCACCGGTGCGGTCATCCCCGTCGACGGCGGCCTCGGCATGGGCCATTGACCCCGCCGGGCCGCTGCTTCCATCATCCGATTACCATCTGCAACAACACCATCAAGGAGAAGTCTGTGAGTGACGAACTGTTCGCCCGTTTCAAGAAGGTTGCCGTCGAGGTGCTCTCGGTCGACGACAGCAAGGTCGTGCCGGAAGCCAAGTTCGGCGACGATCTCGACGCCGACAGCCTCGACCTGGTCGAGCTGATCATGGGTCTCGAGGAGGAGTTCGGCGTGGAAGTGCCCGAAGAAGACCTCGAAGGTGTCGAGACCGTGGGCCAGGCCTACGACCTCATCGTCGGAAAGCTCTGATGCCCGCCCCGACCATGGGCGACCGCGGTCGACGTGTAGCCATCACCGGCTACGGCGTGGTCGCACCCTGCGGGATCGGGAAGCAGGCGTTCTGGGCCGGGCTCAACGGCCCCGGCATCACCACGGGCCGCACGATCGAGATCGCCGACTGGGATCCCTCGCCGTACTACGACAGCCCGAAGGAATCGCGTCGCGCCGACAAGGTCGAGCAGTTCGCAGTGGCCGCGGCGGCCGAGTGCTTCGCCGACGCCGGGCGTCCCGATGTCGACCCCAGCCGGTTCGGCACCATCTTCGCCACCGGTGTCGGTGGCCTGCGGTCCACCGAGGAGCAGATCGAGGTGCTCATCGAGAAGGGCGAGCGGCGCGTGTCGCCGTTCCTGGTCCCGATGATGATGCCGAATGCTGCCGGCGCCGCCATCTCCATGCGCTACGGCCTACAAGGCCCCAACGAGACCATCACCACCGCCTGCGCAGCATCGACGCATGCCATCGGCTACGCCGCCCGGCTGATCGCCTGGGGCATGATCGACGCATGCGTCACCGGCGGCAGCGAGAGCGCCGCCTGCCCGATCGGTGTGGCTTCGTTCGGCAACATGACCGCTCTCACCAGTTCGGGCAACAGCCGCCCGTTCTCTCCCGAGCGCGACGGCTTCGTGCTCGGCGAAGGTGCCGCCGTGCTGATGCTCGAGGAGTGGGAGGTCGCCATCGCCCGCGGCGCCACCATCGTCGGGGAAGTGGTCGGTGCCGCCAGCAACGCCGACGCTCACCACATCACCGCGCCGGCGCCCGGAGGCACCGGAGCCATCCGGTGCATGCAGCTCGCGCTCCGCGACGCCGGGCTCGCCGCGGCCGACGTGCGCCAGATCAACGCCCACGGCACCTCCACCCCTCTCAACGATGCTGCCGAGGCGGCCGCCGTGACAGCCGTGTTCGGCGCGCAGGCCGTACCCGTCACGTCCACCAAGGGTGTCACCGGGCATGCACTCGGCGCCGCCGGCGCCTTGGAGGCGGCTGCGGTGCTGTTGTCGTTCGAGCACGCACTGATCCCTCCTACCGCTGGCACCACCCACCTCGACGAGGGTTTCGAGATCGACCTCGTGATCGGCGCCGCCAGGCCATGGACGCCGGGGCCGACGATGTCGAACAGCCTCGGCTTCGGTGGCCACAACGGCACGATCATCATCGCTCCCCCACGCTGAACGTCTCCGGGAGCCGAGCGCGCTCGATGCCCTACCGCCGAGCGTCGGCCCCCCCTCGGTAACCCTGTCACACCCCCTTGTCATGCTGTGCTGCATGACGAAGACCGTGATCCTCGACGCTGCACAACCCAACCTCGTCCACACCCGGCTCGACTGCAACCACCACGTGGGGTTGCTCGAGCTCATCGAGCAGCAGTTCGGCGGCTCGCCCGACTACGCCGACGAGCTGGAGGAGGCCGCGTTCCACGCGGGCCTCATCGTGCCGGCCGAGTGGGCCGAGCACGCTCGTCCGTGCCCTCACTGCACGCTGGTGGCCGCGCCCTACTGGCTCGCCGCAGCCTGAGCCCACGCCGCCGCCCGCCTACCGGCCGCTCTTCGTTCGGGGCCGCGTGCTTCAGGCGTCGACGAGCACGAACATCAGCTCGCACTCACAGGCCACCTTGCCGTCCAACAGCGCGCGACCGACGCCCTTGCCCGCACGTGCCGACATCCGGCCCAGCTGCACCTGCAGCTCCAACGTGTCGCCGGGACCCACCTGGCGGCGAAAGCGGGCCGAGTCGAGGCCGCCGAACAGCGGCAGCTTCCCCGCGTATCGTGCGTCGGTGAGCACCGCGATCGCACCCATCTGGGCGACCGCCTCGCACATCAGCACGCCGGGCAACGTAGGGCGCCCCGGGAAGTGCCCACCGAAGAACCACTCATCGCCCCTCAGATGCCACAGGCCGGCGCCGCGTTCGCCGGGTACCAGATCGGTCACCTCGTCGACGAACAGGAACGGCGGACGGTGGGGAAGAACGTCATCGGGTCGGGGGAAGCCGCTCATCTGCCCACTGCCTCCAGCAGCCGCTTGGGAGTATCGGCAGGGCTGATCTTGTACCAGACGTGCTCGACGATGCCGCCGGCATCGACCAGGAACGCCGAACGCACGATGCCCATGTACCGCTTGCCGTACAGGTGCTTCTCCTGCCACACCCCGAAGGCCTGCGCCACGGAGTGCTCAGCATCGGACAACAGGTCGAAGCCCAGCGAGAACTTGTCGTCGAACTTCTTCTGTGCAGCCGGCTTGTCGGGGCTGATGCCGACGATCACCGTGCCGGCGACCTCACCTGCGACATCACGTAGGCCACAGGCCTGCTGCGTACAACCAGGCGTGTTGGCCTTCGGATAGAAGAAGATCAGCACTCGACGACCACGCAACGAGGCCAGATCGACGGTGTCACCGTGCTGGTTCGTCAAGACCACATCAGGAACTCTCGAGCCGGGAGTGAGCATCGTCACAGCCTACCGAGGCTGCCGGCACCCGCCGAACGGCATCAGCGCAGGCCGCAGGCCTGAAAAATGTTGTCAAGAGTCTTGCAAGCAACCCTACCCGTCGTGCTATTGTTACGCAGCGTGATGTCACTTGAGGTATTCCTCAGGACAAGCGCACGAACGATGAACGGATAACGCCGCGGGAGGTGGTTAGAACATGTTTGCCGTCAAGTGGAGATGAGCTCAGCCACGGCGTAGGCCGTGACCATAAAAGCCACCACGGGGCCGGGCGTGGGCGTGATAGTGCGTCGGAATCGATCGCATGTTGTCGTCCAGCCAGTACTCGAAGCCGTAGTGCGCAACGACCACCTCGCTCAGCCGAGCGATCAAAACGACCCGGGTCTCCTCAGGGGGATTCGGGTCGTGTCGTTTCCAGACCACCATCGGCACGTAGCACTGCTCGCACTCGGCCACCCAACACTCCTCGTCCTCGAAGAACCACTCGGTGATCCTCTCGGCGGCACACAGCTCACATTCCGGTGTCGTCATGGTGACATTGTCACGCGCAGGAGGGCTCCCATCGGGGAGCCCTCCTGCAGCATTGATCTCATCGGTGAGTGCCGCCCATGCGGCACTCGTTGCCACCTGGGCTCAGAGCGCCGACACGTCCAGGCCGGGTGGCAGGATGACGGCATCGATCACGTGGATCACGCCGTTCGACGCAGCCACATCGGTGGCCACCACGTTCGCCGAGCCGTTCAGCTTGACGCCACCGTCAACGGTGATGGTGATGTCGGAACCCTCGACGCTGGCCACGTCACCGGCGGTCACGTCGGCTGCCATGACCTTGCCGGCGACCACGTGGTAGGTGAGGATCTGAGCGAGCACGGCCTTGTTCTCCGGCAGGAGCAGCTTGTCGACGAGGCCGGCCGGGAGTGCCGCAAACGCTTCATTGGTGGGCGCGAACACGGTGAAGGGCCCTGGGCCCTGCAACGTCTCCACCAGCCCGGCTGCGGCGACGGCAGCGACGAGCGTGCTGAAGTCGGGGTTGCCGCTGGCGACAGCGACGATGTCGCCGGCTTCGACCATCGCATCGGTCGGTTCCGGGGCCGCGGTGGTCACGACGG
This sequence comes from Ilumatobacteraceae bacterium, assembly GCA_049696035.1. Lineage (GTDB taxonomy): Bacteria > Actinomycetota > Acidimicrobiia > Acidimicrobiales > Ilumatobacteraceae > UBA668. The sequence goes on from JBAVTH010000641.1 coordinate 11,676, forward strand.
CGGCGGTGGTGGTCGTGGACTCCTTGTCGTCGCTGCAAGCGACGAACGCCATCGACGCCGTGATCATGGCAGCTGCTACGAAACGCTTGTTCATGAGTGGTCTCCTCCTGGGTGTGCGCCTCGATCGAGGTGCACACGTGGTTCGGAGCGACCGGTTGCGTGGATGGGAGCTTTTAGTACTGAATGGAGTGACGTACGTCACCGACGAACTCGCCGACAGCATCCGCCCCACCCTCGAGCAGCCGCCGCACGACCGATGCACCCATCACCACGCCATCGGCAACCTCGCAGGCCTCGCGCGCCTGCGCTGCGTTCGACACGCCGACCCCGATGAGCACCGGCACATCCGTGATCGCCTTCAGCC
>JBAVTH010000642.1:0-4709 GCA_049696035.1 Ilumatobacteraceae bacterium
TGAACGGCACACGCACAACGGCCCGGGGCACGAAGCCCCGGGCCGTTCCCGTCTGCGAACTGATCAGCTCAGACGAGCGTCATGTTCGGCTCGCCGCCGGCGTTCACGCCCGTGCCACGGGTGCACGTGCCACCTCTCGGCGCACCGCCGTTGTAGGCCTGGCGCACGCAGTTGCGGATGGCCTTCTCGCCCCACCAGTTCGGGTGCAGGCTCTCCTGCACGAAGTAGGGCCCGAACACCGTGCTGAGCGTGCGAATCTGATCGACCCATTCCGTGGCATCGCTGGCGCCGGCAACGGTCCAGTTGGCTTTGCCGCTGTTCTCCATCAGGTTGACCGTGTTCTCGCACAGGCGGCGACCGTTGAACGCTGCGGCGAGATCCATCACCTTCACGTTGCCGGAGGTGTTGGCCGCCGCTGCGGCGTTCTTGACCGAGTTGTTGATCTTCACCAGCGCCGTGCCGTTGGCCCAGTTCGCGTCGTTGTTCCAGAAGCCACAACCGCCGGTGCTCTGGCGGGTGTAGCCCGACTGCGAGTACCGGAACCCCGTGCTGTTGGGGATCGGCGACGGGTAGGTCTGCACGACGATGGAGTACTGAGCGGCGCTGTAGCCGGCGTTGGCCATGGCGGTCTTGATGTTGTTGATCGCGCCGGTGATGAGCGTCGTCTTCGCGTTCACGTTGGCCGTGGTGAAGTTCGCCGTCACCGAGCTGTCGTCGTTGCAGTAGTCGGGCCACCACGACGGCGACAGCAAGAAGTCCTGCACGCACTGCTGCACGATGGCAGCGAAGTTGAAGTCGTTGCCGCCGATCGACAGCTGGATCATCTGCACGTTGTGCGTGGCGGCAAACGTCTGCAGGGCGAGCGCCTGGCCCTGGTTGCCGCCGCTGTTGTAGAAGTCGATGCCCGGCTTGAAGTAGCCGTCGCTGCTGGTGAACGTGTTCACCTGGGCGCCAGAGCAGGCGAGGTTGAGGCTGTTGACGCCACCACCGATGTGGATCTCGGCAGCCGTGCTGCGGTGACAGCGGTTGATCACCTCGGCGGTGTGCGTGGCGTTGTCGAAGTACGCGGCGCTGCCACCGGCATCGACGCTCGCCGAACTGCTGTTGCTGTTGCCGGCCCATCGGCCGCCTTCACCGGCGATGTAGGAGTCGCCGAGGCTCACCACCCATGGGCTGCCCACCCCGGGCCCGTCGGCCTGAGCCGTCTGCGAGCCGACTGCCGGTACGACGAACCCCGCCGCCAGCAACGCCACTGCCATCCCGATCTTGCGCATGCAACATCTCCCTTGATGTTCGAGCCACACACCCCATGTGACCGATGGCACTCTAGTTACTGGCCAGTAGCCCGGAAAGGACTTGACGAAACCTTGCAGATCCGGTGACGCAGCGTGGTGGTCGAGAGCCATGCGCCGAGGCGACCGGTCGGGCGCAGCTCCGCCTGCGTCGCCACTGCGTCGAGTCCCTACTCGAGCAGTTCGGCGAGCGCTTCGAGGTACCCGGCGGGTTCGCAGTCGATGCCTTCGCCGTAGAGCTTCACCTTCGGTTCGGTGCCGCTCGGGCGGACCTGTAGGCGCAGGTGATCGCCCATCTGCAGTCGCAGCAAGCCGGCCTCTTCGAACCACTCGACCGACGTGACCGGCAAGCCGCCCACTTCGGTCGGCGGCTGTGCCCGTAGCCGGGCCACGGCGGCAGCACCTTCAGCCGGGGGCATGCGCAACGACTTCTCGGCCATCACGTGGCGACCGTACGTGGCGCTGATGGCATCGAGGCGATCCTGCAACGTGACGCCCTCGGCCGCGGCGAGCGCCGCGACCTCTGCCATCAGCACCGCCGCGGTGATGCCGTCCTTGTCGAGCGGCTGCCCGCACACGAGGTAGCCGAGGGCCTGTTCGTAGCCGAACACGAAGCGCAGCTCAGGGTGCTGCAGCACGGTGTGGCCGATCCACTTGAAGCCGGTGAACGTCTCCAGGCAGGTGACGCCGTGCGCCGCAGCCATGCGGCCGAGCAGCGACGACGAGACCAACGTGGTGACCACCAGGCGGTCGTCGCCGTGGCCCGTGGGCGGTGCGGTGTACCGCAGGATGTGGTCGGCCAGCAGCCAGCCGATCTCGTCGCCACCGAGGCGGCGCCAGCCGCCGGGGGCATCGGGCGCTGGGATCGCCGCTGCCATCCGGTCGGCGTCGGGATCGTTGGCCAAGGCGATGAGTGCACCGCTCTCGGCGGCCTGCGCCAGCAAGAGATCCATCGCTCCCGGTTCCTCCGGGTTGGGGAACGAGACCGTGGGGAACGTGCCGTCGGGCTGCTGCTGCGCCGCGACCACCGACGGCGCCGGCAGTCCGGCGCGGTGGAAGGCACTCAACAGGGTGGACCCGCCGACGCCGTGCATCGCCGTGTAGGCGCTGCGCACGCCGGGCACTTCGGGGCACAGCCGCACCGAGGGCACCGACGCCAGGTATGCCTCGATGTGATCCACGCCGAGGTGCTCGATCAATGGATCGTCGGCCGGAGCGAGCTCGACCGAGGTCGGTTCGACCTCGTCGATGCATGCCGAGATGTCGGTGTCGGCCGGGGGGACGATCTGGGCACCCGTGCCCAGATAGACCTTGTAGCCGTTGTCGGCGGGAGGGTTGTGCGACGCCGTCACCATCACGCCGGCGGCGGCGCCGACCGCGGTGATGTTCCACGCCAGCACCGGCGTGGGCACGACCTGGTCGAACAGCAGGGCCTTCACGCCACGGGCGGCGCACACGCGTGCCGTGTCGAGCGCGAACGCGTCGCTCTTGCGGCGCATGTCGTAGCCGATGATCACACCCTGTTCGGCGACGCCGGGCACGTTGGCCAGCAGGTAGTCGACAAGACCGGCAGCCGCCTGCTGCACGACGAGACGGTTCATCCGCTGCGGGCCGACGCCAACTGCCGCACGAAGGCCGGCCGTGCCGAACTGCAGACGCCCGGTGAAGCGCTCGCGCAGCTCCTGCTCCGAGCCGTGCAGCAGCGCGCCCAGCTCCTCACGCATGTCGGCGTCGGGCTCGGCGGCCAGCCACGCTTCGGCGGTCTCGCGCAGGGCGGCGGCGGTCATGGGCGAGGGTTGGGTCATGGCAGGAGCGTCTTCAGTTCGACGAGTGGACGAGGGCCGACGTGGGCGATCACCTCGGCGGCGGCGATCGCCCCCAGCTTCGCGCACTCCAGCAGCGGGAAGTCGCGTGTGTAACCGAAGAGGAAGCCGGCCGCGAACAGGTCGCCGGCACCGGTGGTGTCGAGCACCTGCTCCACCGGCTCGGCGGGAGCGGTGAGCACGGCGTCACGAGTGACGATGTAACAACCCTGCGCACCGACGGTGATCACCGCAAGATGGCAGTCGCGCTGCACCGCGGCGACGGCCTCGTCGAACGTCGACACTTCGTAGAGGGAGACGAGCTCGTCCTCGTTGCCGAACAGGATGTCGACCTCGTCGGTGACGAGCGAGCGGAAGTCGCTGCGATGCCGATCGACGCAGAACGAATCGCTGAGCGTCAGCGACACCTGCCGACCATGCGCGTGGGCGACCGATGCCGCGAACCGGAAGGCCTCCTTGGCTTCTGGGCGGTCGTAGAGGTAACCCTCCATGTAGAGCACCTTGCCGGCGGCAACCGTCTTCTCGTCGACATCGGCAGCGCACAGCAGCGACGACACCCCGAGGTAGGTGTTCATGGTTCGTTCCGCGTCCGGGGTGACGACGATGATGCACCGCCCGGTGGGCGTCTCGCCATCGGGCAGCCCCGGACGGAACTGCACACCCACGGCCCGGAGGTCGTGACCGAACACCTGACCGAGCTCATCGCCGCTGACCTTGCCGATGTAGGCGGCGGTGCCCCCGAAGGAGGCGACCCCCGTCATCGTGTTGGCCGCCGACCCGCCGCTCATCTCCACCGCCGAACCCAGGGCCCGGTAGAGGTACAACGCGCGGTCGGTGTCGACGAGCGTCATCGACCCCTTGACCAGGTCGTAGGTGGCGATGAAGTGGTCGTCGGCGTGGTTGATGACATCGACGAGGGCGTTGCCGATGCCGACCACGTCGTACAGGGTTTCCGCGTGGTTCTCAGTGGCCGCTGACACGGCCGATAACGCTACCCGGTCAGCCACGACTGCGGCCTGACCCCAACGCTGCTCACCGATAGCCTGGCGGGCGTGACTGAACCGGCCGACCACACCGCCAACCCCTATCGCCTCCCTCGAAGCGTCGTGCCCCACCGTTACACGCTGGCGTTGCAGCCCGATCTCGCCGCCGCTTCCTTCGTCGGCCACGCCATCATCGATGTCAACGTCAACGCTCCCGTGCACCAGATCGTGCTGAACGCCGCCGAGCTGGGGATCACCGAGGTGAAGGTCGCCGGCACCGAGGTGCCGTTCGAACTGCAGACCACCACGGAACGCCTGGTGATCGATTCGCCCCAGGAAGCCGGCACCACCACGATCGAGATCACCTTCGCCGGCACGCTCAACGACAAGCTGCGCGGCTGGTACCGCAGCACCTACAAGGACGCCGACGGCACCGAGCACGTCATCGCCACTTCGCAGATGCAGGCCACCGATTGCCGGCGAGCCTTCCCGTGCTTCGACGAGCCGGACTTCAAGGCGGTCTTCGACGTCACCCTCATCATCGAACCCGGCCTGCTCGCCATCTCGAACGGCCCCGAGATCGAGCGCACCGCGTTCGACGACGGCAGCGG
>JBAVTH010000643.1:0-6246 GCA_049696035.1 Ilumatobacteraceae bacterium
GTCGAGGGCCTGGGCGAATGCCGGCTCGGCGTAGGTGACGCCGGGCAGTTCGAGGCCGATGGAGGGGGTGATGCTGCTCTGGTGGGCGCCGCCCTCGGGTGCGAGCGTGACGCCGGCCGGGGTGCCGACCACGATGAAGCGCGAACCGTTGTAGAGCGCGTAGATGAACGCGTCGAGACCTCTGCAGACGAACGGGTCGTAGACCGTGCCGATGGGCAGCAGGTGCTCACCATGCAGTTCGTGGCCGAGGCCGAGTGCGTGCAGCAGCAGGAACAGGTTCATCTCGCTGATGCCGAGTTCCATGTGGCGGCCGGCGGTGGACTGCTTCCACTTCAACGTCCGCCCGTCGCCGAGGTAGTCGTGCTGCTCGGCCGCATGGAAAACACCCATCTTGTTGATCCAGCCGCCGAGGTTGGTGCTGACGCTGACGTCGGGGGAGGTCGTCACCATGCGTGCGGCGACGTCCGGAATCTCACCGAGGCGGGTGAGGAGCCGTCCGAACGTCTCCTGCGTGCTGACCGCCTTGCCGCCAAGGGTGCCGCCGACCGAGTCCGGCACCGGCGCCAGGGGGCGCGCCGGTGCCGGCTGGTTGTTGAGCTCGCCACCGATCGAGGCGCACAGGCGCCCCTCCGCGGAGTCGGGAGCGAAGCGGTCCCACTCGTCGTCGCGGGTCAGGCCCAGTCCCGCCCGCAACGCGTCGATCTGCTCGACCGTCAGCAGGGCCGCATGGTTCAACGGGTCGCCCGCCATCGGCAAGCCCCAACCCTTGACCGTGTAGGCGAACACCACACTCGGCCGGTCGGTCACGGCATCGCACTGGCGGTAGCTGTCGATGAGCACTCCGAGGTCGTGGCCGCCGAGGTTGTGCACCAGCGGCGCGATCTGCGTGTCGTCGTAGTCGTCGAGGAACCGCCCCACTGACTCATCGGCCCCGGCGAGGAACCGCTGGCGCAGCTCCGCGCCGCGATACGCGAACAGCGACTGATACTCCTCGTTCGACATGCCGTCGATGTAGCTACGCAGCACCTCGCCGTTCGGGCGGGCAAACGCCTCGTGCAAGCGAGCCCCGTACTTCGCTTCCACCACATGCCATCCGGCGCCGTCGAAGAACTCCATCAGCTTCTTGATCTTCTGGCCGGGGATCACCCGGTCGAGGCTCTGGCGGTTGGTGTCGACCACCCACATCACGTTGCCCAGGCCCTGCAGCGCCGGATCGGCAATCGCCTCCCACACATTGCCCTCGTCCAACTCGGCATCGCCGGCAAGGGAGACGAACCGGGCAGGGTGCTCCGTGCGCGCCCCGAAGTGAGCCTCCACGTACCGCCGGGTCGCCGCGGCGAAGAGCGGTGCGACCACCCCAAGACCGACCGACCCCGTCGAGAAGTCGGCGACATCCGGGTCCTTGGTACGGCTCGGGTACGCCTGCAGCCCGCCGACCTCGCGCAGCCGGGTGAGGTACGACCGGTCGAGCTCGCCGGTGAGGTACTTGATCGCGTGGTAAACGGGGGACGCGTGCGGCTTCACCGCCACCTTGTCGTCGCCGGTCAGATGACCGAACCACAACGACGTCATGATCCCGACCATCGAGGCCGAGGAAGCCTGATGGCCGCCGACCTTCACCTCGCCCGCCGGCCGGTCGTGATTGGCAGAGTCAATCATGCGGACCGCCAACCACAGGATCCGTTGCTGCACTGCTTCCAGGGTCGAGAGGTCGTCCACGGTCACCAATACTGCCTGTTGTCGTGGTCGCGCTGTCTCGTTCCTGGCAACCACGTGACGGGGTCGATCTGTCCCGCCGCACATGGACGCACGAACAGTCGGGTCGTCGCGGGATTGTCACCCCGGACATCTGCCCTCCTTCGTGGGGCGGCAAGCCTCGTGTCGTGAGCGGAATGAGAGTCGCCGGATTTCAGATGGAGGTGTCGACGGATGTCGGCCGAAACGTCGACCAGATCGTCGACGAGATCGCTCGGTCGTCCGAAGTTGGTGCTGACCTGCTCCTGACGCCCGAGGGCGCGCTCAGCGGCTATCACGCCGAGTTCGACCGAAGCGAGTTGAGAGCCGCCCTCGACGTCGTCACCAACGCGGCAGCAGAACACGGCGTAGGGCTCGCGCTCGGGACGTGCTTCGAGGAAGACGACGGCTCGGTGAGCAACCAGCTTCGGTTCTACGAGTCAGACGGAACGTACGTGGGTCGACACGCCAAGATTCTGTTGTGTGGAACGCTGGACTCGCCCGCCCGCGGCGAGATCGAGCAGTACGTCAGCGCGCCGCTGACCACGTTCACTGTCGCGGGTCGGACTGTCGGAGGCTTGATCTGCAACGACCTGTGGGCCAATCCGATGTGCACGCCGATGGACGACCCCCACTTGGTGCAACGCCTTGCGGGCATGGGTGCCCGGGTCGTCCTCCACGCGGTCAACGGCGGGCGTGACGGAGGCAGTTGGTCCCGCGATGTGTACTTCGCCTACCACGAGACGAATCTTCGACTCCGTGCACGTGCCGCAGGCGTGTGGGTGGTCACCGTCGACAGTTGCAGCCCGGTGACGGTGCCGTGTTCGGCACCCAGCGGCGTCATCGCGCCCGACGGCAGCTGGGCCGTCCGCACCCCGGATCGTGGGCCGCAGCGGTTCGTCTTCACGATTCCCGACTCCGCTGGGTTGGACGGTTGACGATGCCTTCACCACACCCGAACAGCACCGAGGCCGGCGCATGGCCGTTTCGTTCGCTCGGGCCGATACCTCCGGCACCCAACGATCTGACGGTGCACATCGTGTCGCACACCCACTGGGATCGTGAGTGGTACGAGTCGGCCGAGTGGTTCAGCGGTCGGCTCGTCACGACCGTCGACCGAGTGCTCGAGCTGCTCGAAGGGGACCCGGGATGGGCGTTCGTGCTCGACGGGCAGGCGATCGTGGTGGAGGACTACCTCGACAGTCGGCCGGATCGTGCTGAGGACGTGCGCCGGTTCGTGGCCGCCGGACGGCTGGCGATTGGGCCGTGGTACGTCCAGCCCGATTCGCTGCTCCCGTCCGGCGAGGCGCACGTCAGGAACCTGCTGGAGGGCCGGCACGTCTGCGACGCCGCCGGAGGGACGTCCCGCGTCGCCTACACACCCGACTCGTTCGGGCACCCGGGCTGGTTCCCGAGCCTGTTCCGAGGCTTCGATCTTGCCGCGTTCGTCTACTGGCGCGGCCATGGCAGCGAGCGCAACAAGCTTCCAGCACGGTGGATCTGGCGAGCCAGCGACCACAGCGAGATCCTGGCGTGGCACCTCGAAGGCAGCTACCTCGCGGCTGCAAGCTTGGAACCCGATCCCGAGGCAGCAGCCGACCGCTTACACCAGCTCTGCTCAGCACTCGCGGTCCGCTCACCGAACAACGTGCTCGTGATGAACGGAGTCGATCACTCCGTTCCCGACCCGCACACCGAGGCAGTCGCGACAGAACTTGGTCAACGAACCGGCTGGGCCGTACGCCGGTCGACGCTCGACGACGCGGTGGCCGACGTCCCACGGCCAGAGTCGGTCTGGGAGGGATCGCTGACGGGTGCTCGCGACGCGAACCTGCTCCCCGGCGTGTGGTCGAGCCGGATGCCACTGAAGCTGGCCAACCGACACGTCGAGGCGGGTTTGTGGCGTGCGGAGAGGATGGCCGCCATGGCGCTGCTCAGCAGACTGCCCGACGAACGGCCGACTTTACGGAGGATTCGTCGGCTCATGCTCCAGAACCAGGCTCACGACTCGATCGGCGGCTGCTCCATCGACGAAGTGCACACCACGATGGCGGTTAGGAGCTCGACGGCCATCGGCGCTGCGCACTCGCTCACGCATCGGCTCTGCGAGTCCATGTCAGGACTCGGACCGGAGCACCTCGCTCCGTGGGCCGACGGGTGGGACGTGGCGGTCTGGAACCCATCGGCCTTCTCCCGGCGCGAGATCGTTCGCATCCCGATCGAGGGGTGGCCGGCCTTCCGAGTGCGGCATCACGGCGTCGAACGGCATCCGGGGCACGTGGCAACGCTCGACGGACGCGGGTTCGAGGTGAACGGAACACCAGCCAGGATGACGGTGGCCATCGACCAGCACAGGGACCGGTTCTCGCCAGAACAGGAGTTGGTCGACCTCGAGGTCGACGTGGAGCTGCCGCCCCTCGGTTGGACCAGGTTGCACCTCACCCGTGCGGAGAGGGTCGACGACGAAGTTGATCAGGGCCGCACGTTGGAGGCAGCAGGGGTTCGAGTCGAAGTGGCCGAGGATGGAACGCTGTTGTACGCCGTTGATGGACTGACCCGGCGCGGGTTGCTGGGCATCGTCGACCGCGGAGACCGAGGCGACACCTACGATGCGGACGTCCTCGACGATGCGAGCAGAGTGGCCCTGAGGGACGTCCACGTCGTCCGGCGGCGTCACGCCGGCGGGTTGAGTGACCTCACGATCACTCGCTGGTACGACGTGCCCGAGTGTCTGCACCCGTCGCGCGAGTCCAGGTCTGCCGCAACGACGGAACTCACCCTCGTCACGGTGGTGCGCCTCTCGCCCACTGGTCGCCTCGACATCGATGTGAGCTGCGCGAGTGCTGCCCGTGATCACCGGCTGCAGCTCGCCATGCCGCTCGGTGAGGGGCACGCGGAGCATGCCGTCACGTTCGGCCAAGAGATGCACCGGACTCAGCCGACGGAGTCGGCCGACTGGGTCCATCCCGCACCTTCGACCTTCTGCCATCAGGGCTGGGTGGCACGGGGTGGCCACCTGCTGCTGGCACCGGGCCTGCCCGAGGCGGAACTCGCCGGCGACTCGGTGTTGATCACGCTGGTCCGTGCCGTTGGCTGGATGTCGCGTCCCGACCTTCGCACGCGGCCCGGCAGGGCGAGTCCGGCCATCCCCGTGTCTGAGGCTCAGTGTCCCGAGGGGGTGAGCGCTCGAATCGCACTGCTGCCTGATCCGGTCAACCCGATCGCACGCTGGTCCGCGCTGGAAGCGTTCGAGCTCGCGCCGGTCGTTGTGCCGGCGGGTGATCGCCCTCGGGTCCCTGAGAACAGCGCCATCGTCGAGGTCGACGATGCTGTACTGAGCGCGTTGAAGCCCGCTGATGACGGCGACGGCATCGTGGTGCGGCTGTGGAATCCGACTGACGGCGAGTCGACCGTTGGGCTCCGACTCGGCAACGCCTCTCTCCAACTGCAGGAATGCCACCTGGACGAGACGGCGTCGCAGCCGACAGGCCTGCAGCATCTTGACGCAGGTGCCCCGATTCAGATCGACGCCGCAGCACACCAACTCATCACCCTTCGCGGAAAGGACCCCCATGAAGATCGATGAAGTGGAGCTGCGGCTCATCCGCCTCCCGTACCGGACACCGTTCAGAACCTCCTTCGCCGACCAACGCGAGAAGCATGCAGTGATCGTCACCGTCCGGTCCGAGGGGGTGGAGGGCTACGGCGAGGGAGTGATGGACCCGTTCCCCTTCTACCGCGAGGAGTGCATCGCCGGCGCCTGGCACCTGTTGCACGAGGCCTTCGCACCGGAGCTGATCAGCGGTGGATGCATCCACCCGGGCGAGCTCACAGCACGGTGGGCGCACTGGCGTGGCAACCCCATGGCCAAGACCGCGATCGAGCTCGCGGTGTGGGACTGCTACGCCCGCCAGCACGAGGTGCCATTGCGCACGCTGTTGGGTGGCGAACGCACGGAGGTCCCGGTGGGCGCCAGCTTGGGCATGAACCCGATCGACCAGACGGTGGAAGCGGTCGGTGCGCATGTCGCCCAGGGCTACCAGCGGATCAAGCTGAAGATCGAACCGGGTTGGGACCTCGAGCTGCTTGCAGCGGTACGCGATCGCTTCCCCGACATCGAGCTCACGGTCGATGCGAACAGCGCTTACACGCTGGACGACATCGACCGTCTCCGCGCCATCGACGAGTTCGGACTGCACTACATCGAGCAACCCCTGCACTGGGACGACATGGTCGAACACGCGCAGCTGGCAACGATGATCCGCACCGAACTGTGCCTCGACGAGACCCTCACGTCACCGGCACGGGTCAAAGCCGCGCTCGATCTTCGCGCCTGCTCGGTGGTGAACGTGAAAGTTGGACGGGTGGGCGGCTTGCAGTCGGTACGCGAGATCCATGACCTGTGTGTCGCCCGCGGCGTACCGATGTGGTGCGGCGGGATGCTGGAAACCGGCATCGGTCGCGCCCACAACATCCATCTGGCCACAATGCCCGGCTTCGTGTTCCCCGGCG
>JBAVTH010000644.1:0-10081 GCA_049696035.1 Ilumatobacteraceae bacterium
AACTGGGGCGGGTGCACAGCGAGGTGCTGGTGGCCATCGCCACCGACGCTGCATCCAGCCTCGACGCTTCGACCGATCGGGCTGCCGACGACCACCGCGATTCAGTGGCCGTCTCGCCGAGTCGAGGCGACGGCGGCAGCGAGATCGACAGGGAGTTCCTGGTCATGCACGCGCTGCGCATCAAGGGCTTCGCCGCCGCAGAGCTGCTCGCCGACATCTCAGGCATCGCGCTCACGACGGTGCAGCAGATACTCACCGAGATGGCGGAGTCGGGATGGTCTCGCCACATCGCGGCTCGCGACCTCTGGCAGCTCTCTCCCGCCGGCCGCGAGCGACACGGCGAGAAGCTGCACGCGGTCTCCGGGGCCGAGGTGGACGGACTGCGTCAGCTGTACCCCCGCTTCCTCGACCTGAACGAGGGTTTCAAGGACCTGTGCAATCGCTGGCAGCTCCGCGACGGCGACACCAACGACCACGCCGACCCGGTGTACGACAGTGCACGCGTCGCCGAGTTGCGCGCGCTCCACGAGGCGGCATTGGCGCCGATCACGGGCTTCATCGAAGCCGTCCCCCGCTTCGAATCGTACGAGCGGCGGCTCACCAACTCGTTGGTTCGTCTCGAAGACGGCGAACTGCGCATGTTCACCGGCGTGATGTGCGGCAGCTACCACGACGTGTGGATGGAACTGCACGAAGACCTGGTGCAGCTGCTCGGCGTCGACCGCCACGCCGAAGGCAGCTACTGACGCTCTCGTGCCGGGCGGCGACGCCGCTGCAGAAGTTCGATCGTGGGGGTTACCGCCGCTTGGGGTAGGCCGCCGGCGCGCGTCCGTATTCGTCGACGATTCCGAACTCGCGCCCGAGGTCCTCGACCCACTGGATCGAGCCCGAACGCTCCATGAGATCGGGAGCGGTGGCCAGAGCTGCCACGCTGCGGCCGACAGCCAACGGTGTCTGCGCGGTGTCCATCTCGACGGCACTGGTGCCACGGGCACCGACGATGAACTCGGTCGAGACGCTCCCCGGGTACAGGGTCACGCAGGCGACCCCCTTCGGCGACAACTCGATCGCCATGTCGGCGCCGAGCCGGTCGAGCCCTGCTTTTCCGGCTCCGTACGACGAACTGAAGTGGTAGCTCTGCCCGCCGGGTGACGAGATGTTGCAGATGAACGCACCTGGCCCGGCGGCGAACAGCAACGGCGCCGCATACCACGAGGCGACGTAGTGCGCTCGCAACCCGATGCCGACCTGGTCGTCCCAGATCGACAGCGGGTGATCCCAGAAGCCGCCGCCCCACGCGGGTGGGTCGGGGATCTTGTAGACGTTGTTGACCAGGATGTCGAGCCGGCCCTCGTCGGCGCGAACACGTTCGAACAGGGCGGCGATCTGAGCATCGTCGCCATGGTCGGTCTGAATCGCCACGCCGCGGCCGCCCGCTTCGTCGACCAGCGCCACGGTCCGCTCGATGGTCAGCTCGCCGTCGCCCGAACTGCGGCCGGTGACGTACACCGTCGCGCCCTCCTCGGCCAACGCGATCGCCGTACCTCGGCCGATCCCGCGGCTCGAGCCGGTGACCACGGCGATCTTCCCACGCAGGCGACCAGCCATCATCCGCCCGCCGGCACGATGTCGACATCGAGCCGAGTGAGGCCGCGCAGCAGGAAGCTGGGGAAGTACTCGAAGCTGTTCGACTCGGAAAGCGTGAAGCTGTCGAGGCGCCTGGCCAGCTCTTCCAGCGCCACCTTGCCCTCCAACCGCGACAGCGCCGCACCGAGGCAGAAGTGGATGCCCTTGCCGAACGCGAGGTGATCGCGCAATCCGCCACGGTCCGGGTCGAACGCGTCGCCGTCGGGGAACAGCGCCTCATCGCGGTTGGCCGACGCGAACACGATGACGATCCGTGCACCCTTCGGGATGTGCACTCCTTCGAGCTCGTGGTCCTTGGTCGAGATGCGGAACATCCCCTGGGTCGGGGTGGACAGCCGGAGCGCCTCCTCGATCACGTTCGGTGCGCGGCTCGGATCCTGCTGCAGGCGCTTCCACTGGTCCGGGTTGATGGCGAGCAGACGCATGGTCTCGGTGAGCAGCTTGGTGGTCGTCTCGTTGCCGGCCACGAGCAGCTGCTGCACGATGCTGAGCATCTCGGGCATGTCGAGCGGGCGCTTGTCGGTCACTTCCGGGTCGTCGTCGTCGATGCGCGCCTGCAACAACGCCGTCAACAGATCGTCCTGCGGCTCGGTCATGCGCTTCTCGAACTCGGCCGCGAAGTAGTGCTGGTACTCGTTGACGCCCTTCTCCGCCTCCACCCGCTGCTCGATCGAGATGTTCGTGCCGATGCCGGCGATCGAGTCATCGGACCAGCGCTTGAAGTCGGCCATCCGCGACTCGGGCACGTTCAGTGCGTGTGCGATGACCTCCACAGGGAGCGGCACACCGAACTGCGTGACGAACTCGATCGAACCGCTGTCGATCCATGAATCGATCAACCGGGTGGTGATCGCTCGGATCACCGGTTCCAGTTCGGCGATCACCTTCGGGGTGAATGCCTTGGAAACTAGACGCCGGTAGCGGGTGTGGTCGGGCATATCGGCGGTGAGCATCGTCGGAACACGTGGGTACCCGTCTGCCATGACAGCGGCCATCTTCGCCCGAGCATCCGGCGGCAGGGGCATGCTGGCCCCGCCGAACATCGAGGAGTAGGTCGCCGGGTCGCGCAGGATCCCGAGCACCAGGTCGTGGCGCGTCACCAGGTACATGCCGAGCGACTCGATCAGCATCACCGGCTGCTCGTCACGCATCTGCGCATAGTGCGGGAAGGGGCACTGCAACGTTTCGGGGTCGAACGGGTTGAAGGTGGCCAGGTCGCTGCTCACAGGTCCGCCAGCACGTTTTTGAGGACCGGCAGCTCCATGCCCCTGGCCATGATCTCGTCCATGCCACCGACGACGCCCGTGATGTTGGCGAGCACGACGTGCTCGAGCCCGTTGCGGGCGAACGCCTCGAACTGGACGGCCAGTTCGTCGTGGTTGCCCACGAACAGCACCTCCTTCACCATCTCGAAGGGAATGGTGTGCGCGAGGTCGCGCAGGTCGTCGGGATTCAGATCGTGGATGATCACGTCGACGAACCCCTTCGAATGGTTCCCGAGCGGGTGGTGCAGGCCGTGCTTCTCCCACACGTCGCCCATCGCGAACAGCCCGAACAACTTGCCGAGCGGTTCGTGCTCGAACATCTCCTCGGCCTTGTCCTGGCTCTCGGCGAACAGCACGAAGGGCAGCAGCGAGCACTCGGGGGTCGGCCGACCGGCCGCCGCAGCGTGGTCGGCGATGACCTGACGCTTGGCGCCGTACTCCTCCGGTGTCATCCCCCAGGCCGGGATCCAGCCATCGCCGTACTCGCCCGTGAGGCGCAGCATGCGCGGCCCGTGCCCTGCGACCCACAGCGGCGGGCTGCCACGGCCTTCTGCCTGCAGCGGCAGGCCCATCCGGCCGACACCGCCGTCGGCCATCACACCGTGATCGAGCAGCGAGCGCAGGTCGCGCAGCACGTCGGCCAACACGGACACCGGCTTGTCGAACGGGTACCCGAACGGCAGCAGGCTCTCGGCCTCACCGGAGCCGATGCCGAGGATGAAGCCACCGGGGTTGAGGTCGTTGAGCGTCAGCGCGGTACGGGCCAGGTCGGCGGCGCCACGGCGGGTGGCGTCGGTGACGGAGATGCCGTACGGCCGGTCGGTCATCGTGCCGACGACCGCCCCGTAGCAGAACGGGTCGTAGAACGCGTCGGGGTCGGCGGCCAGCGCGGAAAGCGGGATCTCGCTCCACAACCCGGGGTGGAACACGCCCAGGATGTGGTCCGGCGCCCAGTAGGAGTCGAAGCCGACCTGTTCGTAGACCTCGAGCATCTGGCGGGTGCTGCCGAACGGGAACTGGGCGGGAAGGGTGATGCCGACTTTCATGTGGTTCCTGGCTTTCGTGCTGTCCTGGTTGTCATGGTGTGCGGTGTTGTCATGTCGTCGCGAGAAGGGTGGTGATCAGGTGCCGGCAAGACGCTCGACGATCGGGACGACGGCATCGATCACCGAAGCCCCGAAGGTGACGTACGAGATGCCGTAGGCCTCGCGCCGCTCGACGAGCTGCTCGCAGATCGAATCCACGGAGCCGATCAGGATGTGCGGGTGTTGCGTGAATTGCTCGGGGGTGAGTGCGAACCTGGGCGACAGCTTCTCCAACGTCGCATCGCGCTGATCGGTGACGATGGTGAAGTACGCCGCGATCTCGAGCTCGAGATCGTCGAACCGATCGCCGGCACCGTCGCGGATCCAGTCGATCTTCTGCGCGGTGAGCTCAGCCGTGCTGCTGCCCAGACCCTCCGGGCCGATCCGGCCGGAGCTGTTGTTGAAGTTGATGCTCACGATGTCGGCCTCGCGTCCTGCGATGCCGAGCACCCGCTGCGCGCCACCACCGATCATGATCGGCGGCACGCCGTTGGCGGGCTTGGGGACACCCTCGAAACCAACCGCGTGGACGTGCTGGCCCTGCACATCGACCAGGCCGTCGCCGAAGTGCGCACGCAACAGGTGGAGGATCTCCTCGAGTCGGTCGAGCCTGACGCCGGCACGATCCCACGGCACGCCCATCGCCTCGTACTCGCCCTGCAACCAGCCTGCGCCGAGCCCCAGCTCGAGGCGGCCTTCGGAGAAGAAGTCGAGCGTCGCCACTTCTTTGGCGAACACCACCGGCTGGCGGTAGTCGACGCAGAACACGCGTGCGCCGATCTTGATCGTGCTGGTGGCCTCGATCGCCACTGCCATCGCGGGGATCGCGGCCACGTTCTGCACCCCGTGGTTCGTGGCGGCAAGTGCGGGCCCGGGCCCGATGACGTGGTCCGCGACGCTGAACGTGCTGAAACCGCTGGACTCCGCGCGGCGCGCCTGATCGCGCCACGCCCGCGGGGTCTCGGCGGCGTAGCTCTGGAGACCGAATCGGAACGGACGGGGCATCAGCGCACCACACCCGTCGCAACGCTGGAAGGATCGAGGATCCAACGGCTGTGCATGTTCGACCCCCATCGTCGGTGACGGTGGGCCACTGTCGGCCCACTGCGCAGCGAAACTAGCCGAACAGATAGTTTACGAACGTACGGAAACTCCCTGGAGGCTGGAATGCAGACAACGACGACGTTCTGCCGTGTGTGCCATGCAAGTTGTCCCCTGGAGGTCGACGTGCAGGACAACCGCGTCATCGCCGTCCGTGGCGTCATGGACGACCCGCTGTTCGAGGGCTACACGTGCATCAAGGGCCGCCAGCTCCCCGATCAGATGGCCGACCCGAACCGGCTGCGGGCGCCGCTACGCCGCCGGCCCGACGGAACCTTCGAGGAAGTCACCAGCGGCGAGGCGCTCGACGAGATCGCCGCCGAGCTGCGCCGCATCATCGACACCTACGGGCCGCGCGCCGTGGCGTCGTACACCGGCACCGGCGGCTACCAGAACTCGGTTGCCGTGCCCAGCGCACGGGCGTTCCACGACGGGCTCGGTTCGTCGTCGTTCTACACCTCGGTCACCATCGACCAGCCGGCCAAGGGTCTCGCCGGTTTCCGCCTGGGGGGCTGGGAAGCCGGCTACCACAGCTTCACCGACGCCGACGTGCACATGGCGATCGGGTACAACTCGATGGTCTCGTCGTACGCGCCGCTCGGCGGCTTGCAGGGCACCAACCCGTTCGTGGTCATGCGCCGCCGCAAGGCCGAGGGCATGAAGTTGATCGTGGTCGATCCGCGGCGTACGGAGCTCGCCGGTTTCGCCGACATCCACCTGCAGATCCGCCCCGGCCAGGACGCCACGCTGATGGCCGGCATGATCCGCATCGTGCTCGAGGAAGGGCTCCAGGATCACGAGTTCTGCGAGCGCTGGATGAGCCAGATGGGCGAGCTGCATGCCGCGGTCGATGGGTTCACGCTCGATCTGGTCGCCGAGCGCTGCGAGCTGGCAGCCGACGACATCGTCGCGGCCACACGCATGTTCGCTGCCGGCCCACGCGGTACAGCCGGCACCGGCACCGGGCCCAACATGGCGGCGCACTCGAGCCTGTCGGAACATCTCGTCGTCGTCCTCAACACCATCCTCGGCCGTGTCAATCGGGAAGGCGATCTGCTCGAGAACGGCCTGCTGCTGTACCCGGAGGCTCCCCATCGCGCGCAGGTCACCCCGCCACGAGCACCGGCGAAGGGGCCACTGGCGCGGATCCGCAACCTTCGCGGCTACCGCGGTGAGATGCCCACCGCCACGCTTGCCGAGGAGATCCTCACCCCCGGCGAGGGTCGCATCAGGGCGCTCATCGTCAGCGGCGGTAACCCAGCGGTGGCCTTCCCCGATCACGAGCTCACGCTGCGGGCGCTCGACGACCTCGAGCTGCTCGTCGTGATCGACCACCGGATGACCCCCACGGCAGAGTTCGCCGACTACGTGATCGCGCCGACGTTGTCGCTGGAACGAGCCGACGTGCCGCACCTGATGGATCGGTGGTTCCGGGCGCCCTACACCAACTACACCGAACCCGTGGTCGAACGCGATGGCGATGTCCTCAACGAATGGGAGGTGTTCTGGGAGCTGGCATCGCGGCTCGGCAGCGAGCTGCCCTACCCGGGCGGCTCGCCGGACATGACGGTGCGGCCGACCACCGACGAGATCATCGATCGCAGCTACGCCGGGTCGCGCATGCCCCTGGATCAGGTGCGGGCCAACAGGCGGCAGGTGCACATGCACATGAAGATGGTCGCCGAGCCCGCCGAGGAAGGGGCCACCGCCCGGTTCACGCCCGCTCCCGACGATCTGATGGCCGAGCTCGCCGAGGTGCTCGCCGAATCATCCTCCACGTTCGCCGGCAGCGACATGTCGGCCTACCCCTTCCGCCTGGTCAGTCGTCGGCTCAAGCACGTGCTCAACTCCACCGGCACCGAGCTGCCCGGACTCGCCCGGAAGGGCACCACCAACCCGGCATACATGAACCCGCTCGATGTCAGCGAGCTGGGTCTCACCGATGGCGACATCATCGAGATCAGCTCACCGCGCGCCGTCCTGCATGGCGTGGTCGAAGGCGCCGGCGATGTGAAACGCGGCGTCATCTCGATGGCCCATTCGTGGGGTGGCCGCTCGCTCACCGACGAGAAGGTGCGCGACATCGGCTCACCCACCAGCCGACTCGTGTCGGTCGATGTCGGCCACGACCCGGTCACGGGAATGGTCGTGTCGAGCGCGATTCCCGTGGCCGTCAAGAGAGCAGAGGTGCCCGCATGACCACCACCCGTGCAGCGGCCGCTGCCGCCACTCCGTCGTACGGAAGGTTCGGTCAACCAGCCGAGCACGACCACCGGGGCACGGTGTGGCACAACGACTGGCGCGAGGTAGCCGGGAGATTGCTGACCCACCTCGACGAGGAGACCACCGACTCCCTCCCGAGCACACGCAGCGTGTCGGTGGCGGATTACCTCGATGCCGAGCGTTGGGAGCGCGAGGTAGACGTGCTGTTCCGCACCCGGCCCGTGGTCGCAGCGATGACTGCTCACCTCCCAGAGCCGGGCGCGTATCGAGCGATCGAGATCGCCGGTGTGCCGGTGCTCACCGTTCGTCAGGCCGGCGGCGGTGTCAAGGCGTTCATCAACGCCTGCCGCCATCGCGGCGCCCTCGTGGTCGCAGACGGATGCGGGCAGGCGCGTCGGTTCACCTGCCCTTACCACGCGTGGAGCTACGACACCGAGGGCGCACTGGTCGGTGTCTCCGGCAGGAACAAGTTCGGCCACATCGACACCGACACCCATGGCCTCACCGAGCTCCCGTGCGGGGAACGCAGCGGCATGGTGTTCGCGGTGCTGCGGCCCGACGCCGCGCTCGACCTCGACGAGTGGCTGGGGGGCTACGACCGGGTGCTCGATGCACTGGGGCTCGCCGACATGGAGCTGCTCGACGAACGAGTGCTCATCGGACCGAACTGGAAGGTGGCCTACGACGGCTATGTCGACGGCTACCACCTCGACATCCTGCACAAGGACACGCTCGGTGTCGACACGATGGGCAACGTGATGACCTGGGACGCGTGGGGCCCGCATCAGCGTGTCGCCTTCGCGCGCCGCATCACCCACGAGCTCCGCGACATCCCACCTGCCGAGTGGAAGCCGGCCAAGTATGTCGGCTTCGTCCACACGGTGTTCCCACACGTATCGGTCGCGGGCAACGGCGGGCGCGGTGCGATGGTCAGCCAACTCATGCCCGGCCCCACCTCCGACAGGTCACGCACCGTGCAGACCCACCTCATCGCGAAGAACGCCACCGAGGAGGAAAGGGCCGCGACGATAGAGCGCGCCGACTTCCTCGAGTGGGTGGTGAACGAGGAGGACTACAAGACCGGGCTCGGTATCCAGTCGGCACTCGCGTCCGGCGCCAACACCGAGTTCACGTTCGGCCGCAACGAACCCGGCAACCAGACGTTCCACCGCTGGATCGACGAACTGCTCGACAGCACACCCGTGGCGCAACCCCGACGGAGAGCACCCTCCGTCAGCAAGGAAGCATGATGGCCCGAGTCGACCTACCCGACGGTGATGGCAGAGAGGCGTCCAGGATCTGGCAGCTGGCCCCGCACCTGGGCGCTGGACTGAGCGCGATGAGCGAGGCCGTGTACGAGAAGTCGAGCCTTGCGGTACGCGAGCGCGAGGTGGCGCGAATGCGCATCGCGCAGCTCAACGAGTGTCACGTTTGACTGAACACACGAGCTGCATCGGCGATGCAGCAAGGGATGACGGACGAGTTGTACCAGCACGTCCACGAGTACAACCAGCACCCCGACTTCACCCCGCGCGAACGGATGGCAGCAGAGTTCGCTGAGCAGTTCGCGATCGACCACCGCAGGGTCAGCGACGAGATGTGGGCACGAATGCGGGCGCTGTTCACCGATGTCGAGCTGCTCGAACTCACCGTCACCTGCGGCTTCTGCGTGGGAATCGGCCGCGCGTTCCAGGTGCTCGACATCGCTCGCGACTTCGACGTCCTGTGGAGCCGGGAACCGAGAGCCGACGGTTGAAGCGTCCGGCTCAGGACGGCATCACGAAACCATCGACGATGACCGCGCGCCCGTTGTCGATCGCCGAGAGCCGAATCCCGACGACTGCCTGATACTCATCGGATTCGTACGCGGCGAGCGCCGCCTCCTTGGTCGGGTACTCGATGATCACCGTCTGTGCGCCAGGGGTTCCCTCCTTGGCAACCGACGCGTGATCGAGCACCAGCAGCTTGCCGCCGCCGCTCATGATCGGCATCGACTGCTTCTGGTACGAGCGATAGACGTCGCGGTCAACGACGTCGTAGTTGGCAACGAGGTATGCACTCATGCGGACCTTCCTTCTGTTGGTGTGGGCGCGGGTGGCGGTGCGAGGGTGCGTTCGGGGTAGCCGCCTTCGGGAAGCGCGCTGATCGGGCCGTGCAGGGTGTGGCCGCCGTCGACGTAGAGGCACTCGCCGGTGACGTACGAGGATGCCGACGACGCCAAGAAGACCACCGCGTTGGCGATGTCGGCCGGGCGCCCTGGATACGGCAGCGGCACGCCCGACATGTCGTTGCCGACCTCGGGGTCGTAGGTGGCCTCCCAGCCATCGGTTCGGAAGGCGCCCGGTGCGACGCAGTTGACGCGCACCTTGGGCCCCCATTCGTAGGCCAACGTCCTGGTCAGTTCGATGACGCCTGCTCGGGCCGCGGCACTGTGCGCAATCCCGGGGATGCCACGCCCGACGATGGCGACGATCTGCACGATGGTGCCCCCGTCGTTGTCGAGCATCTGGTTGCCGAACACCTGCGTCATCGCCCATGTGCCGTTGAGATTGAGATCGATGACGCTGTTCCAGCCCCTGGGGCTGAAGTCGCGGGCCTTCTGCGGGAACTGGCCGCCCGCATTGTTGACGAGGATGTCGACCTGGTGGCGATCGCTCAGCGCGTCGATGGTCGCCCGATCGCGGATGTCGACGAGGTCGGACTCGACCGGGTTGCCGGTGGCTGCGGAGATCTCCGCCGCGGCGACGCGCAGAACATCCT
>JBAVTH010000645.1:0-4990 GCA_049696035.1 Ilumatobacteraceae bacterium
GGCTTCACGTGCGTGCTGCCGCGGCGCATCGGCGGGGCGGTTTGCGGTACCGCACAGTCGGTGCCGGTTGCCTCGAACAGGCGGCCGATCTCGGCGATGTGCATGTCGGCCATGTCCCACACGTCGGGCACCAGCTCGCGGTCGGCGATGATGCCGAAGTCGAGTCGGTCCATGTAGCTGTGCACCGTGATGTTCAGGCCCATGCCGTCGGTGACGATCGAGACCGGGATGTAGGCGTCGAGCTTGGCGCCGGCGAAGTACAGCGGCTGACGCGGGCCGGGCACGTTGGAGATGGTGACGTTCGCCGGCAGGTTCATGCGGCTGGACAGGCGCGACATCAGCCGCATCGCGGCAGTCGCAACCACCGGCGAGGCGGTCTGGGTGATGTCGATGAGCGTCTCCGCGGGCACCAGCTCCAGCTGACGCTTGGCGGCCGCCATGGCCTCCTTGCACAGCGCGACGCGCTCCAGCGGGTCGGCACAGTTGGTGGGCAGATCGGCGATGATGCTGGAGACGCGGTTGGTCCACACGTCGGTCTCGTCGCCGGTGCGGATGCTGACCGGCACCATCGCCCGCAGGGGCTTGTCGGGCAGCGCGTCGTGCTTGATCAGGTACTCGCGCAGGGCGCCGGCACAGATCGCCATCACCACATCGTTCACCGTGCCGCCTGTTGCCGTCTTGAGCGCCTTGATGTTCTCCAACGACGTGCCCCGCATCGCGAAGCGGCGATGAGCGGTGATCGGCTTGTTCCACGGAGTGTCGGGCGCCGGTGTGAGCGGGATCTGGATGCGCTTCTCGTTGTCGGGCACGTCGCCGCTGCGCGAGCCGGCCATGCGCTTGATCACGGTGCGAGCATGACCGGCCATCTTGCTGACGCTGGTGACGCCCAGCACGTCGGCCAGGTTGCGCACCATCTTCAGCTGCACGCGCATGCCCTTCACCGGGTTCGAGGCCAGGTGCTGCAGCGTGTACTGCAGCAGCTCGCTCTGGCTGGGCGGCTGCTCGCCCTCCCACTCGACCGCGTCCGGCGCGGGCGAGGTGGGGTCGGTGCTGGTGAGCATGCTCAGCAGCAGCACACCGGCGGCGCCGTCGATGGTGGCGTGGTGCAACTTGGTGAGCATCGCCCAACGGCCGTCGCCCAGCCCCTCGATGACGTACACCTCCCACAGCGGCCGGGTGCGATCCATCTGCCGGCCGACGATGCGCGACACCTGCTCCGTCAACTGATCGGCACCGCCCGGCGGGGCGAGGCCGATGTGCCGCACGTGGTAGTCGATGTCGAAGTCGGCGTCGTCGATCCACCACGGGTGGTCGAGCGAGAAGGGCACCTCCACCAGCTTGCGCCGCATCGGCTCGGCCTGGCCGACGAGTGCGCCGAAGCGTTCGTACACGACCTGGTAGGGGTCGAACTCAGGTGACGGGCGCTCGTAGATGCCGAGGCCGCTGACATGGCCGAACGTCGTCGACGTCTCCATGTAGAGAAAACTCGCATCGAGACCGGTGAGCTGCTTCATGAGTGCCTCCTACCCTCCACCAGGAGTGGTGCCACATCATGACCCATCACGGGCCTCGATGCGACCGGCCGCACAGATCACGGCGTCACTGGCTGCTGGAGCCCTTCCACAGGTTGATGTCGGCTTCGGTGGCGTAGTGGTCGATCTCGGCCAGCTCGTCGGCGGAGAGCGCGGTGTTGCCGAGAGCGGCGATGTTGTCGTCGAGTTGGCGCACGCTGCTGGCACCGATCACCAGCGAGGTCATGCGCGGGTCGCGCAAGGCCCACACCAACGCCAGCTGGGCAAGCGTCTGGCCACGGCGGGCGGCCACTTCGCCGAGCGCGCGCACACGGGCGAGGCGATCCTCGGTGATGTTCTCCGCCTTCAACGCTCCGCCGGTGGCCGCGCGGGAATCGGCAGGGATGCCATGCAGGTAGCGATCCGTCAGCAGGCCCTGGGCGAGTGGGGAGAAGGCGATGCAGCCGGCGCCCACCTCCTCCAGCGTGTCCAGCAGGTGGTCGTCCTCGGTCCAACGGTTGAGCATCGAGTACGACGGCTGGTGGATGAGCAGCGGCACCCTCAGCTCGGCCAGCAGACGAGCCGCCTCGCGCGTGCGGACGGAGTTGTACGAGGAGATGCCCACGTACAGCGCCTTGCCCTGCTGCACGATGGACGCGAGCGCGCCGACGGTCTCCTCCAGCGGCGTCTCCGGATCCACCCGGTGCGAGTAGAAGATGTCGACGTAGTCGAGGCCCATGCGGGCCAGCGACTGGTCGAGCGAGGCGATCAGGTACTTGCGCGACCCGAAGTTGCCGTAGGGGCCCGGCCACATGTCGTAGCCGGCCTTGGTGGAGATGACCAGCTCGTCGCGGTACCTGCACAGGTCGGTGGTGAGGATGCGGCCGAAGTTGGCCTCGGCAGCACCGTAGGGCGGGCCGTAGTTGTTGGCCAGGTCGAAGTGTGTGACACCGAGGTCGAACGCACGGCGGCAGATGTCGCGCTGGGTCTCCCATCCGCGGTCGTTCCCGAAGTTGTGCCACAGGCCGAGCGAAATCGCAGGCAGCTTGAGGCCGCTGCGCCCGCAGCGGCGGTACTCCATCGTGTCGTAGCGAGCGGCATCGGCGACGTAGGGCAGGTCGATCGGCATGCCGCCGAGGCTAGGCGCGAGTGGGCTACGCCGCGACGGTCCAGTGCTCGGCGAGCAGCTCGATGCTGCGAACCCGGGCGGAGAGGTCGTAGGCGACGGAGGTGACCATCAGCTCGTGCGCCCCGGTTCGGGCAACGAGGTTGCGGAGATCGGGGACGGCCGTCGCGGGGGTGCCGACGACTCGGCTGGTGGGGAGGCGATTGGCCTCCGGGAGATCGGGGTGCGCCGACGCATCCTGCGGCGAGGGCAGGCGGATGAACCGGCCGGTGCGGCGACCGAGCGCGGTGAGCCGGCCGGGTGCGGCATGCCAGTCGGCGTCCTCCTGGGTGTCGGCCAGCAGCACGTTGGCGGTGACGATCAGGTACGGCTGCTCGAGCACGGGCGAGGGCTGGAACAGCGAGTGGTAGAGCTCGGCCGCGTGCAGCGTGCCGCCCATGTCGAAGTGGTGGGCGAAGCCGAACGGGAGACCGAGCTGGGCGGCGAAGCGGGCGCTGTAGTCGCTGCTGCCGAGCAGGAAGATGCCCGGAGCGCTGGTGGCCGCCGGCGTCGCACGGAACTGCTCCCACAAGCCGTGGTCGGCACGCGGATCGCCCAGCAGACCCATCAGGTCGAGGAAGTCGCGAGGGAAGGTGTCGGCACCCAGCAGGTCGGCCGAGCGACGCAGCGCGGCGGCGGTGCGCTGGTCGGTGCCCGGTGCGCGCCCGATGCCGACATCGATGCGACCCGGGTGCAGGCTCTCGAGCAGGGCGAACTGCTCGGCGACGACGAGTGGCGCATGGTTGGGCAACATCACGCCACCCGAACCGACGTGAATGTGCTCGGTGACTGCGGCGAGGTGCGCCATCAGGACAGTGGGTGAGGTGCACGCGACGCTGGGCATGTTGTGGTGCTCGGCCACCCAGAAGCGGGTGTAGCCCAGCCGGTCGGCGGCCTGTGCGAGCGCAGCCGTCGTCTGCAGCGCATCGGCGCTGGACTGGCCGTCGTTCACCACCGACAGATCGAGCACAGACAGAGGAGTGGTGGCGTTCACACCGTTCACCGTACGGGGCGCGCGGCGCGACGAGGACAGCGAAGTGTGGCTTCGAGGCCAGCGAACGCCGGCCGACGCGGCGCGACCGTGTGAGCGTGCACCAACACCGGTGCTCACGAACCGGGGGGTTCCCATCATGTATCTGTTCAATCGCACACGCTCCGCCCGCACCGAGTCGATCATGGAGGCCACCACCTGGGCGGTCGAGATCGCGGCGAAGGCGAGCTCCATCTCGGGTGTCGAGGTTGCGCTGTGGGCGTCGGTGCTGTCCGACGACATCGGTCGCCTCAGCTGGACGGCTCGCTTCGACGACCTCGCCCAGTGGGAGACGCTCGGCAACAAGCTGGTCGCCGACGAGGACTACGTGGCGTCGGTCGTCGGCGCTGCGAACCTGTTCACCGGGCCGGTCAGCGACGGCATGGTGGAAGTCGTGCACGGCGGGTCCGCCGGCCCGATCCCGCGGTTCGAGTACGTCACCGTCGTCTCCGCGACGGCGACCAACGGCAACTTCGCGGCGGCGATGGCGCAGGGTGTGGCGCTGGCTGATGCGGCCAGCGCGGCCAGCGGGTTGAACACGGTGTTCACCGTCGATGTCACCGGCAACTACGCCGGCGTGCGCTGGATCACCGGCGCCCCGAATGTCGCCGCGCTCGAAGCTGCACGGCATGCGGTCAACGCCGATGGGACCGTGCTGCAGCTGCTCGACTCCGGTGGTCACCTCTTCATCGACGGGGCCACCGCCGTGCACCACCGCATCGCCTGACGGTGCTGCGGGAGCGCGAGGTGGGTGTGCCGTTCGACGGGAGCGGCGCACCCGCCTTGCTGCGTGCGAACATCGTTCCATGCGACCCGTGAGCAGTGCCGTCCGACGATTGGTGCAGGCGATGCCCAAGGCCGAGCTGCACCTGCATCTCGACGGTTGCCTGCGACCACAGACCGCCATCGAGCTGGCCGCGAGGTACGACATCGAGGCGCCTCGCTCGTGGACGGAGATGTTCGATCGGCTGGTGGCACCCGCCCATCCCGGCTCGCAGGCGGAGCTGCTGAAGTCGTTCGAGCTGCCGCTGCGACTGATGCAGCACCGCGACGCGCTGACCCGCATCACCACCGAGCTCGTGGAGGACAAGGCCGCCGATCGAGTGCGCTACATGGAGATCAAGTGGGCGCCGGCCTTCCACTGCGAGGCCCGGCTGACGCTCGACGACGTGATCTCCACCGTCGCCGCCGCCGCTGCTGCCGCTGCCGATCGTTGGGGCGTCGTCGTGCGGTTGACGGTGGTGGCCCTGCGCTCCGCTGAACCCTCGCAGAACGTGGAGGTCG
>JBAVTH010000646.1:0-6487 GCA_049696035.1 Ilumatobacteraceae bacterium
TCAGCCCGTCGGTTGCCGGCGCACCGTTCACGGCCGCCGCCGGCGCCACCACCTTCACGGTGAACGGCACCCCTGGCACGCTGTACACGTTCACGGTGACCCCGACGCATCCGAGCCCCTACGTGGGCACGGCGGCCTCGATCTCGGCCACCCCGAACGCCGCACAGGTGATCATCCAGGACCTCACCGTGGTTCGCCCGGCGGGTGCCCTGGTGCTGACGCAGCGTTGTGGCGTGTACGGCCCACTGGCCGCCGAGGGCGCAACTCCCGGCTTCTCGGCGCTGCCCGCTCTGCCGGCCTCGGCCGACCAGGTCGGTACCGCCCCGACGCTGACCCTCGGTGGCGCTGCCGACCCGCAGTTCGCCAACTACCCGAGCCCGGCCAGCCCGAACTACCCGACGCACTGTGGTGTGGATCTCGGCACCGCTCAGTACGTCACGACCGGTGCGCTTGCCGGCCAGTACTACGCAGCCACTGGCCGCATCAACCAGGTCACCGTCTCGGACACCCGCGACACCGACACCGGTTGGACGGTCAACGGCACGATGAGCAGCTTCGACGTCGTCGGTGGCGGCGCCTCGTTCAGCGGTAACTACCTCGGCTGGTCGCCGGTCGTCACCGACGACTCCGACCTGACCACGGCCGGTTACGACCAGGTCGCCGTGCCGGGTGCAGCAGTGCTCCCGACCACGGCAGCCGGCCTGGCCACACCGAAGGCCCTGGCATCGGCTTCGGCCGGCGCCGGCCTGGGCATCGCCTCGTTCGATGCCCGCCTGAAGCTCCTCATCCCGTCGTCCGCTCGTGCGGGCACCTACAACGGGACGCTGACCTTCACGGTCGTCTGACCTTCCTGCCCGACCGCACCCGTCCGACCGCGAAGGTCGGGCGGCTGCGGCCGGTACTTCGTATCAACCAACACCGTGGGTGGTGTGGGACGGCTCCCCCTGTCGTCCCGCATCACCCTGGTGCCGTTTTCGGGAGGTCGCCCGCGCTCGTGAGTGCCGGCGTGCCCGACCCCTTGGTCCCCGAGTGTTCATCCGGGGGCAAGTCGCCCGTCATGTTGGGCTGCGATGATCCCCCTGCGGACGATTCGCAGATCCATCCGCTCGCTCCCACCTCCTCTCCACCCGAAGGCACGTGATCCGTCATGAACAGCAGGCGACGTCTTGCCGTGTGGGCCGCCACGGCCTCGATGGCCATCCTCGTGCCGGCCGCCTCGGCGATGGCCGGCAGCGCCAAGGTGCCGCCCACGGAGCCGCCGACCGATCAGCCTGCGGCCACCCCCACCGACCAGCCCGCCGCCGGCGAGCCGGTCGAGTTGGTGGAGAGTTGGGCCCTGTCGCCCGCAGGATCGTTGGATGCCGACGCGGCGGGTCTGCGCCCCGACCTCACCTATGAAGCCAGCCCGGGCGCGGTGATCGAGGATGCGGTGACCGTGTTCAACCTGGGGAACGTGCCGATGACGTTCCACGTCTACGCCACCGATGCCTTCAACAACGCCGATGGCCAGTTCGATCTGCTGCCGGGTGACCAGCAGCCCGTCGATGTCGGTTCGTGGGTCACGTTCCAGCAGGAGCTCGTCACTGTCCCGCCCGGCAAGCAGGTGACGATGCCGATCACGATCAAGGTGCCGGCCGACGCAACGCCCGGCGACCACACCGGAGCCGTGCTGGCATCGAACGAGTCGGTCGGCACCGGCGAGGAAGGCAGTGCGGTCACACTCGACCGGCGCACCGGCACACGGCTCTACCTGCGCGTCAGCGGCGAGCTGACACCGGAGCTGGCGGTGGACAACGTGGAGACCAGCTACCGCCACGCCCTCAACTCGCTGAGCGGCTCGGCGGACGTCACCTACCGCATCGAGAACCGTGGGAACACCCGGATGTCCGGTACTGCCTCGCTGACGATCACCGGTCCGTTCGGGCTTGCCGAGAAGAAGGTGCCATTGCCCGACGTGCCCGAACTGCTGCCCGGGCAGCACATCAACGTGAAGGTCAGCGTCGACGATGTTCCTGCGCTGATGCTCGCCTTCACGACCGTGCGCGTGGAACCCGCGGGCGCCGCCGGTGGTGCTGCTGCCGCTGGCACCAGCGGGAAGGACCTCGCCTTCGACCCGCCGTTGAGCTTCCTGCTGGTCCTGCTCTTCCTCCTTCTGGGGCTCCTCGCCCGACGTGCGTACGTTCGCCATCGGGGCCCGGCTGCGGCGGTCGACGAGGAGAGCGAGCGTGCGGAACAGCCCGAACGCGAGCACCAGCCGGCGTGAGATCGCGCTGCCTCCTCACGCGAGCACTGCTGCTCACCGGGTTGGCGCTGGCCTTCGGCGCGGCGCCCACCGTCGTCGCCCAGCCCACCACCACCGGGCCGGAGGTGACCCTCGATCGCTCCGAGATCGAACCCGGTGGGCGGGTCGTGCTCACCATCGATGGCTTCACCGCGCTGAACGTCACGATCTCGGTGTGCGGCAACGAGGCCCGCCGCGGTTCGAGCGACTGCAACATGTTCGCCAGCGAG
Organism: Ilumatobacteraceae bacterium; assembly: GCA_049696035.1. Classification (GTDB taxonomy): domain Bacteria; phylum Actinomycetota; class Acidimicrobiia; order Acidimicrobiales; family Ilumatobacteraceae; genus UBA668. The sequence continues at coordinate 2,512 of JBAVTH010000646.1, forward strand.
GGGTTGAAGCTCGACACCGACGGCACCTCGACGGTGATCCAGATTCCGGTTGCCGCACCGCCCGAGCCGTGTCCGTGCGTGATCCGCGTCGCCGACCGACTCAGCGACGAGATCGCATTCGCGCCGATCACGCTGATCGGCCATCCTGTGGAGCCGGTCGTCGACCGGCCGGGGCCGGCACAGCCCCTCGACGTGTCGATCAGCGCACGCCCGGCGGCGCAGGGCTTCGTCCAGGGTGTGCGCACCAGCCTGGGTGGGCCGGCGACGTACGAGGTCACGGTGACGGTGAAGAACAGCTCGCCGGCTGCCTTCAGCAAGGTGGCGCTCGACGGGGCGGTGAGTCGCGACGGCGATCAGTTGAGCGGCCTCGCGCTCGACGACCCGGGCGAGATCGCGCCAGGGCGCACCTGGCAGCAGGTGGTCACCGCAGAGGTGCCAGGCCCTTCCTTCGGCGATCTGCACTGGACGGTCGACGTGTCCGGTGCGGGGCCGGTGGTCACAGCGGCTGAGACCACCACGCAACGGCCGACGTTGCTGATCCTGCTCGTCCTGTTCCTCGTCGCCGACGTGTTCGTGCTGCTCATCCGTTTCGTCGTGCGCCGGCGAGCGCGTCGCCAGCGGGCTGCCGGAGACGCCGGAGCAGCCGCGGCGGGCGAGGCCACGGTGGTGGGCGAGGCGAGCGAGGCGGACCGTGAGCTCGCCACCAGCTCGAGTCGCTGATCGTTCCGGGCGGATCATCGCTTCCTCGTTCGCTCACACGATCCGTCATCTTCTTCGTGGTCGCAGATGACGGGTTTCCCTGCGCCGTGCCCAGCTACGGCGCCGGGCGCGAGCGTGACACCATGGCGAGCACCTGATCGACCGGCAGGCCGGGCACCACCTGGCCGCCGACACCGGAAACCGTGTCGGCCACGAACAGCGCGTTGCACACGGCTTCCTCGGTGGCATCGACGACCGCAGCGAACACCTCGTTGATCGAGCCGTCGAGCAGCAGTTCGACGGTGGCACGGCCGGTGGCGTTGCGGCCCTGGCGGTTGGCCGTGCTGACCGCGCAGAAGATGTCGCCGCTGCCGTGGTGCGCCACCGACCCGACGCGGGCCAGGCCCAGACCGACCCGCTTGGCGACCCGTGCCAGCTGGCGGGCATCGAGGGGGATGTCGGTGCACACGATGCCGAGGCAGCTGCCGCCTTGATCGAGCGTCGGTGCCGGTGGCATCACGGCCGGCGCGGCGGCCAGCGCCGCGCCGACCATCACGCCACCGATGCGCAGGTCGGAGAGCGCGCCGAAGTTGCACAACAGCAACACCCCGACCGTGCCCACTCCAGGAAGGTGACGCGATGCGGTGCCGATGCCTGCCTTGTGGCCCATTGTCACCATGCCCGCGCCGGCGCCGACGGCGCCCTCGGGAACCGGTCCATCGGTTGCGGCGGCCAGCGCTGCGCGTGCGTGTGCGGCGGTCACCCACCGGCGGCGCATGTCGTCGAGGTGGCTGTCGTCGCACTCGCCGACGACGGGGATGACCACCTCGTCGGCCCCGGCCGCGAACAGCTCGTCGACCACGCCGTCGCTCACCCGACCCACCGAGGAGGTGCCGGTGAGCAGGATCGGCGTCTCCAGCACGCCCCACTCGGCCATCTCGATGGTGCCGGTCAGCTCACCGGCGCCGTTGAGCACCGAGGTGGCGGCCGGCATCGGGCGGGCGAAGAGCGCAGCCGGATCGTCGGGCACGATGGCGGTGACGCCGGTGCGCGCGATCGGGTCATCGCCGTCGCCGTGCCACACGGTGACGTGCCCGACGCGCACGCCCGGCACGTCGGTGATCGCGTTGTTCGGGCCGGTCTCGAACTCGCCGAACACGAGGCCCAGCTCGCGGGCGCGCGGACGAGGTGCCGGTGGGCCGGGCGGGGGGACGGAGGTCATGCGAGGCAATCTAGAGTCGGCATCGTGACCGCGTTGCGCATGCCAGTCGTCTGGACCGAACGGCACCGCGGGCACGCGCCCGACGGCGGCTACTGGTTGGGTGTGCGCCTGCCGGGCGACGAGGAACCCGAGCGAGGCGACACGCTCCGCGATCAGTTGGCGTCCGCCGGCGCAACCATCCTGGACGCCCCCGACCTGGGGCTGGCGCCCGTCCTCACCGTGCACGACGCCGCGTTCGTCGACTGCCTGCGCCGCGCCTACCCGGCCTGGGTGGCGGCCGGCCACCTCACCGACCCCGGCCAGGCGCAGGTGGTGCCGTACGTGTTCGCCATGCCGGGCTTCGCCGCGAGAGCGCGGCCCGATCGGCCGCCGGCCACCATCCGCGCCGAGATCGGGCTGTACGCCACCGACACGCTGACGCTGCTGGGCGCGGGCACGTTCGACGCAGCATGCGCGGCCGTGCACGCGTCGGTGCATGCGGCCACGCTGGTCGCGGACGGTGCAGCGGCCGCGTACGCCGCTGTGCGGCCACCGGGGCACCACGCCGGCCCCGCCTACTTCGGCGGCTCGTGCTACTTCAACAACGCGGCCGCGGCGGCCCAGCACCTTCGCGACCGAGGCGTGCCGCGAGTGGCGATCGTCGACATCGACGCCCACCAGGGCAACGGTACGCAGGAGGTGTTCTGGTCGCGCGGCGACGTGCTGTACGCGAGCGTGCACGTCGACCCGGCGGCCGGTTGGTATCCGCACTTCGTGGGCCACGCCGACGAGACCGGCGGCGGTGCGGGGGAGGGCGCCACCCGCAACCTGCCGCTGCCTCCCGGGAGCGGCGACGAGGTCTGGCTGGCTGCTGTCGAGCAGCTGGTGCGCGCCGTGGAGGCACACGGCAGCGAGGCGTTGGTGGTGTCGTTGGGCGTCGACGCTGCGGCCGGCGACCCGGAGAGCCCGTTGCAGGTGACGGCCGCAGGGTTCCATGGCGCCGGCAGGCTGCTGGGTACCCTCGGGCTGCCCACCGTGTTCGTGCAGGAGGGCGGGTACGACCTGCCCCGCCTGGGGCCGCTGGTGCTCGAGGTGTTGACCGGTTTCGAGGAGCGTCATGGCTGAACAGCCGCAGTGGTGGGTGGGTACCGACGAAGCGGGGGGCATCCCCAACCCTGGCCGGCCGGATGTGCGGCCGCCGGCGTACTGGCGGTTGGAAGCCGTCGCGGCCACCGAGCGGCCTCGCCAGATCGAGCTCTCGCCGGACGGTGCCACGCTGGCGTTCATGCTCGACCGCGACGCCTCCGACGTGTGGACGATCCCCGTTGCCGGCGGCCAACCATCGCGGGTCACCACCGGCCGGCCGCTGGCCGCCTTCTGGGAGGACGGCAACGCGGTGTGGTCACCCGACGGCACGCGGCTCGCGTACACCCAGGGCGGGAAGGTCATGGTGGTCGCGGCCACCGGCGGCGTGCCGGCCGCCATCTGCGACGGCTCCGGGCCGGTGTGGCTGGACGATGCGCGGCTGATCATCGGCGTCGACCGCGACGGCCGCACGGTGCTGGCGGAGGTGGCCATCGCCGATGCGTGGCCGCGCCCCATCGCCCAGGCGGGCGCCGACTACGTGAGCGCCGCGGTCTCACCCGATCGCACTCGCGTGGCGTACACCGTGTTCCACTCGGCCGGGTCCGAGCGAGAGCGCGAGCGCGACCTGAACTGCACCAGCCTGCACGTGGTGGATCTGGCGAGCCGTGCCTCGCGGGTCGTGGTGCACCAGCCCGGCTGCCAGCTGCGCAGCGCAGTGTGGTCGCCCGACGGCACCCATCTCGCCTTCGCCAGCGAATGGCCGGGCTGGTACGAGGTGTTCGTGGTCGAGGCGGCCGACGGCTCGGCGCCGCGACAGCTGACTGCGGCCGACGCCGACTTCAGCGAGCTGGCGTTCATGCTCGACCGCGACGCCTCCGTCGTGTGGACGATCCCCGTTGCCGGCGGCCAACCGTCGCGGGTCACCAGCGGCCGGCCGCTGGCCGCCTTCTGGGAGGACGGCAACGCGGTGTGGTCACCCGACGGCACGCG
>JBAVTH010000647.1:0-9975 GCA_049696035.1 Ilumatobacteraceae bacterium
ATCAAGCCCGGCGACCCGATCTCGTTCATCGTCGACATCATGTCGATCACGCCCGGCGCGCCTGCCGAACCCACCACCATCGCCGCCGGCGACACCACCGGCAGCAGCATCGCCACCAGCACCAGCATGCCCACCGCCACCACCTGAGCCGGGCGCCGCTGCCCTCAGGGCAGGTCGCCGTGCACCTCGACGGCGCCGACGGTCTCCCACCCGGCCGAGGTGCGCACCAGCGCATCGCCGCTGCGCAGCACCGCGAACGCGGTGTTGGCCAGCTTGCGCGTGCGATGCAGCCGTTCCGGCGACCAGTGCTCGGCCTCGGTGACGAGGGCCAGGTTCGGGATCAGACCGAGCCCGAGGGTGAAGGCGCCACCGCGAGGGTCGACCATCGGGTCGCACATCGCGGCCGCGCTGCCGCCGGTGGCGGCCACCAGCCCGCCATTGGTGAGCACGTCACGCAGGGCATCCCACAGCGGCGTGTCCTTCAGCACCGAGCGCAGGTGCATCGGTTGATCGCCCACGAAGTACACGGCGCGGGCCTCGCGCACCACGTTGGCCGCACCGGCTTCCATGGCTTCGCCGCGGCGCATCACCATCAGCGCCTCGACCTCCACATCCAGCCGCTCACCCCAGGTCATCGCGGCGGCGACCAGCCGCTCGGGGCGTTCGAAGGCGTCGGCCGTCGGCAGCATCAGCACCTTGCCGGCACCGACCGAGGCCAACAGTCGCCGGTCGAGGTCGTCGTTGGCGGTGAACGGCCCGCCACCCTGCAGCGCGATGGTGCCGTTGACCGGCGTGGCGCCGTGGTGGGCAGCCGTGCCGTGTGCTGGAGTCGTGCCGTTCGTTGGAGTCGTGCCGTTCGTTGGAGTCGTGCCGCTCATGGGCCGAGCGTACGCCGCGCCACGCCCGCCGACCGCACTCCCGTACGTCGTTCGGTACCTACTCCAGCAGTCGGTCGGCCAGCCGGTCGAGCGCTGCCGGGCTGACGCCGAGGCTCAGCGTGTAGTCGCGGATCGTGCCGTCGGCGCAGATGGAGTCGATGACGCGGAGCATGGCCTCCGGGTGCGCGGCCAGGAATGCCGCGGGTGCATCGGCGAGGCGCGCCCACAAGTCAGGCGCGTCGCGTTGGGCCCAGACTCGCATGCGTTCCATGCCCTCACCGGTGAGGGCGTAGTCGGCAGCGATGAACTCGTGGGGCACGCCCAGCGAGCCGAGCACCAGCATGGCCAGCACACCGGTGCGGTCCTTGCCGGCAGCGCAGTGGAACACGGCGGGCAGCGCATCGGCTTGGCTGAGCTGCTCGATCGCCTGCGCGAAGCGCTCGGGGCCTTGGCGCAGCATGTCGTGGTAGGCCCACTCCAGGAACACCACGGGTTCCTCGGCGTCGGGCCGATCGAGGTGCTGCCAGGTGCTGTCGATCACCGGCACGTGGTGGAACGCCACCGGATGCTCGACGTGCGGGAACGTGCCGCGTTCGGCCAGCTCTGCATCGCTGCGCAGATCGATCACCGTGCGCAGGCCCAGCCGGCGCACGACTTCCAGATCGGCTGCCGTGAGGCGATACAGCCCGTCGGCGCGGAACAGGGTGCGCCAGCGGGTGGTGCGACCATCGGCAGCCGGGTAGCCACCGAGGTCGCGGAAGTTGTGCACCGCGTCCAGCGCGATCAGCCGCCGCGGATCGCTGCCGACATCAGGGAGGGTGGGCGTGGTCATGGTGTCGTCAACCGTACCGAGAGGAGGTGAATGCGGTACCCGCACGACGTTGAACGGCGTGTGAACTCCGTCGCCACCACCGTCGCGCCGGCCGTTCAGATGGGGTGCACCGCGTCGAATGCCGAGCGCAAGGTGCCGACCAACTGCTCGATCTCGGCCTCGGTGATGACGAACGGCGGGGCCACCATCACAGCCTCGGCCACCGGGCCGCTGCCTGCCGGGTAGACCCACAGATCGCGCTCCATCGCGGCCTGCACCACGGCATCGCGACTGCAGCGCAACTCCAGCCCGTAGAACATGCCGCGCCCACGGATGTCGACGACTGCCGGATGGTCGGCGAACTCGTCGCGCAGGCGCCGGCCCAAGTGCGCGCCGACGGTGGCGGCACGTTCCACCAACTGCTCACGGCGCATGATCTCCAGCACCTTCGCGCTGGCGGCGCAGGCGGCGTCGTTGCCGGTGAACGTGAAGTACATGAAGCCGCTGCCGCGCAGGGCCTCGGCCACCTCGTCGCGAGCCGTGACCGCCCCCATCGGCACGTAGCCGCCGCCGAGGCCCTTGCCGCCCACGATCACGTCGGGGTGGAACGGGAAGTGCTGGTGGCCGAACTTGAGGCCGGTGCGGCCGTAGCCGGTCATCACCTCGTCGGCGATCAGCAGGATGTCGTGCTCGCGGCAGGCATCGCTGACCACCTGCCAGTACTCGTCGCCGGCGGTGAGGCAGGCGCCGGCGGCACCCGTGATCGGCTCGGCGATGAAGCCGGCGATGGTGGCCGGGTCTTCCTGCTCGATCACCTTCAGCACCTGCTCGGGGTCGTCCCACGGCACCTTCGGGAACGGCAGCAGCAGCGGCTCGTAGCCTTTCTGGCGGCCGCTGTGGCTGGCGACGGCCATCGTGCCGGTGGTCATGCCGTGGTAGCTGGGGTGCCGGCCGATCACCTTCCACCGGCTGTCGCGACCCTTGGCCACCTGGTAGGCGCGAGCGAGGCGGATGGCGGAATCCGTGCTCTCGCTGCCGCCGCTGGTGAAGAACACCTGGTGGAAACCCTCCGGCAGCCAGTGCTCGACCAACTCGTCGCGCAGCGCCAGACGGCTGGGCGTGGGCCACAGTGGCACGACGTAGCCCATGCCCATCACGGCGGCAGCGGCGTCGACCACCTCCTGGCGGCCCCAGCCGATGTTGCCGACGATCGCACCGGCCGCACCGTCGAGGATGCGGCGGCCGTCGTCGGTGATCAGGAACACGCCCTCGGCATCGACGATGGTGGGGTACTCGGGCGAGCCGGGTACGAAGGCGTAGCGGGAAGGGTCTGCAGTGGAAGCCATCGCCCGCGAGTATCGCACTCGGCGGCAGGGGCCACCGGCTCGGCCAGGCCGGCGGGCTGTGCGCAGCCCGCGCCGCTCAGGCGGGTGGCTGCCAGTCGGCCAGGTTGTGGCGGAACATGATGCTGAGCCGTGGGCCCTCCACCTGCGCGGCTTTGGGTACGCAGTGCTCGAAGTCGTGCTGGCAGGCGCCACCCATCACCAGCAGATCGCCCTGGCCGAGGTGGAACGTGCGTGACACCACCGCCGCGACGCCGTCCGCGCGGCGAGGGCGCAGGTGGAAGGTGCGCGGCGCACCGGTGCTGAGGATTGCCACCACTGGATCCTCGTGCTGATAACGCTCGCGATCGGCGTGCCAGGCAACCGAGTCGCGACCGTCGCGGTAGAGGTTGAAGCCGATGGAGTCGAACGGCCGCGAGTACTGACGAGTGAGCGCCATCCGGGCTTCCTCCAGCACCGGCAGCGGCTCGGGCAGGCCGTCGGAAGGGCTCCACCAGGCGGTGAGGCGGGGCTCGAGCACGCGCCGATGGAACATCGTCACCTCCCGCTGACGCCACGGCAGCTTCGCCACCAGCTCGGCGAACACGAGATCGGCGCCGCCCAGCCAGCTCGGCACATGATCGACCCACGAGGTGTCGTCGAGCCATGTGCGGGTGAGACCGCTGAAGCCGGCATCGATACGCGGATCCTCGAACGCGAACAGGCACTGCTGCCAGATGAGTTCGGCGTCGGTGGCGGAGGTGTCGAGCGTCGTCATGGCCGCCATCCTCGCGCGGCGAACACATGTTCGCAACACCTTTCGTGGACGACGAGGCAGGGCGCAGCCGTAGAGTCCACGGCGTGCCGATCGAGATCGACTCCGCCGACGACCCTCGCGTGGTCGACTACCTGGGCCTTCGCGACCGGGGCAGCACTCCGGCCGACGAGTGGTTCATCGCCGAGAGCGAGCTGGTCATCAGCCGCCTCGTCACCTCCAAGTTCACCGCCCGCTCCTTCCTGCTCTCGCCCACTCGCTACGAGCGGCTCAAGGACCTCATCGAGCCCAAGCGGGTGCCGATCTACGTCGCCTCGCGGGAGATCATGGAGCAGATCGCGGGGTTCGACATCCACCGTGGCGCCCTTGCCTCGGTGAAGCGCCGCCGCAACCCCACCCTGCCCGACGTGCTGGCCGGCGCCCGCCGTCTGCTGGTGCTGGAAGGTTCGAACGACCTGGAGAACATCGGGGCAGTGGCCCGCTCCGCACGCGCCCTCGGTTTCGATGCGATGCTGCTCGACCCCACCTGCGCCGACCCGTACTCGCGACGCGCGGTGCGGGTCTCGATGGGTGAGATCCTGCACCTGCCGGTGGCCCGCTGCGAGAGCTGGCCCAACGCCATCGAGTACCTCAACAACGCCGGCTGGGAGACGTGGGCGCTGACGCCCTCGCCCACTGCCAACAGCCTCTACGACATGGGGATGCCGGAGAAGGTGGCGCTCGTGGCTGGCGCCGAAGGGCCCGGCCTCACCGACGCCGCGCGTCGCGCCACCCAGTTCGACGTGCGCATCCCGATGCACCGCGGTGTCGACTCGCTGAACCTGGGCCACGCTCTGGCCATCGCGATGGCCGCGGTCTCCCCGCCCGTGCCGGCCTGACGCAGCGCAGCACCGGTGGGCCGCCACGCCGGGGCTGACCCGTGAGCCGAGGCCGTGGCGGTCTCGTCATCTCGATTTCGATTCCGGCGGTCCGTGGCCGGTCGACCTTCCGGAAGCGTCGACGAGGCGAGGGCCCCTCGATCGCGCTTTCGGAAGCATCGCGTTCGTCACGGACGGAGCACACGCGCGGGCCAGGCTGATCGACGCGGGTGGGGCCTGAGCACGCCGCAACGCGATTCAGTCGCCCACGTACTCGGCTCGTGGGCGGAAGCGAAGGGGCCGTTCGTCGTACTCCTCCAGTGCGTGAGCCAGCCAGCCGACGACGCGCGCGGGGGTGAAGATGACCTCGCCGGCGTCGAACGGCATGCCGGCCACCGCGCCCAGTGACGCCAGGGCGAGATCGACGTTCGGAGGCGGTAGTGCACGCCGGCGGGCCGACGCGATCACTCGGTCGATCAGATCCATCGTCGGATGAGGACCGGCCGCGCGCAGCATCGACAGCAGGAGCGCCGCACGCGGATCACCTCGCGGGTACAGCACCTGGCCGAAGCCTGGCAGGCGGCCGTGACGCTCGAGCGCATCGTCCACGACCTCACCCACGGGTGCCGCTCCGGCGCGCTGCAGCAGGCGCCGGCAGCGCTCGCTCTCGCCACCGTGAAAGGGACCGCTGAGCGCGCCCATTCCCGCCGCGATCACTCCGTGCACGTTGGCACGCGTGCTGGCGGCGACCCGAGCGGCCAGAGTGGACGCCGCCATCTCGTGATCTGCCAGGAGCACGAGCGCGGCGTTGAGCGTGTTCAGCAACTGCGGGGTGGCGCGCCGCGGTGTGAGGCGGACCCACAGCCGGCCGGCGATCGACCCACGCACCGGCGCTCCCTGGCCGACATGCAGTCGCGGACAACGCCCATCTCCCGTCGGGGGCAGCGCCTCCACAAGCGTCGCGATGAGTCGACGACCCTCGCCCGTCACAGTGGCGAAGTCACGCTCACGAGGGGCTCCGATGCCCGCGTGAGCTGCGGCCAACCGCATTCGATCGACCGCCCGTTGCGTGGACACCTGCACGGCTGCGCTCTCCCACACGGCGGTCGCGGCCGGGAGCCGGCCGCTCCACAGCAGCTCGGCGACCTGTTCGAACGAGGCGGTGGTGGCAAGAGCGAGCGCATCGTGGCCGCGATACCCGAAACGATGATCGTCGATCCGGGTGATCGCCGTCTGGATCCGGATCTCCATCGCAACCGGCCGGCTGGCCAGTCGAGGCCGGCCGCGCAGGGCCAACTGTTCCACCTCGCGGGCGTCGAACCTGCTGCCGCGACCATCGAGTGCGCGGTGGCTGTGCAGCAGCTCGCGGCTGACGTACGCATACAGCGTCGCGGGCTTCACGCCCAGACGGTGCGCCGCCTGAGCCGTCGTCAACCAAGCCATCGCAGCTCCATGGCGTTGACGATAATCAACATTGATTACTTGTCCGGCGCGTCGCACGCTGGAAGGCATGACCTCCATCGCCACCGTGATGACTTCGCCACCCATCAGCGCCACCGCCGGTGAGCCGCTCGCCGCTGCAGTACGGCGGATGCACGACCATCGAGTGGGAAGCGTGCTGGTGATGGAGGGCAGCCGGGCGATCGGCATCGTGACGGAGCGCGACGTGCTCCGCGCCGCCGCGGCGGGCGACACGGGCGGGACCGTCGCCGCCGCGATGACCTCGCCGGTGGACACCATCGACGTCGCCACCTCGCTGCAGGATGCGCTGGTGACCATGCGTGAGCGCGGCTACCGGCACATGCCGGTCACCGACCACGACCATCCCGTGGGCGTGGTGTCCCTCCGCGACCTGATGCGCGTCGCCTCGATCGGACCGGCCGACGTGCCGCGTGGCCTGAAAGGTGTCGTGGTGGCCGACACCGAGGTCGGCGATGTCCGCGGCGGCGAGGGCTTCTACCACTACCGCCAGTACTCGGCCGTGGAGCTGGCGGAGCGGCGACCGATCGAGGACGTGTGGCGACTGATGATCGACGGCTCGCTGCCCACGAACTCGGCTGAGCGAGATGCGTTCATCGCCGAGGTGGCCCCTCTCCGTGCGATCACGCCGGCGGTGGTCGCCGTGCTGCCGGCCATCGCCGCTGTCAGTGAGCCGCTCGACGGCCTGCGCACCGCACTTTCATTGGCGGCTGCCGAACGCGGCCTGCGACCGCTGATCGACATCGATGCGACGCAGCGGAGGGCCGACGCCCTGTTCCTCTGCGCGGTGACGCCGACCCTGCTGTGCGCGTTGCACCGACTGCGCAGCGGCCTGGCCGTCGTGACCCCGCGCGACGATCTGGGTTACGCCGCGAACTACCTGTGGATGCTCGCCGGTAGCGAGCCGAACGCGGCGCACGCCCGGTCGGTGGAGCAGTACATGATCTCCACCATCGACCACGGCTTCAACGCCTCCACGTTCACTGGGCGTGTGGTGGCCTCCACCGGCGCCGATCTGGGCGCGTGCGTGGTCGCCGCGCTGGGCTCGTTGAGCGGGCCGTTGCACGGAGGCGCCCCCAGTCGCGCACTGGCACTGCTGGACAGGATCGGCACACCCGATCGCATCGAGGAGGTGGTGGCGCCGATGGTCGCTCAGGGCGAGAAGATCATGGGATTCGGGCATGCGGTGTACACCACCGATGATCCGCGCTCGGTCATGCTCCGCGGCGTCGCCCGCCGGTTGGCCACCGACGAAGCGTCGGCAGCGCTGGTCGCGTTCGCGTCGGCCACGGAGGCCGGGGTCGTCGACGTGCTCGACCGGCTGAAGCCGGGTCGCCACTTGCGCACGAACGTGGAGTTCTTCGCCGGTGTGGTGATGCAGCTGTGCGGCATCCCACCGGAGATGTTCACGCCCACCTTCGCCTCCAGCCGCGTCATCGGCTGGTGCGCGAACGTGCTCGAGCAGGCCTCCGACAACAAGATCATCCGCCCCAGCGCCCGCTACATCGGCCCACCACCGCCACAGCCGATCCCCGCACTTGCCTGACGGCGCGATCACTCCAACGAGTCGATGACCACTTGCAGCTGCGCCATGGTCGTGCGCGGGTGCACGAGGCAGACACGCAACATCGGCTCGCCGCGGAACTCGCTGACGGCGATGAAGAACTCGCCGGCGGCGAGGTGCTGTCGGCTCCAGCGTTCGTAGTCGGCGCGCTGCCAGCCCGGCCGGGTGAAGGTGACGATGGAGAGGGTCGTGGGCGCGAACAACTCGAGGTGGGGCGCGGCCTGCACGGCAGCGGTGAACTCGCGTGCCAGCGATAGGCAGGTGTCGACGGCGGCACGGTAGGCATCGACGCCGTTGGTCGCGAGGCTGAACCAGAGCGGCACACCACGAGCGCGGCGAGTGAGGTGCACCGCGTAGTCGCTGGGGTTCCACTCCTCGGCGCTGACCTCGACGGCCTCCAGGTACTCGGCGGTCTGAGTGAAGGCGGCGCGGGCGATGCGCGCGTCGCGGTACAGCAGCGCGCAGCTGTCGTACCCGGCGAACAGCCACTTGTGCGGATCGACCACCATCGAGTGCACCGCTTCGATGCCGGCCAACGCGGCCCGCCCCGTCGACGACAGCACCGCGGCGCCGCCGTACGCTCCGTCGACGTGCAGCCACAGGCCCTGCTGCCGCGCAACCTGCGCCAGTCCGGCGAGGTCGTCGACCATGCCCAGGTTGGTGGTGCCGGCGGTGGCGGAGATGGCGAAGACGGGCGCGCCTCCGGCCGCATCGTGCGCTGCCAGCGCGGCCACGAGATCGCCTGCGCGCAGCCGGCCGTACTCGTCGCCGTCGACGAGCAGCACGTCGCAATCGAGCACGCTGGCCACCATGCGGACGGACGAGTGGGCCTGCTGCGCGCAGGCGATGGCCAGCCGGTCGCGAGTGTGTTCGCGATGCTCGGAGCGCCACCAGCGGCGGGCGGCGGCGAGGGCTGCGAGGTTGCCGGGGGTGGCGCCGCTGACGAAGACACCGCCTGCCTGCTCACCGAGCCCGATCTCCGCGCACAACCAGGCGAGCGCGGTGTTCTCCGCCGCGATCGCGCCGGCGCCCTCCAGCCACCAGTCGCCGATCGCGTTCATGCTGGTGAGGATGACGTCGGCCGCCAACGACGCCTGTGTCGCGGACGACGGGATGAACGCGAACACGTTCGGGCTGGAGACGTTCATGCAGTTGGCACCGACGACGTCGCGCATCAGCTCGACGGCGCGTGCGGCGCCGAGTCCCTGGTCGTTGATGCTGCCGTCGAGGGCGCCGTAGATCGCCGCCGCCGGCTCCGGCGAACGCAGCGGCTTGGTGGTGGTCAGCTCGTGTCGCGCCATGGCCAGGGCGAGGTCAACGAGGTTTTCGTCGTGGTCGTGCATGAGGGCTCCAGTAGGTCGCCGACAACGATGCCACGTCTCGGTGCGATGGGCGCGACGTTCTCGGACTCGGCTCAGATCAGACCGGCGGAGCGCAGGCGACCGACGATGCCCGGCCGCAGCAGATCGGCGAGCGACGCAGTCTCGTCGGCAGTCAGGTCGTGCGGGACGAAGCCGGTCGTCGAGAACCCGAACGGAGCGTTCCACGCCGAGCTCACGATGCCGGCGACGATGGCCCCGTGGCGTTCGAACTGCAGGATCCTGGTTCCCGTGTAGCCGTAGCCCGTGTCGGCATACACCGTCGAGTACTCGGTGCGCCAGGTGACTCGCACGGTCTGATCGGTACCTGCGACGGGATCCGTCACGGCCTCCAACTGTTCGACGAAGGACCACACGACCCCTGCCGCCACCGCCGCCTCGTCACCGAGACCCGAGTACGTGCCGTCTCCGGCGCCCTCGGGCAACTGATAGGAGAACCCGCCCGGGCAGGCAGCGCTGTCGGCAACGGTGGTGGTGAGGAACGACGAGGCGGCGTCGACGGTGGGGAACCCGTACAGGCGCACCTCCACGTAGATGCCGTCCGGCGACACGAACGCCGGCAGCGCGCCGTAGGCGACCATCCCGGCAGCGACGGCACGCGTCTCCGCATCACCGCCACCGCAGAAGCCCTTGCGGGGGCCGCTCGCCGGGCCCGGGTCGGTCGACGGACCACTGGAGGGCGCGGTCCAGTCGGGTGGGAAGTCGATCGCTGTCGGCAACGCAGCGACCAGCCCGTCGCTGGTGGGCACGGCCAGCGAGGTGGTCGGCGCCGCGGTCGTCGGCGCCGCGGTCGTCGACGGCGGTGTCGTGAGTGGTGAGGTGGACGGCGCAGTGGTGGGCATCGAGGAAGCCGTCACCGGCGCGGCCGACGGTGCGGTCGCGGCCGCCGTGGTGGGACCTGCGCGATCGT
>JBAVTH010000648.1:0-1787 GCA_049696035.1 Ilumatobacteraceae bacterium
GGTGTAGACCGCGTCGATGCCGGGCACGGAGAGGATCTCGTCGATGTTCGCAACCGCCTGCGCAGTTTCGATCATCACGATGCACATCACGGCCGAGTTGGCGTGACGGAAGTACGACGGGTGACGCGTCATAGCACCGATCGGGCCGATGCTGCGCTCACCCTGCGGGGCGTACCGACAAGCGGCCACGGCGCGAGCAGCCTCATCGGCGGTGTTGACCATCGGGATGATGACACCAAGGGCACCTGCATCGAGGGCCCGCCCGATCATCCACGGTTCGTTCCACGGCACACGCACGATCGGGGCGGCCGAACCGAGCGCCACTGCCTGCAGGTGCGCCGTCAGATCCTCGAAGCCGACCAGGCCGTGCTGGAGATCGATGCACACATAGTCGTAGCCGGCCTTCGACGCGGCCTCCGACAGCAGCGGTTCACGCAGGAAGATCCACGCGCCGAGCGCGACACCTGCCTCGCTGGCGATTCGGAGTTGATGATGCATGGTTGGGTCCTCTCAGTGGCGGTCAATCGCCTCAGGCGGTGAACGTGCCCTTGCGGGTGGCGATGTTCTTGATGTCGCAGAAGAAGTCGAAACTCCATGTGCCGCCTTCGCGGCCGACGCCGGACTGCCGACTTCCGCCGAAAGGTGCCGCCAGGTCGCGTACATAGAAGCAGTTGGTCCACACCGTGCCTGCGACGAGCTGCGAGGTGATGCGCTCCGCACGCTCTGCGTCGGTGGTGAACACCGTCGCGGCCAGGCCATAAATGGTGTCGTTGGCGAGCGCGATCATCTGCTGTTCGTCCGTCCATGTCTGCAGCGTGAGCACCGGCCCGAACACTTCGGTCTGCACGATCTCGGAATCCTGCTCGACGTCGGTGAGAATCGTCGGCAGGAAGTACAGACCCCCGTCGGGGTGCGGGCCGCCGCCGCAGAGCACACGGGCTCCGCCTGCGATCGCCCGTTCGACGAGCCCCTTCACCTTCGCGAAGTGCGTCGGGTGGATCAGCGGCCCGATGCGGGTGCTGGCGTCCCTGGGATCGCCGACCACCATCTTGCCGACCTCGGCGAGCACCATCGGCAGCAACTCGTCGAGGATCGACTCCTCGATCAGCAACCGCGTGCCGGCCAGGCAGACCTGGCCGGCGTTCATGAACTGCACGCTGATCGTGCGCGCGGCGGCCTTCAGGTCGGCGTCGGCACAGACGACGAACGGCGACTTACCTCCGAGCTCGAAGCTCACCGGCGTCAGGTTCGCAGCGGCGGCGCCACCGATCACGCGGGCGGTCGCAGGCGAACCGGTGAAGCTGATGCGGCTGACCTTCTGGTGACGGACGAGCGCGTCGCCGGCGGACGCACCGGTGCCGTGGATGATGTTGAGAACGCCGTCAGGCAGGCCCGCTTCCTGGGCGATCTCACCGAGGAGCGAGAGGCTGAACGGGGCGAACTCGGGCGGCTTGACGACAACGGTGTTGCCCGCGGCGAGAGCGGGCCCGATTTTCCAGGTACCGAGCATCAACGGGGCGTTCCACGGGACGATCAGGGCGGCCACGCCCGCCGGGTCGAAACGAACGGAGTTCGATGCCTCGGCACCATCGATTACCGGGTGCTCCATCGACTGCGCCCAGTCGGAGAAGAACTTGATGTTCCAGGCGGCGCGAGGCATGCCGTGGCCCGGACGGCCAGCGAGGAGCGCGCCGTGGTCGTAGCAGTCGACGGTCTGGAGCTCGGGCATGCGACCGACGATCGCCTCGGCGAACCGGTCGAGGATCTCACCCCGGCCATCGGGACCG
>JBAVTH010000649.1:0-3768 GCA_049696035.1 Ilumatobacteraceae bacterium
CCGCCGCCCAATGGCCGGCCACGGTGGAGCGCTTCTACGCCGATGTCCAGTCGTTGCTGCTCCTGCACATCGACGAGAACCTCCTCGAGGTGCCCGTGCTCTACGAGCAGCTCGGTGACGCGCCAGAGCCCTTCCCCCACGTGTACGGCGCGATCCCCCTCGCGGCAGTGGTCGAGGTGCAGCGCCTGCGCATAGTGGCAGGCCGCATTCGACCGCAGCCGACGGATGCTGGCTAGCATCTAGTCGTCCGAGGCCGCGACCGCAAGGCCGTGTTGCAATGTGGATCCTGATGCCTTTCTCCGACGACTCACTCGCCATCGATGTCGACCACGAAATCGACGTGATCTCGCGCAGCATCGCCGAGGTCGTGCACCGCACCCTTCGCCGCAAGGGCGCCGTCGTCGCAGTGTCCGGCGGCATCGACAGCGCAGCCTGTGCGGCGCTGTGCGCGCGAGCGCTCGGTAGCAGCCATGCCCTGTTGCTCGGGCTGCCGGAGGCGGCATCGTCACCACTGTCCACCTCGCTCGCCCAGGATCTCGCCGCCGCGCTCGGCGCCGAGATGATCGTCGACGACATCACTCCGGCACTGGAGGGTGTCCGCTGCTACGAACGTCAGGTCGAGGCGATCCGCCAGGTGTTCCCCGACTACGGCGACGGATGGAAGCACAAGCTCACGATCCCGTCGATCCTCGATGGCGACCGCCTGAACGTCACGCGCCTCACCGTGGAGAACCCGGCCGGCGAGCAGCAGACCGCCCGCTTGCCCGCCGGCGCCTACCTGCAGATGGTCGCGGCGACCAACTTCAAGCAACGCACACGCACGTCCGTTACCTACTACCACGCCGACCGTTTGCACTACGCGGTGTGCGGCACCCCGAACCGGCTGGAGTACGACCAGGGCTTCTTCGTCAAGGGCGGCGACGGCTTGGCCGACTTCAAGCCGATCGCGCACTTGTACAAGTCGCAGGTGTACGCTGTGGCCGCCGCGCTCGGCGTGCCAGACGAGATCCTGCGCCGCACTCCCACCACCGACACTTTCTCCTTGGAGCAGACGCAGGAAGAGTTCTACTTCGCCCTGCCGTATCAGCAGATGGATCTGTGTCTCTACGCCCACAACCATGGCGTCTCTGCCGCCGAGACGGCCCCTGTGGTCGGGCTCACCGAGCAGCAGGTAGTCCGCGTGTTCCACGACATCGACGCCAAGCGGCGTGCCACCGCCAGTCTGCACCTGCACGGACTGCTGGTCGCGCCCGTTCCAGAGATCGGATGACCAATGTGTGGGTTCGCCGGAGTGGTCCGGCTCGACGACACCGCTCCCCCGCCTTCCCGCGAGCTGCTCGCCCGAATGATCTGGGCGATCCGACACCGCGGCCCTGACGGCTTCGGCATGTACCGGGACGACCGAGCCGGGCTCGTCCATGCTCGCCTTGCGATCGTCGACCTCGCCGGTGGGGCGCAGCCGCTCAGCAGCGCCGATGGCGAGTGGTGGATCGTCTTCAACGGCGAGATCTTCAATCACCGCGAGCTCCGCGCTGAACTGCACCAGCTCGGTCACCGATTCCGGACGACTAGCGACACGGAAGTCGTCGTCAACGCGTTCGTGCAGTGGGGCACCGGCTGCTTCAACCGCTTCAACGGTCAGTGGGCCTTGGCGCTGTGGAACGCACGCAGCCGTCGCCTGGTTCTGAGCCGAGACCCCACCGGCATCTGCCCGCTGTTCCTCCGCGAGCACGACGCGACGGTCAGCTTCGGCAGCGAGGTGAAGGCGTTGCTCGCCGACCCGGATGCCCGGCGCGCGCTCGACCCACGCGGGATCGACCAGACGTTCACCTACTGGGGTGCGATCGCGCCGAACACCCCCTACGCAGGGATCGAGGAGCTCAGGCCCGGTTCTTTCCGGGTCTACTCACCGAGCGGTCACGAGGACGGCGTGCACTGGTCTCCCGAGTACCCGCCGTCGATCCCTGCCTGGAAGGGAACACTGGAGAACGCCACCGACGAACTCCGCCGACACCTCGTGCGAGCGAGCGAGCTGCGCGTGAGCAGCGCAGACGTACCGGTGGGGGCATACCTGTCCGGCGGACTGGACAGTTCGGTCACGGCCCTGTTGGGTCTCGGCGCGAGCCGAGGCGAGTTCTCCACCTTCTCCATCCGATTCGATGACGACGAGTTCGACGAAGGTCACTTCCAGCAGCTCATGGCGACGCGGCTGGGAAGCGCGCATCACGAACTCCGCGTGGGTGCGTCCGACATCGCCGAGGTTTTCCCCGACGTGATCTGGCACACCGAGCGCCCGGTGCTGCGGACTGCAGCGGCGCCGATGTTCCTGTTGTCCCGTGCCGTGCGCGCTGTGGGCATCAAGGCAGTCCTGACAGGGGAGGGCGCCGACGAGGTGCTGGCCGGCTACGACCTGTTCCGCGAGGCGAAGATCAGGGCCTTCTGGGCACGTCGTCCCGACTCGACCGTTCGCCCGCTGCTGTTCGACAGGATCTATCCGTACCTTGCGCACTCCACGATGCGGGCAAAGAGCATGACGCACGCGTTCTGGAAGATCGGGCTTGAGGACGCCCACCGTCCAGGCTTCTCTCACCAGCCGCGGTGGCGCAGCGCGGCCGCGCTGCGCCGCTTCTTTGCACCCGACTTCGCGGCAGCGATACAGGCCGAGCCCGCTGCGGACCACCTCGCCGCGCTGCCCGCGGCCTTCTCCTCTTGGGGTGCACTAGCGCAGGCGCAGTACCTGGAGATCACCACCCTGCTGTCGCCGTACATCCTCTCGTCGCAGGGCGATCGCCAGCTCCTGGCCAACGGCGTCGAGGGCCGGTTCCCGTTCCTCGATCGCGGGGTCATCGACTTCTGCAACGCACTCCCGCCCTCGTTCAAACTGCGCGGGCTCGACGAGAAGCACATCTTGAAGCGAATGGCGCGTGGCCTGGTCCCCGACGAGATCCTCGACCGGCCCAAGCAGCCGTACCGCGCGCCGGATGCGGTGTGCTTCGTCGGCTCGAATGCGCCCGACTACGTGGGTGAGCTGCTCGCTCCCGCAGCGGTCGACGCTGCTGGTGTCTTCGGTGCCAAGGGGGTGACGGCGCTGTCGACCAAGCTCCGACGCATCGCTGCCGGAGAAGGGGGTGCGATGACCAACTCGGACAACATGGCATTGGTCGGCATACTTTCCGTGCAGCTGCTGCACCACCGCTTCATCCAGCGCACCAGCGAGTCACCATCGGCCGATCTTCACTTCGGCGTCGACGTCGACGCCACCTCAACCGCTTCCTCCACCTAGGGACACACTCATGACCAATGACGCGCTGCGCGCCCAGCTCCGCACCTTCATCGCCGAGAACTTCGTCTTCGCCGACGAGTCGACGATCGCCAACGACGCATCGCTGCTCGACAGCGGCCTGATCGACTCCACCGGTGCGATCGAGCTGATCACCCACGTCGAGTCCTTGGTCGGCCGAACCTTCGCCGACGATGATCTGGTTGCTTCCAACTTCGACTCGATCGACCGGATCGTCAGCTTCCTCGCGCGTACCGCTGGCTGATCCAGTGGCGTTGCACGATGAGCTACACGACGCCGCCCAGCGCGCCGCCGACCGGATCGCGCTGGTGTGCGACGGCCGGCGACTGTCGTACGGCGAACTGGCCGCCGAAGCGGACCGCGTTGCATCGCTGCTCCAACAGCACGGAGTCCTGCCCGGCGACCGAGTCGTCGTCTTCCTGCCGAACTCGGTCGATGCCGTCGCATCCATCTACGGGGTGTGGCGT
>JBAVTH010000650.1:0-2718 GCA_049696035.1 Ilumatobacteraceae bacterium
TCTCCAACCCGAGGTGGGCGACACCGAACACCGCGACCGCGCCGACCGCCAGCGGTACCGGAGCAGCGACGGCCATGGCCAGCGCGACCAGCGGAGCCACCCCGAAGGCGAGCACGAACGGCGCACCGGAAGCCGGCGCCCACCCCGGCCAGCCATACTGCCGTGCGTGTCGTACTTCGCCGACCTGGGGCTCACTCTCGCTGTCGAGGTGCCGATCGTCGTGGCGGTCGCCGGCCGTGCCGCGGTGCGGTGGTCGCAGGCGCTGGGTGCCGCTGCCCTGGCCAACGTACTGACCCACCCGCTGTTGTGGTTCGCCGTGGCTCCGGGGTTCCATCAACGGTGGGGGCTCACCGGCATCGGGTTGGCCGAGCTGGGTGTCGTGGCGGTGGAGGGCGTCGTGTACTCCCGCGGCTTCGGGCGCCGGTTCGGTGCGGCACTCGCGCTCTGGCTGGCCGTACTGGCGAACGCGGCGTCGTTCGGTGCGGGTCTCGCGGTGCATCACGGGTTGTCCTGATCGCACGCGTTCGGCCGGTGGCAGCACGCCATGTTTGCGAGCGTAGGCGACCGAGTGTCGCGGTCGGTACGCCCGGCGTGGCCCGGGCAGGGTGCGGCGCGTTATGGTGCGGCGCAGACGTCGACTCACCACTCTGGGGGAAATCGTGAAGACCAAAGCCGCAGTCCTGAGGGCCCGCAACACCGCATGGAGCGTGGAGGAGATCGAGCTCGATCCCCCGAAAGCCGGTGAGGTGCTCGTCAAGATCGTCGCCAGCGGCATGTGCCACAGTGACGAGCACCTCGTCACCGGCGATCTTGCCGGCGCCACGCCCGAGCCGCCGCTGATCGGCGGCCACGAAGGCGCCGGCGTGGTGATGGAAGTAGGCGCCGGCGTGTTCTCGCTGGTGCCGGGTGACCACGTCGTGTTCGGGTTCATCCCCGCCTGCGGCCGTTGCCCCAGCTGCGCCGAGGGCCACAGCAACTTGTGCGACATGGGCTCGCTCACCGCCACGGGCATGCAGATCAGCGACGGCACCGCTCGCCACCACAGCGCCGATGGCACCGATCTCGCGCTGGGCATCGGTTCGCTCGGCACCTTCGCTCACCACACCGTGGTGCACGAAGCCAGCTGCATCAAGATCGAGAAGGACCTGCCGCTGGACAAGGCCTGCCTGCTCGGTTGTGGCGTGGTCACCGGTTGGGGTTCGGCGGTGTATGCCGCTCAGGTGCAGCCGGGCGACACGGTCGCGGTCGTCGGCTGCGGCGGCATCGGCGCCAACGCCATCCAGGGGGCCAAGCTGGCGGGGGCACGAGTCGTTGCCGCCATCGACCCGATCGAGTTCAAGCGTGAGAAGGCGATGGAGTTCGGCGCCACCCACACCCATGCCAGCATCGACGATGCGCTCGCCGCGCTGCCCGACACGACGTGGAACCGCGGGTTCGACAAGGTGATCATGACCTGTGGCGTCGGCAACGGCGACGTGCTCGGCCAGGCCTTCTGGCTGGGCGGCAAGCGCAGCAAGATCGTCGTCACCAACATCCACTCCACGGCGGAGGCCTCGATCGCGATCCCGGCCGTGTTCCTGACGGTGTTCGAGAAGCAGCTGATCGGTTCGCTGTTCGGTTCGGCCAACCCCCGCAAGGACATCCCGAAGCTGCTGGAGCTCTACACCCAGGGCCAGCTGGATCTCGATGGGCTGGTCACCAAGACCTACCCGTTGGAGGGCATCAACGAGGGCTACGCCGACATGAACGCCGGCAAGAACATCCGTGGGGTGCTCGTCTACGAGCACTGAGGTACGAGCCGGCTCGAACGACCACGTGCCCCACTCGGCGGACTGGGGCACGTTCGCGTCCGGGCTCGTCTCATGGGTCTGTCCGCGAACCGAACAGTGGCGCCGGCGGTTGTGGGGCGATGCCGAGGGCATGCTCCAGCCGGCCGAGCTCCGCGTCGTCCAGGTGGTAGGGGCGCAGGGCGCGCGCCGGGTCGTTGCGGATCGCGTCGGCGAACGTGGGATCGTTCGCCAATCGTGCGAAGACGTCGTCCAGTCCTTGCATGCCCCCATTTACACCCGGTGCAGCCACCCGAGTCGTGAGTGCTGAGCACTCATCGGCCGCCTTCGCCGGCACTCAACCCGCTCGCCGGGCTGGTCAGCGCGGCGTCAGCGCTCGTGCGAGCTCGTCGCGCGCACTGACGCCGAGCTTGATGAAGATGCGGTAGAGGTGGTTCTCGACGGTGCGCTCGCTCACCACCAGCCGCTCGGCGATCTGGCGGTTGCTGAGGCCGTCGGCCGCCAAGCGTGCGATCTCGCCTTCGCGGGCCGACAGTGGGCCGGAGCTGCTGCGGCTGCTGAGCAGCGGTGTGTTCGCCCCACCGCATCGGGCGAGCAGCGTGCCGGCCAACCCGTCGAGGCGCACGGCGTCCTTCGTCGCCCCCTGCCGGCGCGCCATCAGGGCTGCGCTGGCGGCGGCCTCTGCCGCGTACAGCAGCGCGCCCAGGTCCTCGAAGGCTGCTGCGGCGTCCTCCAGGGCCGGCAGGTCGCCCGACTTGCGCGCGTGTACGAACGCGAAGCGGGCGCGGGCGAGTCGAGCGGTCGGCCGCGGCCAGTCGTCGAGCCCGGTCAGCAGGTCGAGCACATCCAGGCGCGCTGCCTCGTGCCACAGCTCGGCGACGTGAGTCCACTGCTCGCGAGCCGTCGCCTGCTCGATCGCGCGGGTGAGCAC
>JBAVTH010000651.1:0-2373 GCA_049696035.1 Ilumatobacteraceae bacterium
GAGCCGTTGTCGCGGTCGATGTAGCGGATTTTGCCGATCACTAACGGGTCGAACATGCCCCAGTCGCTGGCGCCGATCGTCGCCGAGTTGATCCAGGTGTAGCCAGGGGTGAGCGTCACCGTCACCCCGCGCAGCTTGACGTACTGGTTCGAGCGTGAGTCGAATTCGCCGCAGTCGCCGCCTACGCAGGGTCCAGGCGTGCCGTCGTTGTCGGGGTCGAGGCTGCCGCCGAAGCCACCGAAGTTGGTCCACTGGTTCTGGCTGAACCGGCTGTGGATGCGGGCGGCGACGTTGACCTCCTTGGACAGCCGGGCCGAGAGCAGCAGCTCGACCTCGGAGCCCTGGCCGTTGTCACCGTAGCCCTCGCCGGGCACGGTGGTGAAGTTGTAGAGCGACCCGTCGTTGCGCTGGGTGCCCCACAGCCACTTGGTGTAGGTGGTGCCGCCGATGTTGAGCTTAAAGTCCTGCGCCGCAGCGCCGGCGGGCAGCGCGAGCGCCACCAGGCAGGTCACCACGAAGACACTGATCGTCGTTCGTCTCATCTCATCCTCCCGAGTCACGTCAAAGGAGCGTCGACCCACTACTTGCGAACCATGGTCAGAACTGCCATCTGCTTCGAGCTGCCGTCCGGGTTGCACTCGTTCTTGAGCATCGCCTTCTGCGCCTCGATCTCGTCCGCCGCGCCGGCGCCAGCGCCGGCCAGGAGGTCCATTGCGTGCGGGTCGCACATGGCGTCGTTGCCGCCACCGAAGCGATGCTGGCCCTCGTACTCGTTGACCCGCCGGGTGAGAACGTCGGCCGAATCCGGGAAGCCCTCGTTCGACTGCATCACCACCTGATAGCCCCAGGTCGACGGATCGCCGCCGCCCAGCGCCTCGGCGTCGAAGCTGCCGCTGATCGTCCGGCCCGAGCCCTTGGTCCGGTTGGGGGCGATCACCGCATCTTTCATCGTGATCGCCTTGGTTTCGACCTCGGTGCGCACGCGGGCCGCGGGCTGCGGCGACAGGACGATCAGCTTGTCCCAGGCGTCCGCGGGCGCGAACTTGACGTTCAGCCCCGGGATGCCGTCGGTGAACCCGCTGCCTTCCTTATGGTCGGTGTCGATGAACACGAACACCATCTGGACCGCGAAGCCGGTCTTCATGCCCCATGGGTCCTCGAGCGCCGAGTTGACGCCCACCTCGACCGTCCCCTTCTTGCCCTCGATTTCCATCTTGAAGCTGGTCAGGTCGAAGGAGCCGGCTTTGTACACCGAGTCGGTCGGGTAGACGTAGTTTCCGGGTCCGAAATCGTCACCCGTCGGGTCCTTGAACGAAACCTGCTGCGCCAGGGCGGCGCCGGCCACGCAGATCGCGGCACACAGCACTGCTACCACCGTCTTCCGTCCGCTTCTCGTCATTGCACTCCTCCTCTCGCTTGAAGGTCAACCCTTGACTGCTCCGGCGGTGAGTCCCGAAACCAGGAACCGCTGCAGGAACAGGAACAGCAAGACGACCGGGATCGCGGTGACGATCGCCCCGGCCGAGAAGTAACCCCACTGCTGTTGAAAGCCGCCGACGAAGAAGCGCAGACCGACCGGCGCCGTGTACATCGATTCCTTGTCCATGAAGGTAGCCGCCTGGATGAACTCGTTCCAGGCCGTCATGAACGAGAACAGCGCGGTCACCGCGATCGCCGGCCGCGCGAGGGGCAGAACGATCTGGAAGAAGACCCGCGCCGGCGAGGCGCCGTCGATCAGCGCCGACTCCTCGAGCTCGCGCGGGATGGTGTCGAAGTAACCCTTGAGCATCCAGACGCAGAACGGAATCGCGGTCATGGTGTAGACCAGGACCAGCGAGAGCCAGGTCGAGCCCAGCCCGAGCCACTTCACGATGATGATGTAAAGCGGGATCAGCATCAGCACGCCGGGGAACATCTGCGAGACCAGGAAAGCCATCAATCCGGCCCGGCGGCCGGGGAACTTGAAGCGCGAGAAAGCGTACGCCGCCGAGCAGGCGAGCGCGACACCGAGCACCGTCGTCGCCGCCGCGATGATCGCGCTGTTGAGTAGCCAGCGCGCGAAGGGCTGCTCCTTGAACACGGCGTCGAAGTTCGACATCGACACCGTCTTCGGCCACGGCACCACCGCCCGCGCGCGGTCCCAGAAGGTCGGATCGGGCGGCAGGTCGACGATCGACGGACTCTGCTCGCCCGAGAAGGCGATGGTGAACACCCAGAGGATCGGATAGATCGTCACGATCACCATCAGCACCAGCAGGAGGTGCAACGGCAGGTGCGACCGCGAACCGGTACGGTGCCGGTCGCTCAGATCCCCTCCGTGGCTTTGGTCACCCGGTTCTGCCATATGCCGTAGGCGAGCAGGATCAGGAAGAT
>JBAVTH010000652.1:0-1901 GCA_049696035.1 Ilumatobacteraceae bacterium
GCGCCGCCAACGGCCCGGTCGCCCAGGAGGCAGCGCCCTCGTCGGCCCACAGCCGTGGCGGCGAGATCCGACGATCAGATGTCGTCGGCTCGCCGCAACGCCGCGGCCAGTGCGCCACGGCCCAGCACCAGCTCGACGGTCACCGGCGACGAACCGGCCGCAGCCAACAGCTCGGCGCCGAGCCGCTCATGATCGTGGTAGGCGCGGAACCTCGTCGTTCGTGGCCCGACGACGGTTGCCGCAACCCGTGCGAACGTGCCCAACCCGCAGCTCAGCTTGCCGATGTCGTGCAGCAACGCACCCGCCACCTCGGCACGCTCGGTACCAGCGGCGGCCTCGGTGAACCGGCGCGCCACCAGGATGGAGTGGCGACGGTCCGACACCGACAAGCGCTGCCACAGTGCAGCCTCGTCAGGTAGCAGCAGGCCGAGCGCCCACTCCGTGTCGGTCGGCGACGGCGGTCGGCGAGACAGCGAGGTAGCGAACCGGCGCGCGAGGTGCGCGAGCGATGTCATCGTTGCTCCGCTCGTGGGTGTGCCTGGCGGTACACCTGCCACAGGCGATCCTGGCTCACCTTCGTGTACACCTGCGTCGTCGAGATCGAGGCATGGCCCAGCATCTCCTGCACGATACGAAGGTCGGCGCCGTGATCCAGCAGGTGAGTGGCGCACGAGTGCCGCAGCACGTGCGGCGACAGCTTGTCGCCGAGACCCACTCGGTCGCCGTACTTCTTCACGATCGCCCACGCCGCCTGACGCGACAACCGGGCGCCCCTCGTGTTCAGGAACACGGCTTCCTGGTCACCACGTTTCGCCCAGCGCGCGGGCTCCACGTGCACGCGCGCGACCAGCCACTCGCCCATCGCCGACGCCGCCGCCCGCCCGAAGGGCACGATGCGCTCCTTCGCACCCTTTCCGAGCACGCGCACCAACCGGTTGTCGCGGTCGAGGTCGCCGAGCGACAATCCGCAGGCTTCGCTGATCCGCGCCCCCGTCGCATACAGGAACTCCAGCAACGCCCGGTCACGCAACGCGAACGGGTCGGTGGCCACCACTGCCGCCAGCAGGCGGCCGACCTCATCCTCCGACAACGGATGGGGAATGCCTGCCGGCACCCGCACCCCCTCCACATCGGCCGACGGGTCATCGGTGCGCACGCCTTCTTCGGCAAGGAAGCGGTGCAGCATCCGGATCGCCGCCAGCTGACGGGCGACACTGGACGGCGCCGCGCCGCTGGCTCGGCGCTGCTGCACGAACCGATCGAGTTGCGAGCGGTTCACCGTTGCCAAGGATGCGCGCTCATCCGCCAGCCACCCGCAGTATCCCGTCAGGTCGCGCCGGTATGCAGTCAACGTGTTCACCGAACGGCCACGCTCGCTCGCCATCCAGGACAGGAACTCCTCCACATGAAGAGGGAGGAGGTCGGTCATCAGCGAGCGGCCTCGCGCAGTCGTCGCTCCACGAGCAACAGCCCGATGACGGTCTTGGCATCGTGGATCTCACCGCGCATCACCATGTGCAGCGCATCCGCCAGCTCCAGCTCCAGCACCTCCATGTGTGCCTCCTCCGGCCCGTGCGTCTCGCGCGGCACCTGTGTCAGCTCGGTGGCCAGGTACAGGGTCAGCACCGAATCGGTCATCCCGGCGGAGGGGTACATGTCGATCAGGTGCTCGAGCCGACCGGGCTGCAACCCGACCTCCTCCACCAGTTCACGTGCGGCAGTGATCTCTGTGGGCTCACCGGGCACGTCGCGCATCCCCGCCGGCACCTCGATCACGAAGTCATCGAACGGCGGCCGATACTGTCGAACCAGCACCACTCGAGGCTCGCCCGCGGCACCCTGCAGCAGGGGCACTGCCGCGACCGCTCCGGGCGAGCGCACGATGTCGCGCTGGAACACCT
>JBAVTH010000653.1:0-2898 GCA_049696035.1 Ilumatobacteraceae bacterium
GGCCGGCTCGCGCCCGGGGCTTACGCGATCAACGACGGTCGCGGGACCGAGGACTGCGCCGGTCACGGCACACACGTCGCGGGCCTCGCCGCCGGCGCCACCTACGGGGTTGCGAAGGCGGCCACGATCGTGCCGGTGCGCGTGCTCAACTGCGCTGGCAACGGTTCGGAGGCTGGTGTGCTCGCCAGCATCGACTGGGTCATCGACCAGCACGTGTCCGGACCGGCAGTGGCCAACCTCAGCATCGGCGGCGGCTCGAACCCTCTCATCGACGATGCCGTGACGGCGTTGGTCGACGACGGCATCGCGGTCGCCTTGGCCGCCGGCAACGCAGGCCAGAACGCATGCTTCACCTCGCCGGCTCGCGCAGCGGCACCGCTCACCGTCGGCGCGTCCACGATCACGGATGGCAGGGCGCTGTTCTCGAACTACGGGCCGTGCCTGGATCTGTTCGCGCCGGGCGAAGACATCAGGTCGGCGTGGATCGGTTCGCCGACGGCGGCGAACACGATCAGCGGCACGTCGATGGCGTCGCCGCACGTCGCGGGTGCGCTCGCGGTGCTGTGGGCCGACAACCCTTCGCTCAGTGCCGTGCAGGTGCAGCAGCTGCTGCTGTCCGAGGCGACGCCGAACAAGCTCACGGACACGGGCCCCGGTTCGCCCAACTCGTTGCTCCATCTCGCGGGTCCCGGAGGTGGAGGTGGAGGTGGCACGACCACCACCACCACCACTCCCACGCCCCCACCTCCGGAGACCGTGACGCTGTTGCTCGCCGGGCCGGCCGGTGCATTGCAGCCCGCCCAGCGGTGCTCCACCGACCCGTCCTGCTAGCGCGCCCGACCCGTTCCACAGCTGGCTCGTCTCGACCCGAGGCACCCGCCTGCGTCGTCCCTCACCGCCACCACCCCTCCCTCCACCAGGCCGGGCTTCATGTCGCGCCAGCGACCACCGTGAGAGATGGTCAAGGACGCGACATGAAGGAAGATGGCTGAGACGGCCGTGTCCGATTCCCGCTAGCGAGGGATGCTGCCGTGTTCCACGATGGACGGCATGACGAACATCACCTTCCACGGGATCGACCCTGCCCAGCTGCGCGACGTGTTGGCCGGCGGCATCGATCAGGGTGGCAACCCGATCGAACCGTTCATCGACGAGGAGGGTGGCTGGCCGATGCGCTGCTGCCTCTCCGACTCGCTGCCCGGCGAGGAGATCGCGATCATCGCGTGGTCGCCGTTCGAGTGGGACGGCCCCTACCGCGAGACCGGCCCGATCGTCGTGCACACCAAGGGCTGCGCCGCGAGCTGGCGCCTGCCGGCGCTGCCCGACGAGTTCGATCAGCGGCCGATGACACTTCGCCCTTACGGCGAGGAGCATCGCATCCTGTACGAGCTGGTCACCTCGGTCGAACGCGATGCCGGCCTCAACGCCGCAGTCGGCGCGCTGCTCGAGCATCCGGAGGTGGCCGAGGTCTACGGACGCAACGTGCGCGGCGGCTGCTTCGCGTTCGTCGCCCGCCGCGCCTGAGCGCGGCAGCACGACACCGATCGAGCGCTCACTTCTTCACACCACCCTTTGGCTGCGAGGCCGCCTTCCAATCCTCGCCCCACCACTCCGCGATCTTCTGCTCGATGTCGTTCCGCTTCTCCTTCTCGAGGAACTCGGCGGTGCCGGACTTCGGCGTCGTCACATCGTCGCCGAGCTTGAACATGTGCAGGTACGACTCGGTCTTCAGCAGATCCAGGCCGAATACCCGGAAGTCGTCGGCGGTCCCCTCGAAGATCGGGGGCCTCCCTTTGGTGGTGGAAGGGTCGAAGAACTGCTTCCACGTCGGGTCCTTGATGGTCGCGCCGTCGCAGCGCGCCCAGTGCCCCCACTTGTTGCCAGGCGATGCCAGATCGACGTAGTTGAGCATCTTGGCTCCCGAGGCGAGCACCTGTGCCACCACGTCACAGTGCCCTCGGCCGCTCCATTGACCGTCTGCGGTGACGCCCAGCCGTGTGATGGACCGAAGGCTCGCTTGCCGGTTCTTCGCGAGTTCGTGCTTCAGCAGCTGCTTGCGCGCCGTCAGGATCCTGAGATCCGAAAGGTCGCCCACCCGTTCGGTGGGAGGGAACAACGTCCCCACGTGCACATCCACCCACGCGGAGATGTCGGCGTCGTGCGGGAGCTCCGGTAGCTCATCTTCCACAAGCGAGAGCTCGATCCTTGCCACCGTACGTGACTCTCCGATGAAGTCGACGACGTACGAGTCCGTGGTCTCGTCGTAGGACGCGATCTTCCCCGTGGTCCCCAGGGCGTCACGGACCTCCGTACCTTCGGGGAGGCCGGCGTACAGGCGCCGCACGACAGTGCGTGGGGAATGCAGACGTACTTCACCGAGCCCCGGCCGACTGCCGTCCGCGACTCGCGAGCGCTGGACGCGCGCATCACTGGCGGTTCCTGTCGCCGAACGAGCGCGATCACCCGCCATCGGGCGGATCCGCCCCTCGCTCGATCCGGAGCGTCCCCCCGCCGACGAGGAGGCAGCCGCGATACCCAGCAGCGCACCGATCGCTTGCCGGCCCGAGCCCACGACCGTTCGACGGTCGCCTCGGTCCGCGCGCGGCATCGCCGGTTCGCGAACCGGTTCCGCTAGCGCCGGCTCAGGGACTCTGCCGCTCTGCGAACCCCCCATGCATGCTCCGATCAGATGGGTGTCAGCCGATCGGGTCCCATCCCCGCTCGGCGAGCGTAGACCACCTCACACACGGTCTCGGCGTTCGGGTGACCGGCGAGTAGCACCTTCAGAGCTCGGTCACGCCGTCCAGAAGGCCAGTTCGCGGTCGTGGTCGGCTTGCTTCTTCTGCCAGCCGGTGCCTTTCACCAGGCCCTTCCACGGCGAACGACCGCTCGCCTTGC
>JBAVTH010000654.1:0-1981 GCA_049696035.1 Ilumatobacteraceae bacterium
ACCCGGCCGGGGCTGCCACGGGCCCACGCTGCTCCCCGGAGGCGGCCGCCGCCCGCGCAGCGTTCGTCGCCGCCCGACCGATGCTCTACCAGGCGTTGTGCGACAGCGCCTCCGGACGCGAGTTGATCGAACGCGGCTGGGAGGACGACGTTGCCACCTCCGCCGCCCACGACGTCAGCACGATGGTCTGCGCGCTTCGTGGCCACGAGTTCCGGCCGAACTGACCCGACGAGCGCTCCCGACCGTGCTCACGACGCTGTGGCGTTGAAGTGCGGTGCTACCGCACCTCAAGGCCACCTCGGGCCTACTCGACGAGGCGGAGTCCACTCGGCACGATCGAGGGTTCTGCCTGCGGGAGATCGACCACGAACTCGGTGCGGTGCGCGGGGAAGATGTGCTCCGAGAGCAGGATCGGCTGGCCGTCCACGGTGGTGGTGAGGCGCTCGCACCGCAGCACCGGACTCCCCACCGGCACCGCCAGCAGCGCCGCGTCGGCAGGCTCGGCGGCCGCTGCACCGATGGTCTGCGTAGCACCGCGCAGCTCGACACCGAGCAACTCGTAGAACGGCTTGCGCTCCACATCTCTCCGGCTGAGGTGCTGGCCACGTTCGCTGGGGCACCAGACGGTGACGACCGCGAACGGCGCACCATCGGCCAGGTTGAGCCGCTTCACCCGCAGCACCTGCGGGCTGCCCAGCGCTTGCGCCACATGGTCCGGTGCGTCGACGAAGGCGAACTCGAGGATCTGACGCTGAGGGTGCACGCCGCGCTCCTCCAACTGCCGTTCGATCGTGTCCAGGCTGTGCAGGCGTTGCTGCAGCGGTGCAGTGGCCACGAACCAGCCGAAACCCTGCCGGCTCTCCAGGAGCCCTTCGTCGCGCAAGGTCTCCAACGCACGGCGCACGGTGACACGGCTGACGCGGAACTCCGCCGACAGCTCGCTCTCGCTGGCCAGCACGTGGCCGGGGCCGACGTCGTGCACGCGATCACGCAACGTTGCGGCGATCTCCTGGTAGCGAATCGTGCGCACGTTCAGGCCTCGATCAGTTCGATCCGGTTGCCGAACGGATCGTGGATGTGGCAGCGGACCGTACCCGGGATCTCGTCGCTCCAGGTGGCCGCGAGCCCACTGACCTCGATGAAGCCGTGCAGGCCGCGCAGCCGAAGCGCCGGGTGCGCCTTCTTCGCCGGCACGAACGCGGCCTCGGCGCCGAGGTGCAGCACCACCGGCCCGGCCTCGAACCAGCAGCCGCCACGAGCTGCCATCACCGGCGGCTTGGGCACCTCGGTGAGGCCGAGCACGCCCACGTAGAACTCGCGGGCCGCTGGCTCACCACCGACGGGCATCGCGATCTGCACATGGTCGATGGAGACCCAGCGGGGCTCGTCGGTCGGTTTGGGTTGCTCGCTCACTTGTATTATGCTTGTATACATCTGCCGCCGACGCAAGTCGAAAACCAAGGGGATCATGACATGACCGTCACCGCTGGAACGCCGATCGAACTGGTCGCAGGGGTCTACGCCACCCTGCCCGAGCGAGTTGCCGCCGGCCGCCAGCGCTTCGGGCGCCCGCTGACCTTGACGGAGAAGATCCTGCTCAACCACCTCTACGACCCCACCGAGGGCATCGAGCGCGGCGGCACGTACAACGACTTCCACCCCGACCGTGTGGCCATGCAGGACGCGACCGCGCAGATGGCGCTGCTGCAGTTCATGACTGCCGGCCTGCCCACCACGCTGGTGCCCAGCACGGTGCACTGCGACCACCTGATCTCGGCCAAGGTGGGCGCAAAGATCGACCTGGGCGTCGCCATCGACACCAACCGTGAGGTGTACGACTTCCTGCGCAGCGTCAGCGCGAAGTACGGCATCGGCTTCTGGGGCCCCGGCAGCGGCATCATCCACCAGGTCGTCCTCGAGCACTACGCCTTCCCCGGCGGCATGATGATCGGCACCGACAGCCACACCCCCAACGCCGGCG
>JBAVTH010000655.1:0-1712 GCA_049696035.1 Ilumatobacteraceae bacterium
GACGAGACCTTCAACGGGCTCGATCAGGCCGCGGTAGAGGCCACCGTCGTGCGCTACCCGGTGGTGCTGCGCGGCACCCCGCCCGCCACCGGAACCGTCGTCGTGGGAAGTGGTGGTTCGTCGCTGCTGGGCAAGGTCGTCGAGCCCGACGGTCTGCCCACGCTGCAGGCCGGTGGCTTCAGCCTGATCTCGCTCGAGCTGGTCGGCCCTCAGGTGGTGTACCAGGACCTGTTCTACGATCTGCAGTACGACGACCTGGTTGCGATCGGCGCCGCTCCCGCGGTCGATGACACCGTGCCGGCCGTCCCTGCGTTGCAGGCCGGTCCCAGCCGCCGCCCGCACAGCCGCACGCAGAACGTCACTGCCGACCCGCCGACGCCCGACCCGAACAACCCCGACCCCAGCACGGTCGCCGGCTCGGGCACGGTCAGCTCCGGTGGTGGTGGCTCCGCGAAGGATCCTTCGTGCCTCAACGAGATGCTGTCGAAGCCGCAGGCCGGCTTCGCCACGGCCGAGTTCTCGCCGGCGATCTCCCTCGACTTCACTCCGACGCTCAACGCCTACGTCCAGATCAACGACGGCACGCTGCAGGGTTTGCGCTTGGAGCTCGGTGGCAGCCTCACCGCCACCGTCGCCCTGAAGGTGAAGTTCCAGCCGACCCTCACCATCGAGCTCGACTGCAAGCTGGCCGACCTGTTCACGGTCGAGATGGTCGCTCCCGGTCCGCTGGCGGCGTTCCTCTCGGTCATCGGCGATGTCGAGCAACACCTCAAGCTGACGGTGCAGGTCGGTGGTGGTCCCAAGGCCGAGCCCGGCATCAGCTGCTCTGCAACGGCATCGGTCGTCATCGGCTTCTCCTACGACGCACAGAGCGACACCACGACCGACCTCGGTTCCGGCAACTTCACGATGCCTCCCTGCGAAACGGACCCCAAGCCGTCCGTGAACTACGGAACCGACGGTCCGGGCGCCTGGATCGAGATCACCTTCGGCGCTCCGATCGAGGCGCCGCTCGGCCTTCGCATCGGTGGGAAGGTGATGGCATCCATCGGGAAGCTGATCAGGTTCTTCAGCTCCAGGTTCGGCGAACCCGGCAAGGTGAAGGCCTTCAAATCGACCGTGACACCGCAACTGCGCTTCACGTACGAGAACGAGACCAACGCGATGACGTCCGAGAAGGCGAAGTCGGCGATGGCCCTGGAGGTGGTCGCCAAGGGCACTGTCGAGATCGAGCCGATCACCTGGCTGCTGAAGATCTTCAGCATCGGCACGTCGGGTACGAACTTCTCGCTGACGCTCTACCAGGAGACGTTGCCGCTGGCGAACGGCTACCAGCCGCTCAATGCGGTCGACGGTGCGATCACGGCGAAGGTGGACGGCGACGAGATCTCCACCTCACCGGGAGTGTTCGTGCAGAAGGGCGATCGCTTCGAGCTGACCAGCCCACTTGCGCCCAGCGGCGGCGGGCTCTCCGCGTCGATCACGATTCCCGAGCTGGAGTCGGCGAAGGTGTACGAGAAGGGCAGCGATGGCTTCCTGACGAAGAGCGACTCCTTCGACGTGTCGGTCGTTCAGTCCACCGGAGCGCAAGCTGCCTACGGCGTGACCACCGTCAAGGTGTCGAAGACCATCAGCCAGTCGCTGTGCGACGATCTGAGCGCCGAGCCGCACACGTTCGTGATCGTCGGCGACGCACCCTTGCACCTGTTCTC
>JBAVTH010000656.1:0-7741 GCA_049696035.1 Ilumatobacteraceae bacterium
TTCGAGGAGGACAAGGCGATCCTCGCTCCGGTGCACCGCGGTATCACGCGGGCGGCGGTCCCCACGATCAATCTGCGCAGCGATGCCGGTGGCGTGCGCTTCCGCCGCCGCCTGAGCCAGATGATCGAGGCCGAGCGGGCAGTCGGCGCCTGAGCCCTCGCTAGCCTGACCGACGTGCAAGAAGGAAGCCGCAAGGCCATCATCGCCGCGTTCTTCGCGAACCTCGGCATCGCCGTGGCGAAGTTCGTCGGCTTCATCCTCACCGGCTCCGCCGGCCTGCTGGCCGAGGCCGGCCACAGCGTCGCCGACACCGGGAACCAGGGCCTGCTGATGTTCGGCTCCAAGCGCGGCAGCCGGCCCGCCGACCGCGCCCACCCGTTCGGCTACGGGCCCGAACGCTACTTCTGGTCGTTCATCGTGGCGCTCGTGCTGTTCAGCATGGGCGGGCTGTTCGCCCTCTACGAGGGCATCCAAAAGGTCAGCCATCCTCACGAGGTGGAGAGCGCGTTCATCGCCTACGGCATCCTCGGCTTCTCCATCGTGCTGGAGACGTTCTCGCTGCGCACCGCCGTGAAAGAGGCCAACCACGTCCGCAACGGGCGCAGCTGGTGGCAGTTCATCCGCACCGCGAAGGCGCCGGAGCTACCGGTGGTGCTGCTGGAGGACGTCGGCGCCGAGACCGGCCTGGTCCTCGCCCTCTTCGGCTTGACGATGGCCGAGGTCACCGGCAACGCCCGATGGGACGCGATCGGCTCCATCGCCATCGGCCTGCTGCTGGTGGTGATCGCGATCATCCTCGCCGTCGAGATGAAGGGCCTGCTGATCGGCGAGGCGGCCAGCGACGAGGACCTCGAGGCGATCAACACCTCGCTCGCCGGCGCCGACAAGGTGCAGGGCATCATCCACCTGCGCACCATGCACCTCGGCCCCGATCAGCTGCTCGTGGCCGCCAAGCTGGACTTCGACCCGTCGCTCAGCGTCGCCCAACTGGCGCAGGCCATCGACGACGCGGAAGCAGCGCTGCGCGTCGCCGTCCCCACCGCCGTCACGATCTACATCGAGCCCGACATCCGCCGACAGCCCGCCGAGTGAGCGAGGAGACCGGCCTCCTCGTCGACGACACGCCGCGGCCGCGCTTTCGCAAGCCCGAGGGGCGGGCACTCGGCCTGACCGCGCTCGTCGCGGTCATCCTGTGCTTCAGCGCAGGCTCCACGCTGGTCAAGCTGGCGCACACGCCCGGCGTCACCATCGCCTTCTGGCGAATGGTGCTGTGCACGTTCATCTGGTGGGGCATCCTGTGGATCACCGAGCACCGGTTGCTCACCCTGCCCGACCTGAGGGCGTCGTTGGTGCCCGGCGTCGTGTTCGGCCTCAACATCACGTTCTTCTTCACCGGCGTCACGAAGACCACCGTCGCATCGGCCGAGTTCACCGGCGCGCTCACTCCCCTGCTGGTCGTCCCGCTGGGCGCCTGGCTGTTCCACGAGCGCCTGCGGCTCGGCGCGCTCGCGTTCGGGCTGATCTCCCTCGGCGGGTTGGCGCTGGTGCTGTTCTACGCGCCCACCACCGGCGAGTTCTCCTGGCGCGGACTCATCTGGATCGGCGCCGCGCTGAGCATGTGGGCCACCTACCTGCTCACCAGCCGCAGCCTGCGTCAGGGCCGCTCGGTGGCGGTGGTGATGGCGCACATCACACCCATCGCCGCGGTCGTCGCCGGCCTGCTGGGCGTCATCGTGTTCCCCGGCCAGCTCGGCCAGGTCACCTGGCGCTCGGTCGTGTTCATCGTCGTCCTCGGGGTCATCACCGGCACCGCCGCTCACGGTTTGATGGTGTTCGCCCAGAAGTCGGTGCCCATCGGCGTGATCAGCATGCTGCAGGTGTCACAGCCCGCACTGGCCGTGCTGTGGTCGGTGCTGTTCCTCAGCAGCTCGGTGCGCCCGATCCAGATCGTCGGCATGGCGCTCGTCATCGCCGGTCTGGTGATGGTCACCATCCAGACCCAACGCGCCCGCGACTGAGGTCCGGCCGAGGTAGTAGACTCACCGCAACCGAATGGGGAGCTCGCGGATCGTGGGCTGAGAGGGTGGCCGCCGCCGCCGACCCGAGAACCTGATCTGGGTAATGCCAGCGGAGGGATGCAGATGGTGCAAGCAGTGGTGGTGATCGGAGGCGGGGCCCTCTCGTCACGCGCCCTCGACGCGGTACGCGGCGACTCCGTGATCATCGCCGCCGACAGCGGTCTCGACCACGCCGTCGAGGCGGGACTGCGCCCCAGCGTGCTCGTCGGCGACCTGGACAGCATCAGCGCCTCCGGCCGGATGTGGGCCTACGCGCGCGAGGTGGAGATCCACGAACACCCGATGGACAAGGACCTCACCGACACCGAGATCGCGATCGCCCGTGCGTTGGAGGTGCCCGAGGTTCGGCAACTGCTGGTGATCGGCGGTGTCGATGCCACCGGCGAGCGACGGCTGGATCACCAGCTGGCCACCATCCTCGCCCTGGGCCACGCCTCGCTGGCCGGCCTGGCCTCGGTGCGCGCCGTGCTCGGCGAAGCCGGCTTGTCGATGCTGCATCCGGGGCGGCACAGCGTGCTCGACGTCGAGCCCGGCCAGCTGTTCTCGTTACTCGCCCTGCATGGCCCGTGCAGCGGGGTGACGGTCACCGGCGCCCGCTGGCCGCTGGAGAACGCTGCGTTCACCGGCACCGAAGCCCGCGGCGTCAGCAACGAGGCCACCGAACGCACCGAGGTGCTGGTCACCAGCGGCGTGCTGACGGTGGTCGTGCCATGAGGGGCCGTGCCATGGCACACCTGCTGCTGGTCGCGGTCGCCGGCACCCTGGTGCTCGCAGCCTGCGGCGACGGCGGCAGTGACGGCGCCTCTGGCACCGCCGCGCCGGCCTCCATCACGCTCGTCGCCTACGACTCGTTCCCCACGGAGGGCACACCGATCAACGACGCGCTGGCCGGCTTCACCGCCGACACCGGCATCGTCGTGAAGATCGTGATCGCCGGCGACGCGGGCACGATGGTCACCAAGGCCACGCTCACCGCCGGCAACCCGGAAGGCGATGTGATGTGGGGCGTTGACAACACCCTCCTGTCCGCCGCCACGGATGGCAAGGTGTTCGACGGCAACCCCACCCAGGTCGACTTCGGCGACGTGTGCGTCAACTACGACGTCGCCTGGTTCGCCGACCACGGCATCCGGCCACCCACCACGCTCGATGATCTGGTGCTGCCGGAGTACCAGGACCTGTTGGTCGTGCAGAACCCGGCCACGTCGTCGCCCGGGCTGGCCTTCCTGCTGGCCACCGTGGCCAACTCGGGCGAGGACGGGTGGCAGCAGTACTGGACGGCCCTGCGGGCGAACGGCGTGGAAGTGGTCGACTCGTGGACCAGCGCCTACTACGAACGCTTCAGCGGTGCGGGTGGCAGCGACGGCGACAAGCCACTGGTGGTCAGCTATGGCAGCAGCCCGCCGTTCGAGGTGCTGTTCGCCGACCCGCCGCGCACCGATGCCCCTACCGGCGTTGCCGCCGGCACCTGCTTCCGTCAGCTCGAGTACGCCGGCGTGCTGCGCGGCAGCAAGCACTCCGCCGAGGCCCGGCAGCTGGTCGACTTCCTGGTCAGCGAGACGTTCCAGAGGGAGCTGCCGCTGAACCTCTACGTGTATCCGGTGAACCCGGCCACACCGCTGCCCGAGGCGTTCACCAAGTACGCAGTGGTCCCGAAGGATCCCTTCACCGTCGACCCGGCGGTGATCGCCGCCAACCGTCAGCAGTGGCAGGACCAGTGGACCGAGATCGTGCTGCGCTGAGCCGCCGACCCGACCGGCACCCGAACCGGCTCCCGCGGTGGCTCGTGCCGGCGCTGGCGGCGCTGCCCGTGATCGGGCTGTCGCTGTTCTACCTGTGGCCTCTGGGCACCCTGCTCGCGCGGGTGGTGCGACCGGGCTCGATCGGCGATGCTCTCGGCGCTCCCGGCATCGGCCGAGTGCTGTGGTTCACGCTGTGGCAGGCGCTGGTCAGCACCGCACTCACACTGGTGGTGGGGCTGGCCCCCGCCTACCTGCTGGCCCGGTTCCGCTTCCCGGGGCGGCGAGCGCTGGTGGCCGCAGTGACCGTGCCGTTCATGTTGCCCACCGTGGTGGTGGGCGCCGCCTTCCTGGCCCTGCTGCCCTCGTCGTGGCACGGCACCGCGCGAGCGGTGATCGTGGCCCACGTGTTCTTCAACATCGCGGTCGTGGTGCGGCTCGTGGGCGCTCTGTGGACCGTGCTCCCCACCGACCTGACCGCAGCAGCGCGCACGCTGGGCGCCTCACCACCGCAGGTGCTGCGGTTCGTCGTCGTGCCATTGCTGCGCCCCGCTCTCTGGGCGGCGGCCACGGTCGTCTTCCTGTTCACGTTCACGTCCTTCGGAGCGGTGAAGCTGCTCGGCGGGCCGGCCAACCCGACGCTGGAGGTGGAGATCGCCCGCCGCGCCACCCAACTCGGCGACGTCGACGGCGCTGCGGTGCTCTCGCTGCTGCAACTGCTGGTGCTGGGCACCGTCGTGTGGTGGTCGGCACGCTGGCAACGACGCGCCACCGTGCACTTCGCCGGTGCCGGCGGCCCTCGCAGGGCCCGATCCCGCGGCGAGCGTCGCTTCGTGCCGGTCGTCGCTGCGATCACGGCTCTGATGATGGCCACCCCGCTGCTGGTGCTGATCTCGCGGTCGTTCCGGCTCCGCGGCGGCTGGTCGCTGCGCGCCTGGCGCACGCTCGGGTCCGCGGAGGTGCGCCCAGGAGTCGGCCTCGGCGTGGATCCGTTGGCGTCGCTGTTCACCTCGCTGCGATTCGCGGCGTTCGCCGCGGTGGTCAGCGTGCTGGTCGGCGGGTTGGCGGCGCTGGCCATCGCATCGGCTCGCCGCCACGGCAGGCTGCTCGACATCGGTGTGATGCTCCCTCTGGGCACCTCGGCCGTCACCATCGGCCTCGGCATGTTGATCACGTTCGACGCCGCGCCGTTCGACTGGCGAGCCAGCTGGTGGCTGATCCCGCTGGGCCACGCGCTCGTCGCGACGCCGTTCGTCGTCAGGGCGCTGCTGCCGGTGCTGCGCACCATCCCTCCCGAGCAGCGCGACGCCGCGGCCACCCTGGGCGCCTCGCCCCTGCGGGCCTGGCTGGCCATCGATGTTCGGCGGCTGCCCCGATCGCTCGCCGCCAGTGCAGGGTTGTCGGCCGCCATCTCGCTGGGCGAGTTCGGGGCCACCACGTTCCTCACCCGCGCCGGTCGAGAGACCCTACCCATCGCCGTCGCCCGCCTCCTGGGCCGTGCCGGGGAGATCCCGCGCGCGCAGGGCTTCGCCCTGGCCACGATCCTGCTGGTCGCCACGGCGCTGGTCATCATGGCGGCCCAGCCGGTGGCCGGGCAAGGAGGGCCGGATGCTCGCGGCTCGTGAGATCACCGTTCGCTTCGGAGAACGCACGGTGCTCGACCGGCTGTCCGTGGAGATCGCGACCGGCGAGGTGGCCGCCGTACTGGGTCCGTCCGGAGTGGGCAAGAGCACGCTGCTGAGAGTGATCGCCGGCCTGCTCACCCCCGATGGGGGCTCCGTCTGGCTCGACGATCGCGACGTGACGGCGCTGCCGGCGCACCGGCGCAACATCGGCCTCGTCTTCCAGGACGAGCAGCTGTTCCCCCACCTCACGGTGGCTCAGAACGTCGGCTTCGGGTTGCGCATGCAAGGCGTCGGTCGCGCCCCGGCCGCGGCCCGCGTGACGGAGCTGCTCCATCTGGTCGGCCTCGAGGCCATGGCGAAGGTCCCCGTGACGAAGTTGAGCGGAGGCGAGGCGAAGCGGGTGGCACTGGCCCGGTCGCTGGCACCACGCCCGGCGGTGCTGCTGCTGGATGAGCCGCTCACCGGACTGGATCGCGAGCTGCACGATCGCCTGGCCGGCGAGCTGGCCACACTGCTGCGCACCACCGGCACCACCGCGCTGCTGGTGACCCACGATCGCGACGAAGCCGGCGCCATCGCCGACCGCGTGATCACCCTGTAGCCCGGCGGAGTCGCGACCGCTCGGCCCGAACGGTGGCGCGCACACGGCCCGGGCCGAGCACTTCACGCCAGTCGCCAGGCGTGACCCGGCTCACCTCGTCTGGCATGCTGACGGATCATGTCGCACACGCCAACGGCCGCACCGGTTCGCGTCGGGTTCCTCGGTGCCGGCCTCATCGCCACCTATCACTCGAAGAGCCTGAAGCGCAGCGGCGCCCCTGTCGTGCGGGCCGGGGTGTACGACCCCGACACCGAACGGGCCACAGCCTTTGCCGCGGCAAGTGGGCACACCGCGTGCGCCAGTTCGGCGGAGGTGATCGCCGGCTGCGATGCCGTCTACATCTGCACGTGGACCAACGCCCACTCGCAACTGCTGGCCGAGGCGGTCGCCGCCGGCAAGCACGTGTTCTGCGAGAAGCCGCTCGCATTCACCACCGGCGAGGCACTGCGCATGGCGCGCTGCGCGCAGGACGCGGGCGTCACCCATCAGGTGGGTCTGGTGCTGCGCCGCTCGCCCGCCTACCTGTGGGCCAAGCACCTGATCGACGACCCGACCGCCGGGCGGGTGATGACGGTGGTGTTCCGCGACGACCAGTTCATCCCCATCCAGGGCCACTACGCCAGCACCTGGCGCGCCGACAAGGCCCTCGTCGGCGCCGGCACCCTCTTGGAGCACAGCATCCACGATGTCGACATGCTGCGCTTCCTCGTCGGCGAGGTACGCCGCCTCAGCGCCCACACCGTCAACTTCCACGGCCACGACGGCATCGAGGACGTCGCCACGTCCTCGCTGCGCTTCGAGAGCGGCGCCACCGGCACGCTCACCAGCGTGTGGCACGACAACCTGGCCCGACCCAGCCTGCGCCGGGTGGAGATCTTCAGCGAACGCCGCCACATCGTGATCGAAGGCGACGACTGGTTCGGCCCGGTCAGCTGGACCGACGCCGACGGCGCCAGCGGCTCGCTCGCCGACGACGCACTCGCGGCCGCGGTGGCCCCGATGCGCGACGGCACCGACAACCCCGACGGCGAGTTCATCCGCGCGATCATCGAGGGCCGGCCGGCGACCCCCGACCTGTTCACCGCCGTGAAGGCACACCAGATCGTCGACACGATGTACGCGTCCGCGGCGGCCGACGGCGCGGTGCTCGACCTTCCCCCCGAAGTCGTCAGGTGAGCGATCCGATCGTCGTCGAGCTGACGGCGAGCGAGACGCACCCGCTGCGCCTGGCCGTGCTGCGCTTCGACACCGTGTCGAAGCAGGTGGTGTTCCCGCAGGACGAGTGGCCGGGCGTGGTGCACCTGGGCTTGCGGCTGGATGGCGAGCTGGTCGGCACGTCCACCTGGGTGCCGCGCGAACACGACGGCGAGCCCGCCGTGCAACTGCGCGGCATGGCAACCGCTCGCAACCTGCAGGGCCACGGCCTGGGCGGCATCCTGCTGGAGGCGGGGTGCGCACGCCACGCTGCGGCCGGCACGCCCGTGGTGTGGGCAAACGCTCGCGACGCCGCGCTCGCGTTCTACCAACGCCACGGGTTCGTGGTCGTGGGTGATGGTTGGATCGACGAGACCACGCAGCTGCCTCACCATCTGGTGCTGCGCCGGCTCGCCTGATTTGCCGTTTTGCCGATCTCACCGTGCCCAGTAGAGGTGAGATGGCAACGACACCCGCCGCCGACACGCTCCGCCGCCGAGCCGC
>JBAVTH010000657.1:0-2451 GCA_049696035.1 Ilumatobacteraceae bacterium
CGGGTGCGCCTGGTGCGAAGGGTGATCCTGGTGATGCGGGTGCGCCTGGTGCGAAGGGTGATCCTGGTGATCCGGGTGCTCCTGGTGCGCCTGGTGCGAAGGGTGATCCTGGTGATCCTGGTGTGGATGGTCTTCCTGGTGCCCCTGGTGCTGCCGGTGCCAAGGGTGACAAGGGTGATCCTGGCGTCGATGGTGCTGTTGGTGCCAAGGGTGACAAGGGTGATCCCGGCGTCGATGGTGCTCCTGGTGCTCCTGGTGCTCCTGGTGCTACTGGCCCTGCAGCCACTCTCAACTACCAGCGGGTGACCGGTACGGCTTCGGCGAGCACCGACCTCGCGAATGGTGGCACCAAGACGGTGACGGCGGCCTGCCCGGTCGGCAAGAAAGTGGTCGGCGGCGGCGGTCTGCTCAGCTTCACCACCGCGAACGAATCCGGTGAGGTGAACATCATCAGCAGCTACCCGACCTCCGACACCGTCTGGACGGTGACCGCTGCCGTTGACAACACTCAGGACGTCACAACCTGGACGGTCACGGCATTCGCTGTCTGCCTCTGAGCGACGACGATTCCACGCTGACAATGCAGTGAAGGGCTGGGGGCGCACGCCCCCAGCCCTTCCTCGTTCTTCCGCTGCGATCTGGAACCACATGGTGCCGGCGCCCGTTCTGCCGGCACCACGCACAGCGGTAGGCTCACGGGCCATGGTGCTGCAGCAACGCGATGGCTACCGCCTCTGGGAGGGCGGTCCGGTGCCAAGAGGCGCCGAAGGCATCACGTTCGGCTCGTTGGTGATCGTTCGCCGCGGGCGAGCCACGCCGTACCTGTTGCGCCACGAGCTGGTGCACGTGCGGCAGTGGCGCCGTTACGGGTTCATCGGCTTCGGCGTTCGCTACCTGGGCAGCTACACGCTGTGGCGGCTCCGGCGCAAGGGGCATCGGGGCGCCTACCTCCGCATCCCGATGGAGATCGAAGCCGACTGGGTTGCGCGCCGCCAGCTGGCCACCGCCATCCGCGACGAACTTTCCGACCGAGTCGCGTCGTAGCGTTCCACTCGGCCGATATGTTCGGCAGTGGCTTCCCCCAGTCGTTCGTTCGGGCCGCGCGCCCGCCCACGCAAGGGGGCCCATGGTGCCCGAGTTCCCGGAACGCCCTGCACCGCCTCGGTCCGCCCTCGTCCGTCTCCGGTCGTGGGTCGAGTGGATCGGCGCCGGCAGGTTGGTGGCCTCGGCGGTCGTCGTGCTGGCCGTCATCGCCGGTGCCTACTGGCTGGTGAAACCGCCACCCGCCACCACCGAGTCGAAGCTGCCGTACGCAGGTACCGCCACCACGGCACCCAATGCGTCCCCCGCCTCTCCGGTCACCGCTACCACGGGTGTGGCCGTTCCCTCGACGTTGGTCGTGCACGTGGCCGGCGCCGTGCAGGCTCCCGGCGTCTACCAGTTGCCGGCGGGCGCGCGAGCGGTTGATGCCGTGCAGGCGGCGGGCGGGCTGGCGGCCGATGCGAACTCCGATGCGATCAACCTCGCGGCTCCCTTGGCCGACGGTCAGCGGGTGTACGTCCCGAGAGTCGGCGAAGCTGTGCCGGTGGTGGTCGGGGGGTCATCCGGGGCAGCCGAGTCGTCGGGCGCCGCGGCCGCTACCGGCCCGGTCAACCTGAACTCGGCGACGGCCGACGACCTCGACTCCTTGCCCGGTGTGGGGCCGTCCACCGCGGCCGCAATACTCGCCTACCGCGACCAGCACGGCCCGTTCGCCTCCGTCGAGGCTCTCGCCGACGTGCGCGGCATCGGGCCGGCCAAGTTGGAGGCGCTACGCGGGTTGGTCACGGTGTGAGCGTCAGAGGAATGCGCCGCCGAGCACGAGGTTGGCGGCGACGAGCGCACCCACCACACCCAGCCACACCCCACCGGCAAGCCACAGGTGCTCTCGCCAGTAGTCGCGCCACGTGGCCACCGGTGTGCGAGTGGCACGGAACGAGGCGGCGGTGCCCACCAGCAGCCAGAGCACCAAGCTGCCCACTATCGCGGGCGCGAACGCGCTGGCTCCCGTTGCCATCGGTGCGCCGGCCACCAGCAGGCCAGGCGCGGCCAACACAGCGGTCAGGAACCCCAGCACTCCTCGAACGGTGGATGTGTTGCCGCGCAACAGCACGAGGGACACCGCGCCGAGCGCGCCCGCCGGCAGCACACCCACGATCGGCCCCAGGCGCCGTATCTGCAGGCGGTAGGCGCGCGGCCCCTGCCGCACCGGCGGGTTGTACGCATGTGCGTGCTGCATGCAGCGAGCGTACGACGTGAAACGCGCGGCGAGCAGGCATCTGTCCGATGGGGCCGTGCTGATCATCGCGTCCGCGCTCGTGCTGGGTGTGTGGCAGGGCGCGTGGGTGGCGTCGCTGGCGGTGGCGGTGGCGTTGCTCGCCCGTCAACCGAGCTGGGTGGTAGCCCTGTGCC
>JBAVTH010000658.1:0-3079 GCA_049696035.1 Ilumatobacteraceae bacterium
CCATGAGGTCGACATCGTACGGCAGCATCTGCGGCGGGTCGTGCGGGGGGTGTGAACGCTCTGTTTCGGTGTGCGCCAGCCGCCCCGGGGAGCGTCGCTGCGCCCTCGTTGGGCGCGTATCCCTGACAGACACGGCCGGATCTGGCCCCATGGACGCGGGTGGGGTGGGGTGCGGCACAGTCTCGCGCCCAAGCCCGCATCCTGCCCGGCGAGGGGATGAGGAGCCTCAGGCAGGGGAGGGCAGGGGAGGTCGGCTGTGGTCGACGACGCGGCCGGCACGGATGATCGTGCGGCCGGCACGGCCGAAAGCGATGGCGTCGCGGGTCGACGATGCGTCGAGCAGCACCAGATCCGCCACCTCGCCGACCCGAGTGCCTGCGACCGGTAGACCCATCAGCCGACGTACCGCGGTGCTGACCATCGCGTATGCGTCGTGCGGCAGCACGTGCGACGTCATCACCATCAATCCCGCCGTCTCCAGGCAATCACCGCGACCGACGGGGTTGAAGGGGTCCTGCAGGTTGTCGGCCCCGGCGGCCACGTTCACGCCGGCGGCCCTCAGTGCCTTCACCGCCGTGAGCCCTCGTGGCATGCCCACCTGGTGCTCGCGACCCTGCAGGAACAGGTTGCTGCTGGGCAATGCGATCACGTGGACCCCTGCAGCCGCCAGCTTCTCGGCCACCCGCTGTTGCGTCGCTGCCGGCTGCATGCCGAGGCTCACGCAGTGGCTGGCCGTCACCCGAGGTGCGAAGCCGGTGGCCGACACTCGCTCGGCGAGGTCCTCCAACGCGAAGCGGGCGTGGTCGAGCGTCTCGTCGGTGTGCAGATCGACGGGCAGCTGCGCCTCCGCGGCGAGGGTGAGGAAGCTGTCGTTGGCAGCCGCCGGGTCGGTCTCGAGGTGCGGGCAGCCGCCGATCCCGTCGATGCCCATGGCCACGGCCTCGCGGAGGAGGGCCCGCTGCCGAGCGCCCTCCGGTCCGATGCTGGGCCAGCCGCACAGGGCCACCACCTCCACCTGCACCAGATCACGCAGCGCCTGCTTGACTGCCAGCAGCGCCCGCACGGACGCGAGCCCGGTCGCCTCGGTGAGGTCGGCGTGGGTGCGGATGGCAGTAGCTCCGTTGGCGGCGATCAGGCGGGCGGCCGCCTCGGCTCGCCTGCGGATGTCGGCCTCGGTGATGCGGTCGCGGTTCGCCTCCATCGCGAGGATCGCTCCCATGAGGTCGCCGGTGGGGTTCGGCACCGTCTCGGCCAGGAAGGCCTTGTCGAGATGTGCGTGGGCCTCTGCCATGGCCGGCAGCAGCAAGCGGCCGCCCCCGACGAGCACATCGTCTCCCTGATGCGCCGGCACGCCGTGGGCCCGGACGACGCCGTCGACGATGCGTACCGAGGTG
Organism: Ilumatobacteraceae bacterium; assembly: GCA_049696035.1. Lineage (GTDB taxonomy): Bacteria > Actinomycetota > Acidimicrobiia > Acidimicrobiales > Ilumatobacteraceae > UBA668. The sequence goes on from JBAVTH010000658.1 coordinate 1,395, forward strand.
ACGCTGCCGTCGGGCAGCCGGGCGTCGGTGATGGTGAGCGCCACCTCCGCCACGTGTGCCACCGCAGCCACCTCAGCCACCGGCAACGGACCCCACCCGCGCTCGCGGATCGGTGGCGCCGGCCCAGAACCCGCCGTGATCGCGGACGATCACCTGGGCGTGGCCGAAGTCGCTGTCGAACGCCGGCCGAACCTCGACGGTGTGCCCGCGAGCGGTGAGCGCGGCGGCCCACTCCGCCGGCGCGTGGCCTTCGATCTCCACGATCGGACCGGTCGGGGCGGTCCAGGTGTCGAAACCGGTGACGGGGCCGCTGAGAGCCCACCGGCCGGCCTGCATCGCCATTGCCGGTGACTGCTCGTGGTGGAACAGGCGCGCTGCCAGCTGCAACAGGATCTGGGGTTGTGCGTCGCCACCCATCGTGCCGAACACGGCAGCCAGTTCGCCGTCGCGTGTGGCGAGTGCCGGCGACAAGGTGTGCGGCGGTCTCGTGGCCGGCGCCAGCTCTGCCGGGTGGCCCTGCTCGAGGCTGAACCCGAGGCCGCGGTTGTGCAGGTTGATCTGCGTGCTCGGTTCGACCAGCCACGACCCGAACCCGGACGCGTTGGACTGGATGAGCGACACACCCATGCCCTTCGCATCCGTGGTGCACAGGTAGGTGGTGTCGCCGCGCCTCGAGACGAAGGGCCATTGGGCGGCCTCCTCGGTGTTCAGCAGGTGCGCCCGCCCGGGGATCGAGCGCAGCAGCGCGGCACCGTCGGCGGCCGCGTGCAGCACCTGCGGCCGGTCGTGCCCGGCCACCTTGGCGGCCTCGATGAGCAGGTGGGCCCAGAGCTCGTCGTGAGGGTCGGCCGGCAGGTCCAAGTTGTCGGCGAGCAATGCTGCGGCCAGCGTGAGGTAGCCCTGCGAGTTCGGCGGCACGGTCCACAGATCGACGCCCCAGGCCTCTGCATGCAGCGGGTCCACCCAATCCGCCTGGGTTCGGGCGAGGTCGGCCGCGGTGAACCATCCGGCGCCCAGCTGCAGCAGGCCTTCGCCGAAGGCCCCGCCGTAGAACGCGTCGCGGCCACCCTCGGCGATCGCTCGCAGCGACGCTGCCACTCCCGGTCGGCGGACGCGCTCGCCCGGTCGGTGTGCCTGACCGGCCAGTTCCTGCAGGGTCTCGCGCCCGCGGGGGTCGAGGCGGGCGACCGAGCCGACCAGCAGCGGACTGGCCGGGAAGCCGTCGTCCGCGAGCGAGATCGCAGGAGCGAGGATCGTCGCCAGCGGGAGGGAGCCGAACCGCTCGTGCAGCGCGACCCACCCATCGACGCACCCCGGGATGGTGACCGTGCGGATGTCGTGCCGGAACGGCATCTCCGTGAAGCCGTCGGCGCGGAGTGCTTCAGCGGAGGCGCCGCTGCCGGAACGACCGCTGGAGTTCAGGCAGTGCACCGTGCCGATGCCGCCGTCGTGGACCAGTGCGAACAGGTCGCCGCCCATCCCACACAGGTGAGGACCCGTGACGGCGATGGCGGCGTTGGTGGCGATGGCTGCATCGACCGCGTTGCCTCCGGCGGCGAGCGCGGCCAAACCGGCCTGAGTGGCCAACCCGTCGGCACTGGCCACCATGTGGTGCGGCGAGCGGGTGGTGCTGAACGGTGCGTGCGTTGCCGGGCTCATCGCCAGATGCCTCGATCCTGGAAGAC
>JBAVTH010000659.1:0-4684 GCA_049696035.1 Ilumatobacteraceae bacterium
CGACATCGCCGCGCTTGCCAAGGCCCTTGCGATCGGAACGGAGGATGAGCTTCATCAGGCGTCCACCTCGTCGGCTGCGATCTCGTCGACAGCGTCGGTCTCGACCTCGACGGCCGCGACCGGGCTCTCGCGAACCTGATCTTCCCCACCACGACCACGGCGGCCGTCGCCGTCGCGCGGCGGGCGCGAAGTGCGGGTCTGAGCGACGCGCTTGGTGTAGGGGATGAGCGCCACCTCACGCGAGTTCTTGATCGCGTTGGCGATCTCGCGCTGCTGCTGGACGGTGTTGCCGGTCACGCGACGGTTGCGGATCTTCGACCGGTCGCTCACGAAACGAGTGAGGAGGTTGACGTCCTTGTAATCGATGTAGTCGATCTTGTCGGTGACGAGCACGCTCGTCTTCTTCTTGAACTTCTTCGGGTTGGCCCCTTCTTTGGGCGCCCTCGGCTTGGACTTCTTGCTGGTGTTGTTGTCTTTACCCATTGTCGTCTCAGTGTCTTTCAGTCACATCTCGAAGGATGCATGAATCTCGAATAAATCAGAACGGTTCTTCGTCGCCGTACACCGGGTCGGGAGCGCGGCTACCACTGCTGGAGCCGCCACCGCCGGAGTTGCCACCACCGCTGTTGCCGCCACCGTCGCGAGCGACGCGCTCGACTTCGGCACGTGCCCAGCGCAGCGAGGGCCCGACCTCGTCGGCGACGATCTCGACCACGTTGCGCTTCTCGCCCTCTTTGGTCTCGTATTCGCGCTGCTCGAGGCGACCGGTGACCAGGACACGCGTGCCCTTGGTGAGTGAGGCGGCGACGTTCTCGCCCAGCGTGTCCCAGGCGGTGACGTTGAAGAACGAGGTCTTCTCCTGCCACTCGCCGTTCTGCTGGAAACGACGGCCAACGGCGACACCGAAACTGGCGACGCCCTTTCCGCCGGCGGTGAACCGAAGCTCGGGATCGCGAGTGAGGTTGCCGACAATGGTGACGGTGCTGTCCATGGTGGTTGCTCCTTGTGCAGAAGGCTGAAGGCGTACGGACGCCGGAAGGGGACTAGGCCGCGACCGTCATGCCGCGGCGAGCCGCCTCGGCATCGGGGAGGCGGAGCAGCTTGTGGCGGACGACATCGTCCGCGATACGGAGCGAACGCTCGAGCTCGTCGAGAGCGCCACCGGGAGCGATGACGTTCATGACGGCGTAGTAGCCGTACTCCTTCTTGTTGATGGGGTAGGCGAACTGCCGCCGGCCCCACCAATCGGCCTTGCCGTGGACACTGCCGCCGGCCTTGGTGATGCCATCAGTGATGGTCTTCACCCAAGCCTGTGCTGCAGTTTCGTCGAGATCACCTTCGAGGATGACCATGAATTCGTAGGCACGCATCATGCGTGTGATTCCTCCCTTCGGACCCGGGGGCTCCCCGGGGCCCCGTGATGGGGCAGGGCCAATATGACCTGGTGAGTGTAGCGGCGTTTGTGCGCCGTTCGACCAGGCCCGTGCGCGACGCCGGGCGCTGCCGGACAAGCCGTGGAGGACTGGGCGGTGAACATGCAGGCAGTGTGACAAGAGGGTGTCACGAAGTACCTGCGCGAGACTCGCGCGATGAGCGTGCAGGTGCAGGTGGCAAGGTCGGCCCACGTGCCGGCGATGGCTGCGCTGGTGGCCGGGCGCGTGCGCAGGCTGCGGGTCGCGCACCCCGACGTTCCCGCGACGTTCGAGGCGTCGCCGGCCGTGCAGGAGGTGCTGGCGCCGCTGGTCACGGCCGGGCAGGCGGTGGTCGCGATGGCCGGCGACGAAGTCGTGGGCCACCTCGCCTGGCAGGAGCTGCCCACCTTCCGCCGGGCAGCACGGCGGGCGGCGTACGTGCCCGAGTACGGAAACGCCGTCGCACACCCGACGGATGCCCTACGAGAGGCGCTCCTCGCCGGCGCGGCTCAACTGTGGGATCTCTCCGGTCGCCAAGTCGTCTCGGTCACCGAACTGCACGACGGCATCGATGTCGGCAACGTCGACCGCGACAGCGACGACGGTTCGACCGTCGGCGCGCACCAGCACTGGGTACGCAACGGCTTCGGCTGCTTCCTGCACGACGCGGTGCGAGCATGCACGCCGATCCACGCTCCCCTGCCGGCCGGGGTGCACATCCGTCCGGCCACCGCCGGCGACCTCGTCGCGCTGGTGGCACTCGATCGCGAGCACTGCGCCCACTACTCGCGCCCGCCGGTGTTCATGGTGCCGCCCGAGCCCGCCGACGCTGCCGAGCTCGCGCGCTTGCTCGCCCACGACCCCACCTCGGTGTGGCTGGCCATCACGTCATCCGGGCCGCAGGCGTTCATCCGAGCCGAGGTCGGCGCCCACGACACCTCGCAGTTGCTGCAAGGCCCCGACAGCGTGGTGGTGAACGGCGTGTACGTCCGACCGTCGCTGCGCACCGCCGGCGTGGGCGCGGCGCTGCTCGACGCAGTGCTCTGCGACCACCAGCGGCGCGGCACCGCCCGGCTGATCCTCGACTACGAGACCATCAACCCACCGGCCCGCCGCTTCTGGCCGCGCCACACCACGGCCGTCACCACCGGCTACTGGCGGGTGCTCGAACGCTGCTGACCGGCTGGCGTCCGGCGTCGGTGGGCTACCGTCGCGGGCGATGGACCTGCACGAGTGGATGATCAACGACCTGACCTCGATGCGAGCGAAGCTGTTCGACTCGGTGGTCCGGTTGGTGCGTCACGATCGCTGGCACGAGCAGGCCGATGGCGGTGGCACCACCCTCGCCGGCCTGCTGCTGCACATCGCCCGCCACCAGGACCTCGCGGTCAACACCGTCATCCGCAATCACGAGCCGCTCTTCGCGGCCTTCTGCGACGAGTTGGGGTTGGCCGGCGCCGGCCCTGCCGTCTGCTTGGCCGAGCACGAGGACCGCACCGTCACCTCGCTCGTGCCCACCGACGCATTGCTCCACTACATCACGGCCGTGTTCGACCGCACCCAGGAGTGGCTCGCGCCGCTGGGTTCGATGGCGCTCGACATCGAACCGAACACGGCCTACCGACTCACCAACCGAGCCGGCCTCGATTCCGACGAACTGCCATGGCTGTACACGATGTGGGCGGGCAAGGCCCTGTGGTGGTTCGTGCAGTGGCCTGTCATCGGTCACGGTCATGCTCACGTGGGGGAAGCCATCGGCCTGCGCAACCGGATGGGCCTCAGCCCCTTCTGACGTTCGCTGCGCCCGCCTGCTGCCGGCGGCGCGCTCAGCGCTGCAGCCAGTCGCCGCCCTCGATGCGGCGCACCAGCAGCGCCTCCTCGCCGCACTGGTAGGCCCACGCACGATGACCCGACATGGTCAGCACGGCGACCCGCGCATACCTGCCGCGCACCGCGCTCTCCACCTCGTCGAGGTGGTCGAGCGCCTCGGCCAGCCGATCGGCGCGCAACGTGTACACGCGCCCGAGGATGCGATCGTCGCCGCGGAACATCGCCGCCGGGTAGTCGAGCTCGGTGTCGTACAGCTCGCCGGCCACCGAGGTGTCGACGGCCTCGCCCACCACGAACGGCTCGAGGTGGTGCCAGCGCACCTCGCCCGGCCGCAGCGTGCCGTACACGAACAGGTGGGTGATGGACGACGGCACGCTCAGGAGAACCAGCTCACGACGTGGCACGCGCCCGCGGCGGGCGACGGCTGCCCACCGGCAGCACACGGAGCAGGTGATGCCAACTGCACGACACGCACGCCTCCACGACGTACGCGGTGAGCTCGTCGGGGCGCGCGTTCAGCTTCGCCAGTTCGGCAGCGGTGCTGACGCAGCGACCGTGCGACGGCAATCGCGGCCCGAACACGTAGGTGATGAGACGAAGCTCCTGGAGGCGGCAGATGGGACAGGCGACGGTGGCCGGCGTACCCAGGTTGCGGGCCGCCCGGATGAGCTCGGGATGCGCGTCGCACACCTGGTCCTGACGGAGACGGCCGCGCCGGAACTCGTTGATGAGGTGCCGGCGCGACAGCCGATGATCGACCACCCCGCCGGCGCCGCGCAACGTACCTGCGCTGAACGTCTTGGCACCGAACGTCATGACCCGAGAGGTTATCGGCAGTGCTCGGCCGGGTCGCCTCAAGGCCGCCTTCCACTCCGGCCTCGCATCCGCCACGACCGTTCCGAAACGGGCCACACTGTGCACATGAGCATCTGGTACGGCGCCAACGTGGCCGACGAATCCGAGCTGCGCCTGTGCGGCGATGTCGCCGGAAAGCGCGTCATCGAGCTCGGCATCGCGCAGGTCAACGCGGCAACACCCAACTCCGTCACGGCCGCCGTGGCAGGCGCGAAGTCGATGGTCCTCGACCCCGACCCGCAGTCGATCGCCTCCGTGCGCGCGGCCGCCGAGCAAGCCGACGTCAAGGTGGAGTGCCACCAAGGGGAACTCGCCGATCTCGGGTTCGCCACCAGCGCCTCCGTCGATCTCGTCGTCGCCTCCCACACCCTGGCCAGCGTCGACGACCTCCCCCGACTGCTGCGCCAGGTGCACCGCGTGCTCAAGCCCGGGGCGCCCTTCGTGGTGGCCATCCAGCATCCGGTGGCGGCGATGTTCGGGGGCCACGACCACACGGCCACCGCGGCCTATGGCGCCAACAGCACCACCTTCACCGAGCTGTACATGTCCTTCGAGCGCAGCAACTTCCGGCTCGATGTGATCCATGA
>JBAVTH010000660.1:0-2514 GCA_049696035.1 Ilumatobacteraceae bacterium
GAGTACCACAGTGGCCACACCAACATCGACAGCGTCGTCGAGGGCCTCGGCGCCACCGCCAAGGTGATCACCGCTGCCGCGATGATCATGATCAGTGTCTTTCTCGGTTTCGTCGCCAGCCCCGATCCCATCGTCAAGATGATGGGCGTCGGTCTCGCCACCGCCGTCGCCGTCGACGCCACGATCGTGCGCATGGTCCTTGTGCCATCCACGATGGCACTTGTGGGCGACGCCAACTGGTGGCTTCCCCGGTGGCTCGACCGGTTTCTCCCCCATATCGACCTCGAGAACGAGCCGGCAACGACTGCCATCACACAGATCGACACGGTCACCCGATGACACCTCTGCCGATACTCCCCGACGGACTCGAGCTCGTCCGCACCACACCCGAATTCGACCAGCACACCACCCCCGCCGGACTGCTCGGCGCCCACCGAACCGCACCCGACGTCTGGGGTCGACTCGTCGTCCACACTGGTGAGACGAGCTTCGCGTTCGACGACCAACCGGCAACGATCCACCAATTGAGCGCAGGAGACTCGATCGCGATCGCCCCGCAACGTCCACACCGCGTGATCCTCACCGGCCCTGTGCGCTTCGTCGTCGAGTTCCACCGAGCGACGGCGGACACATCCGAGCCCCCATCGGCAGAAGTCGTAGACCTCGACGGCACCGCACTGCCCGGCACGGCAGCCGAACGAAACGACCAATCATGACCGACAACTTGGCGATCTCCGTACACGGCCTGACGAAGTCGTTCGGCGACCGACACGCCGTCGACAACCTCACCTTCGACCTCCAGCGAAGCAACGTCACCGGCTTTGTCGGCCCCAACGGCGCCGGCAAGAGCACCACCATCCGCATGCTGCTCGGCCTCATCCAACCCAGCGCCGGAACCGCCACCGTGCTCGGCCACCCGATCAGCGACCCTCGCGCCTACCTGAGCCGGGTCGGTGCCCTCGTCGAGGCACCCGCCTTCTACCCGCAGCTCTCCGGCTACCGGAACCTCCTCGCGCTCACCCGCTTGGCCCGGCTACCTGCGTCGCGCATCAATGAGGTACTCGACATCGCCGGCCTCACCGATCGAGGCGAGGACCGCTTCAAGGACTACTCGCTCGGAATGAAGCAGCGGCTCGGCATCGCCGCCGCATTGCTCCAGAATCCGGAGCTGCTGATCCTCGACGAGCCGACCAACGGCCTCGACCCCGCCGGCATCGTCGAGATCCGCATGCTCTTGCGCGAACTCAGCCAACAAGGAACCTCGGTGCTCGTCTCGAGCCACAACCTCTCGGAGATCCAAGCCGTTTGCCACGAGATCGTGCTGATCAAGAACGGCGGACTGCTGTGGTCCGGACCGATCGACACACTGCTCGCCAGCCACGGCGCCACCCTCGTCGTCGCCCCCGAACACGCAACAGACATCGGCGCCCTCGCCGCACTCGTCGCCAACGCCGGCTACACCGCCAGCACCCGCGACGACCACCTCGAGATCCGCGCCCCCCAGTCCTGGGCGGCAGAACTCAACCGGCAAGCAATGAACGCCGGCATCACCCTGCGCGAACTTGCGATGCGCGACGCCAACCTCGAGCAGACCTTCCTCGACCTCACCGATACCGGAGTCACCCCATGATCGCCGCGTTCCGATCCGAATGGGTCAAGCTCACCCGCCGCAACTTCGCTCTCGGTGCAATCACCGCGCTCGTCGGCTTCAGCATCGCCATCACCGCTGTGAGCATCCTGCGAGCGAACGACGCCGGCACACACTCGGGCCCAATGGGCAAGATCAGCCTCGACGACCTCGCAAGCCCCGGCGGCTGGCTCGCCGGCCTCGGAGCGGCCTCCACATTCCTCGGGCTCGTCACCCTCGCCATCTTCGCGTCCAACATCGCCGGCGACTTCACCACCGGAACAATCCGCTCCGTGCTGGTCATCGAACCCAGACGACTCCGCGTTCTGGCCGGCAAGGTCGTCGCACTCACCTCCTTCATCGCGGTCGGCCTCGCGATCGCGGCCGGGCTCGTCGCCGCGGTCGCGTTCCCCCTCGCCGCCAAGGAGAACATCAGCACCTCGGCCTGGACGACCACCAGCGCCGTGACCGAAGGTCTCTCGGCGTTTGTTAACGTGTTGTTGTCTTGCCTCGCGTGGGGTGCGTTCGGTGCCATGCTCGGCATGGTCACGAAGTCGTCCGCCATCGCCATTGCGGCTGGCGTCGGCTACTTCCTCCTCGGCGAGCAGCTCCTTCTCAACTCGCTCTGGCCATCGACCGAAGAGTGGCTTCCCGCGAGCGCCATGTCCGCACTCGCCGACGGCGGAAACACCGCAATCAGCTTCGGTACCGCCGTCCTGCTTGTCGCCGCATACGCGGTCGGCGCCTACCTCCTCGCAGCGACCTCATTCGCCCGACGCGACATCACGGCCTGACCGTGGCGTTGCTCCCGTGCCCGGCCCGGGTGGGTGACAACACCGCGACGAGGAAGTCGGCGTCACGCGCGAACGGCCGCAGGTCCCATGAGG
>JBAVTH010000661.1:0-7765 GCA_049696035.1 Ilumatobacteraceae bacterium
ATCTCGATCGCCGAGTCGACCAGCAGTTGGCCGTTGTGCTCGTCGGTCCAGCGCAGCGACGCCAGCTCGGCACGGCGTGCGCCGGCGACGGCGGCGATGCGGAACGCCAACTCGGCTGCGGCATCGATCGACGCCGCAGCTGCCATCACGGCGCGCACGTCGTTGACGGTCATCACGGTTCGCTGCTGCGTCTTCGTCGACCGCAGTCGGGCGAGCGACGCCACGTTCGACGACACCCATCCCCAGCGCACCGCCTGCGAGAGCGCCGCCCTCAACACTCCGTGCTGGTTCTTGATCCCCGCGTCGGCCATGCCCGCCTTCCGCAGGCGCGTGTGCCACCGCTCGATGTCGGCCACCGTGAGCCGAGCGAGCGGCAAGCGGGCGATCTGATCCTTCTTGAGCGACTTCACGCGGCTCTGCTGATCGCGCGCCGACGACGGCGCCCAGGTGTCGATGTTCTGCTTCACCCACTCGTCGAGCACGTCGCTCACCGAGCGGCCAGCTGGTTTGGCATTGCCGCCCGACGACTCGAGCTGGGCGGCGAGCCGCTGCGCGTCGCGCTTGCCGCCGCGCACCGTTCGCGACATTTGCGTCGGTCGACCACGTGCGTCGGAGCCCGTGAAGACACGGACCTCCCACACACCGGGGCGCTTCTCACGGATCGTCGCCATGCCCACGACGATACGCCGAGGGTGTCACAACGTCTAGGGCTGATTGCTAGGGACAACTCCCGGCGGACGACAAGCCGACCGAGCCGCCAACGCAAGACTTACTCGATACGCAGGCCAGATATGGCCCTGGCGATGACGAGCTGCTGGATCTCAGACGTTCCTTCGAAGATCGTGTGGATCTTCGCGTCGCGATGCCAGCGCTCCACCGGGTACTCACGGGTGTAGCCGTAGCCACCGAGGATCTGGATCGCATCCTCCGTCACGCGCACGGCCACCTCGGAGGCCTTGTACTTGCTCATCGAGCCTTCGCCGTTCTTGAACCCGCCGTTGCGGGCCAGCCATGCGGCACGCCAGATGAGCAGACGAGCGGCGTCGATCTCGGTGGCCATGTTGGCCAGCTTGAACGCGATCGCCTGGTGCATGACGATCGGCTTGCCGAACGCCTTGCGTTCTTTGGCGTACTCCAGCGAGTACTCGTACGCGGCGCGGGCGATGCCCAACGCCTGCGCTCCCACGCTGGGGCGAGTCGCTTCGAAGGTGGTCATCGCCGGCTGCTTCTCGCCGCTGTGACCGCGCTCGCGGGCACGGGCCAGCTTGGCGTCGAGCTTCTCCTTGCCGCCGAGCAGGCAGCGGCCGGCGATGCGCACGTCGTCGAGCACGACCTCGGCCGTGTGCGACGCACGAATGCCGTGCTTCTTGTACTTCTGCCCCTGCGACAGGCCCTTGGTGCCGGGCGGCACGATGAACGATGCCTGCCCACGGCCCTTCAGCTCGGGTTCGACTGCGGCGACCACCACGTGCACGTCGGCGATGCCGCCGTTCGTGATCCACGCCTTGGTGCCGTTGAGCACCCACTCGTCGGTGGCCTGGTCGTAGACGGCGCGGGTGCGCAGCGACGACACGTCGGAGCCGGCGTCGGGCTCGCTGACGCAGAAGGCGCCGAGCTTGACGTCCTTGGCGTCGCCGTAGCACTGCGGCACCCACTCCATGACCTGCTCGGGCGTGCCGTTGCCGCTGATGCCGGCGGCAGCGAGAGCGGTGCCCATGATGGCCATGCCGATGCCGGCATCGCCCCAGAACAGCTCCTCGATGGTGACCGGCAGGGTCAGACCCGTGGGGTCACCCATCGCGTTCATCAGGAACTCCCAGCCGTAGAGGCCGATCTCGGCAGCCTGCTGCACGATCGGCATCGGCATCTCTTCGCGCTCATCCCACTCGTGGGCGGCGGGGCGGATGACACCCTCGGCGAAGTCGTGCACCCACTTCTGAATCTGGAGTTGGTCTTCGTTCAATGCGAAATCAGCCATGGAGATCACCTTGCTCTGTCGAACGGGGGGGGTAAGTTACTCGCTGGTAACACTACCCACGGGTAACCCGAGTTGTCCACCTCGGCCCAGCGGATTCGTCAGGTCGCCCCAGGAAACCGTCTCACTCCGGCGGCACTGCGGTCGTGCGCACTGCGCCGGCCGGAATCGGCGCGACGACGTCGGTCTTCACGACGTCACGATCGCCAGATCGTCGAACTCGACCTTGGCCACCGAGGTGACGAGACCGATCGCACCTGTCGCCACGCCCGAGATCTCGCCGACGGTCGCGCCGTCGAACGACACCGCTGCCACACCGTCGGCCACCACCACGGAGAGCGTGTGCCACTCACCGGCAACGGCCGCTTGTGCCAACGTGGCGCCACCGACGAACTCGTAGCCGCCTCCATTCGCGGCGTAGCGACCCCACCGCACGTACCCGCCGTCCGCTGCGAGATCGATCATCGTCGCTCCGTCGCGCGTGCCCGGCACCGCCAACCCGACGACGAGACCGGCGTTGAGCGGGCTCCCATCGAGCGCACGCATGCGCACCTCCACCCTGCCGGCGGTCCGCCCCGCAGCGTCTGCGGCCGTCAGCTGGGCGATGTGGTCGTAACCACCGTCGTCGGTCTGGCGGTAGCTGCCACCGGACACCTCCCACGTGCCGGCCAGCACGACCCACCGGTCATCGGCGGCAGCGAAGTCGGCACCGAGCGGTACCGCTGAGCCGGCGGTTGCCGTGGTCTGCTGCCCGGCGTCGACCTGCGCGGTCGCTCGGCTCGACGATGCATCGGCCGTCGCCGGCTGACCGCTCATCGCCGAGGACAACGACGCGTGCGACCACAGCGACGGGTGCGGTACCTGGCTGGGGAGGATCCGGATGACCCGGCTCGATGCGGGATCATCCGCCAGGAAAACGGTCAGCACCAAGGCTTCCCTGTCGGGCAGCCGAGCGAGGGCCGAGTCGCCGGCAGCGACCAACGGTGCCAGCCAGACGTCGACCAGCAACGGGGCGACTCCTGCAACCGTCATCGTGGCCACGACCCCGCTGCCCGGCACGTAGGCCGAGCTCACGGACCGCACCTCCGGAGCATCACCCAGCAACGCCGTGAGATCACCGGCCAACAGCGTCAAGCTGCCGCTCGTCGCGTCGGCCTCTCCCGTCGAGGCCGACGGACGAATGAGCACCAGGCCGCCCGCAACCGCGACCAGCACGACCAGCGCGAGCAGTCGCAGACGCCGCGACCCGTCGATTGCAGGAACAGCGCCTGCCGCATCGAACGCTTCCGCATCACCCGTCTCCGCCTGCAGCACCGCGAAGTCCTGGGCCTGCTCGGGCCCGAGTGCTTCCCACGAGCCGATGGCGGTTCTCATACCAGCCGTTCTACGGCTCGACGTTCATGCCGGAACGAAGCAACGATCAAGTCTCGGGCAAGAGCAGGGCCTATGGCAGAGTGGAACAGGATCGAGTCGAGGGGGAACGATGAAGCGGACAGCAATGGCCGGACTGAGCGTGGCACTGCTGCTGGCGGCGTGCAGCGACGACGGGAAGTCGTCGAGCGAGACCGTCATGATCGGCTCCACGCCCGTGGTCCTCGAACCCGACGACACCGCGCCCACGGTGCCGCCGCCGGTCGAGGCCGACGCGGCCACCAATGCCGCCATCCTCGACGCGATCGAAGGCAACCCCGAAGGCTGCGACCCACTCGACACCAAGCGATGCCTGTTGCCGTACCCGAGCAACTCCTACACCCAGCAGGACCCCACCTCCGACACCGGCCTGCGCGTCTCGATGCCGGCCGGTGCACTCGGCGCCAATGCCAGCGACGTCGTCGTCGACCTCTCCGAATGGAACCGCAACGACGGGTTCAGCCCCAACACTCCCCTCCTGGCGTTCCTGCCAGGGTTGGATGCCGAGGCGTCCAAGTTGCCGAAGTGGAGCGACATCGGTTCGTCGTTGGCCGGCGACTCCACGATCGTGCTGGTCGACGTCGACACCGGCGAACGCATCCCCCTGTGGGCCGAGCTCGACGCCCACGCCGCCAGCGACGACGACCGGCTGCTGACCATCCGCCCCGCGATCAGCCTCCCCGAGGGGCACACGTTCGCGGTCGGGTTGCGCGGCATGCTCACCGCCGATCGCAGCTACATCGAGCCCAGCCCGGCATTCGTGGTGTTCCGCGACAACCTGGCCACCACCATCGAAGAGATCGAGTACCGCCGCCCGGCGATGGAAGCCGCCTTCTCTGCGCTCGAGACCGCCGGCGTGGGCCGCGACGAGCTCCAGCTGGCGTGGGACTTCACCGTGGCCAGCACCCGCAACATCAGCGAGCGAATGCTGCACATCCGCGACGAGGCGCTGGCCGAGCTGGGTGATGCAGCACCGATCTACATGATCACGGCAGCGACCCCGAACACCGATGACAACATCGCGATGCAGGTCGAGGGCACGTTCACGGTGCCCAACTACCTCACGGGCGACGGCGGGCCCGGGCAGTCGTTCAACTACGACAGCACCGACGCCGACGCGCTGCCGGTGCGCAACGGCACCATCCAGGCGCCATTCGTGTGCAACATCAGCGTCGCCACCATGAACGGCACCGAGCCGGCCCACCTGGTGCTCTACGGCCACGGGTTGCTCGGCGACCACCACGAGATCGATGCCGGCAACGTGCGCGCGATGAGCAACGAACACAACGTGGTGCACTGCGCCACCAAGTGGGCAGGCATGAGCGAGGACGACATCGGCAACGCCGCCGCGACGCTCGGCGAGTTCGGCAACTTCAAGTCGATGGCCGATCGCCTGCAACAGGGCGTGCTGAACCAGATCTTCCTCGGCCGGCTGATGACCCGCCCCGGCGGCCTCGGTGACAGCGACATCTTCCGCCGAGCCGACCTCAGCCCGATGCTCGACACCGGCCACCTCGACTACGACGGCAACAGCCAGGGCGGCATCATGGGTGCGATGCTCGCCGCCGTGTCACCCGACATCGAACGCGCCGTGCTCGGCGTGCCCGGCATCAACTACAGCCTGCTGCTGCCGCGCTCGGTCGACTTCGACGACTACGAGGTCATCTTCAAGCCCGCCTACCCGAACGACCTCGACCGCGTGCTCATCCTCGGCGTCACCCAGATGCTGTGGGACCGAGGCGAGGGCGGTGGGTACGTGCAACACCTCACCACCGATCCGTACCCGGGCACGCCGGCCAAGACCGTGCTGCTCGATGTCGCCTACGGCGACCACCAGGTGACAGAGCTGTCGGCGATGATCGAAGCGCGCACCATCGGCGCCACCATCCACACGCCCGTCGCCGCCGCCGGCCGCTGGCAGGAGGTGGAACCAGGGTGGGGCCTCGAGCCCACCGTGTATCCGTCCACCGGCTCGGCGATGACGGTGTGGGACTCAGGAATGGCCGACATCCCCGTCGACAACCTGGCCCCGCGCGACGGCGACGACTCGCACGAGGACCCGCGTCGCGACCCCGACGTCCGCGCCCAGAAGGCCAGCTTCTTGTTCGATGACACGCTGATCGACGTGTGCGGCGGGGCGGCTTGCACGGCCGACCACAACCCGTAGCGACTCAGCCGAGCTGCGCTGGCGAGGCGTTGGCCGGCCGGTGGAAGCCCCAGGTGAACAGCAGCAACACGGCGACGCCGCACAGCGCCGCGGCCGCGGCGTAAGGGCTCCATACGCCGGTGTGGTCGAACATCCAGCCGGCAGCGGGCGGGCCGACGATGCGGCCAACGGCGCCGGCCGACTGCTGAAAGCCCATCGCCTCACCGCGCCGGTGAGGCGGCGCATGCTCGCTGACCAGCGACGTGATCGACGGTGACGCACACCCCTGGCCCACCGACAACAGGAACAGGGCGAAGATCAGCACCGGCCACACGGTGGCGACGCTCACCGCCGCCAGCCCGAGCACCAGCAGCCCGACACCGCCGACGTACAGCGCGTTGAGGCCGAACTTCTCGACCAGCTTTCCGTAGCCGCCGCCTTGCACCGCCACCAGCACCAGGCCGACACCCAGGAACACGAACGCCGTGCCGCCCTCGGTGAGCCCGAAGCGGCGATCGCCCAGCAGCGAGAACGTGGCCTCGAAGGCGGTGAACGCCACGGTGGTCACGAAGCCGACGATGGCCAGCTGACGCAAGGCCGGCGTGAGCGCGTGCCGGGCGCTCGTCGCTGCGGGCCGATCGATCGCCGAGGGCTTGCGCGTCTCCGGCAGGCGCACCATCGCGGCACCCGCGTTGACCAGCGCGAGCACGCCGGCCACGTAGAACGGCACGTGCGGCCCGCCCAGCGAGGCCAACCCGCCCAGCGCAGGCCCCACCACGAACCCGATGCCGAACGCAGCGCCGAGCAACCCCATCAGCCGCGGACGGTCCTTGGGTGCGGCCATGTCGCCCACCGCTGCCTGCGCCACGGCGAGGCTGGCGCCGGACCCGCCGTCGATCAACCGGCCGAGGAACAGCAGCCACAGCACGTTGGCAGCGCCGGTGACGAAGCTGCCGACGGCCGTGCCCAGCAACGAGATGATGATGACCGGCTTGCGGCCGATGCGATCCGACAGGCGGCCCAACAGCGGCGCACAGACGAACTGGGCCAGCGAGAAGGAAGCGAACAGGAAGCCGACCGTGAGCCCCGAAGCCCCGAACCGCTCCGCATAACGGCCGAGGATGGGCACCACGATGCCGAAACCGATGAGATCGAGCGCGACCGTGGACCAGATGGTCCAGTACCCCTTGGGTAACGGAGAGCGTTCAGCTTTCGACACGGTGCTTCGTTCTATCTGCTGCAGCGCCAGTTGACGGTCATCCCCAAGGCTTCTGGGGCGGATTCGTCCCGGCGGTGGAGACGAATCAGCCCCGGACGCGGAGACGGAACGATCCAGCCCCAGAACCCTGCAGTGGCGGACCTGACGGCACGGGTCAGCGACGCAGGGTGGTGCCGGCCTTGGTGGTCTCGACGGTCCAGCCGGCAGCCTGCAACTCGGCGCGAACCGCGTCAGCGGTGGCGAAGTCCTTGGCGGCGCGGGCGGCATCGAGCGCCGCGGCCTTGGCTGCAGCGTCGGCGGGCACGTCGTCGGCCACGGAGAACGTGAGGCCGACCGCCTCGGCGATCGAATAGATCGCGGCCACCAACGCCTCGGCCCGGGCAAGGTCGCCCGCGTCGGCGGCAGCGTTGGCCTGGGTGATCGCATCGAACACGATCGCCATCGCGGCGGGCGTGTTGAGATCGTCATCCATCGCCGTGCGGAAGGCTGCGATGGTGAACTCGTCGGGCGCGGCGGCGACCGACCCGAAGCGGCGGGCGACACCGTCGAACCGGGCGAGGTCCTTCACCGACGAGTCGATGTTGTCCTGCCCGACCGTGACCGGGCCGCGGTAGTGCGACTGCAGCAGCAGCATCCGGTAGGCCCGCGGATCGAAGAGCTCCGCCAGGTCGAGCAAGTTGTGCACGTTGCCGAGGCTCTTCGACATCTTCTCGCCCTCGGCGTCGACGATGAAGCCGTGATGCATCCAGTGGTTGGCGAACCGCTTGCCCAACGCAACGGCCTGCGCCCGCTCGTTCTCGTGGTGCGGGAACTTGAGGTCCTGACCGCCGCAATGGAGATCGAAACCCTCGCCCAGCAGGTCGAGGCTCATCACCACGCACTCGCTGTGCCAGCCGGGACGACCCTCACCCCACGGCGAGGGCCACGCCGGCTCTCCGGGCTTCGAGAACTTCCACAGCACGAAATCCGCCGGGTGGTGCTTGTTGCCCGCGCCGAACACGTCGCGGTCGCCGCC
>JBAVTH010000662.1:0-2014 GCA_049696035.1 Ilumatobacteraceae bacterium
CACCCACAGCTGGTAGCGCCGGTAGGGCAGCCCGGTGCCTTCCGTGAACAGGTGTCCGAACCGCCCGGGTGAGAGGTGCACCTGCATCGCTGCGTCGGCGAGAGACGGTGGCTCCGCCGGCGCAGCGTGAAGTCCCCTCAGGATCTCGGTGACGCGACTGTCGACTCGACGGATCGCCGCGCCGTCGGGCCTGTCGCCCGGCTCGGTGATCCGGCTGATCGGCGGCCTCCAGTCCTCGAGCGGAGCGCGTTCGTCCCAGAGGCGACGGAGTGTGGGTAGCTGTGCGCGGACCTGGTTCGCGAGTCGTCGTTGCCACTGATCGGTGTTGGCGTCGTGACCGAGACGCCCGGGCCAGCTGCCGGGGTCGAGGTAGAGCTGAAAGCTGGTCGCGATGCCGTGCAAGGCGTGGGGCTCGTCCGAATCGACCACTGCCACCGCGACGCTGCGTCTCGTCCCCCTCGTCGTGACCGTAGAGAAGGAACCAGTGAGCGCAGCGGTGATCTGGATTGCGTGGTGAGCGTGCGGGGCGTTGGGCAGCAGGGGCCCGACGTACAGACCGTGTCCGGGCCACAGCATCAGCCGACCCGGCCGAGCGGCATGGGCCTGCTCATTGTCCACGAGATCGGACGGTAGCCGAATCGTTCAAGCCCCGACCCATGGTCGGCGCGATGGTGACTCCAGTTCGGGGACCCTGAAGGAGGCCGTCATGCAAGGACGATCTGGTGACACCGGTGCACTGTTGCGCTTCGGCGCAACCGTCTCGGTCGTTCAGAGCGTCTTGTTCGTCGTGATCGGGGTGTGCGCCGCCGTCCTCGGTGT
Source organism: Ilumatobacteraceae bacterium (assembly GCA_049696035.1). Classification (GTDB taxonomy): domain Bacteria; phylum Actinomycetota; class Acidimicrobiia; order Acidimicrobiales; family Ilumatobacteraceae; genus UBA668. Next base: position 820 of record JBAVTH010000662.1, read on the forward strand.
CGATCAGCTCGTCGAGGACGGTTTCGCCAGTCTGCCGGCGTCGAACCTGACTGCGTTTCGAGCGCTATGCGGTGCGTTCGTCGTGATCGCCGTGCTCGGGCTCGCCATCACCCCGGCCGAACGACGCGCCGTCGGGGACCAGCACGCGGGCTGGGCCGACCTCGGAGCGAGCCTTGCCTACCTCGGTCATGCCGGCACGATCGCGTTCTTCTCCTGGTGGCTGGTCGCTACTCGCCACGGCGCCACACCGGACGGCAGCGGCGACTTGATGCCCCTGGCATGGGGCGCCGGGTTCGAGCTCGTCCTCGTCGGCGCCTGGGTGTGGATCATCGCCGCGCTGATACGGCGCGACGTCCGTTGGCCCGGCTGGTTCTGGTGGCTCAGCGTCGCCAAGGCCACCAGCTTCTGGACTGCCTACATCGGCCTGCTCAGCGACCGCTCCGAGATCGTCGTGGTCACCGTCGGTGCCGTCAGCTTCGTCACCGGACCCGCTTGGCATCTTTCGATCGCCGGCATCTTCCGACGCTTCGACATGCAGGAGCAGCAATGAGCGCAACAGTCGACGAACACTTCATCCGCCACGACGACGTGGAGCTCTACGTCCGGCTGCGAGTGGTAGACCCGACGCAGCCCACGGTGGTGCTGCTGTGCGGTCTCGGGTTCCACACCTTCGAGTACGAGCCGCCCGCCATCCAGCTTGCCGCTCGCGGCATCAACACCGTCAGCTTCGACTACCGCGGCCACGGTCGCAGCAGCGGACCCCGCGGCCGCTGGAGCCTCGACGACCTCGCCTACGACACCACGTCCGTCATCGACCACGCCCGCCGAGGCGGCCTCAGCCACGTCCATGTAGTGGGCAACAGCCTCGGTGGCATGGTCGCCGTGCTCGCAGGAGTTCGTGACCCCGAAATCGCCAGCGTGGTCGCCGTCAACACCCCAGCACACGTCGCCGAATTTCTGCTCAACGGCCCGCGGCGAGTGCTCTACAGCGTCGCGCTCAAGGCGTCGAAGCTGGTGTCCATTCGCATCAGTGTGAACCACTTCTACCGGTACGAGGACCTCACGATCAACGCAGCATTGACCGAGCGCGTGCGCCGAGACCACACCATCACGAACGCGCGCCGACTCGCAATCCCTACCTACCGAGAACTCCTCGACACCTGGGACGGACCCGCCATGGTCCGCGACCTGCACC
>JBAVTH010000663.1:0-6837 GCA_049696035.1 Ilumatobacteraceae bacterium
GCGCTGGAGCGAGTGGCCAGGCGCAGGGTGCGGCCGGCGAAAGCCGGGCCGGCGCCGGGTGCAGCGCCGGCCATCAGCCGATGTCGAACAGGTCGCGCACGGCGGCGGCGTTGCGCTCGCCCTGCGGGGTGCCGGCGTCGTCCTTCAGCCGGACCGACAGCTGGTGCAACAACTTGGCGACGATCCCCTTGGTGACCGCCTCCACCGCCTCGCGTTGCGCGGGCTCGAGCGAGGCGAGGCGGTTGGAGAACCGTTCGAGCTCGCCGATGCGCACGTGGTCGGCCTTCTCGTGCAGCTGGGCGACCAGTGGGGCAGCCTGGCGAGCCGTGGTCTCCATGCCGAAGCGCTCGACCTCCTCGCCGACGATGACCCGCACGCGATCCGCCTCGGCGGCGCGCAACGCGATGCCGCGGGCGGCCCAGTCGCGGAGGTGATCCAGGTTGAGCAGGGTGACGTTGTGCGCGTGCTCGACGTCGGCGGCGACGTCGCGCGGCACGGCGATGTCGACCACCAGCAGGGGTGCGGTGGCGCCGTCGCGGGCGGCCACGACCAGCTCGTGATCGATGATGATGGAGCCGGCACCGGTGCACGTGAGCAGCACGTCGGCGTGGCGCAGGGCGGCCCCCAGCTCGCTGAACGGCACGATCGTGCCGCCGACCCGGTCGGCGAGTTGCGCGGCGCGGGCCTGCGTGCGGTTGATGACGGTGATGTCGGTGGCCCCGGCGCCCACCAGGGCCACGGCGATGCCTTCGCCCATCTCGCCGGCGCCCACCACCAGCACCCGCCGACCGGCGATTCCGCCCAGCCGTTCGTGCGCCATCTCGACGGCGGCGTGACTGACCGATGCGGTGTGCTTGCCGATCGAGGTTTCGGTGCGGGCACGCTTGCCGGTCTCGATGGCGTGGCGGAACAGCAGGTTGAGCGTTGCCTTCGCGCCGCCTTCGGCCTGCGACATCTCCCACGCGCCGCGAACCTGGCCGAGGATCTCGCTCTCGCCCAGCACCGCCGAATCGAGCCCGGCCGCCACCTCGAACAGGTGGCTGACCGCCGCGTCGTCGTGCTGGCTGTACAGGTGCGGGTGCAGCTCGTCGGGCTGCATGCCACCGAGCTCGCAGAAGAAGTCGCGGATGTCGGCGTAGGCGCCGTGGAAGCGCTCGGCGACGGCGAACACCTCGGTTCGGTTGCAGGTGCTGAGCACCACGGCTTCACGGATGTTGGCCCGGCTGACCAGACCGGTGACGGCCTTGCCCAGCTCGTCGCCCGAGAGCGAGACGCGTTCGAGCAGGTCGATGGGAGCCGTGCGGTGATTGACACCGATGACGACGATGCTCATGCCGCGCCCAACCTACGCCGTCGCCGACCGGGTGGTGCCACCGGGGACCGAATGGATCGCACCACCGGCTCGCCGCTGCTCGTGGTAGCTGAGGATCTGCAGTTCGACGGCGAGGTCGACCTTGCGCACCTCGATCGACCGCGGCACGCTGAGCACGATTGGTGCGAAGTTCAAGATGCTGGTGACGCCGGCCTTCACCAGCAGGTCGGCGGCCTCTTGCGCCGCGTTGCCGGGGGTGGCGACGACGCCGATGCTGACACGCTTGGTCTGGACGATCTGAGGCAACTCGTCGATGTGGCGGACGCGCACGCCGCCGAGCACGGTGCCCACCTTGCTGTTGTCGACGTCGACGATGCCGGCCACCGGGAACCCGCGTTCGCCGAACCCGCCGTAGCCGGCGAGGGCCTGGCCCAGGTTGCCGGCGCCGACGATGACGACCGGCCAGTCGTGCGTGAGCCCCAGCTCGCGGCGCACCTGGTAGATCAAGTAGTCGACCTCGTAGCCGACGCCGCGGGTGCCGTAGCTGCCGAGGTAGGAGAGGTCTTTGCGCACCTTCGCCGCGTTCACGCCGGCCAGCTCGGCGAGCCGCTCCGAGGAGATGTTGTCGACACCTTCCGCGCTCTGTTCGCCGAGGATGCGCAGGTACACCGGCAGCCGGGAGACGGTGGCATCGGGGATGCGACGACGGTTGCGATCGGGGGCCATACCGTGGAACACGTTAGGCACTCGTGCACACGTTCACAAAGCTCGCAGGGTGTGAGTCAGGTGTGACCTGCGGCGTGGGTGGGCATACGCTGCCCGCCGATGAATGCTGCCCTCGCTGCCGCCGCCACGCTCGTGGCCTTCGCGTTCGCGCTGAGCACGCTGGATCGCTGGCTGCGTCGGCGGCGCCCGCACGAACTGGCCTGGACCATCTCGTTGGGCTTGTTCGCCGTCGGCTCGGCCGCGTTGTGGTGGGCGGAGTCCACCGGGTGGAGCCTCGGCGCCTTCCGTGTCTTCTACACGGCCGGCGCGGTGCTGAACGTGCCGTGGTTGGCGCTGGGCACCGTCTACCTGTTGGCCGACCGGCGAGCGGGCGATCGAGTGCGTGCCTGGCTGGTGCTGCTGAGCGGCTTCACCGCAGGTGTGGTGCTGTTCGCCCCGACACGCACAAGGGTGGACGGCACGGAGATGCCCACCGGCAAAGAGGTGTTCGGTGTCGCGCCTCGCGTGCTTGCCGCGGTGGGTTCGGGCGTGGCTGCGCTGGTCATCGTCGGCGGCGCGCTGTGGAGCGCCTGGCGTGTCTGGCGAGGGCGCTCGCCCTCGCTGGGTGCAGTGCGCATCGTTGCCGCGCCCGGGCGTCTTGTTGCCGGCAACTTGCTGATCGCGTTGGGCACACTGGTGCTCAGCGCCAGCGGCACGCTGGCCGGTCGGGTGGGCAAGGACCGCGCCTTCGCGATCACCTTGCTCGTGGGCATCAGCGTCCTCTTTGCCGGCTTTCTCGTTGCCAGCGCTGCTCCCCGGCGCGCACAGGTCACCGAGCTGCACCGCGCCGCCTGACGCGACAGAGCTCCGGCTCGCCACTTCAGCTCCGGCTCCGACCTGCCGATACCTGCACGATGCTCCACCTCCTCCGTCGTCTCGCTCCCACCGTGGCCCTGACCCTCGTGGTCGTGCTCGCCAGCAGCTGCCTCGTGAAGAAGGACGCTGGCGGCAACACCCTTTCGTGTCGCGCCGATCACAAGACGCTGGAGGTCGCGTCGGAGACCTACTTCGCCGAGAAGGGTGAGCTGCCGGCGAGCATCGACGACCTGGTCAAGGACGGCCTGCTCCGCGAGGCTCCCACCCAGTTCCTGATGGTGCCATCGGTCGGCCGGGTCGAGTTCGTGGCGGTCGAAGGTGGAAAGTGCGCCGGCGTGGACTTCAGCGTGGCCGCCGCCGCCGACATGGGGCCCGTCTCGGATGAGGACGCCTGCGCGATCGAGCGCAAGACGCTGGAGGTGGCCAGCGAGGCCTACGCGGCACAGTTCGGCGTCGCGCCGGCCAGTGAGGCCGAACTGGTGACGGCTGGTTTTCTCCGCTCTGAGATGGTGGAGTACGACCTGCAGGGCGGCGCCGTCGTGGCCGTCTCGGGCGTGTGCGTCTGAGCCCGCCTAGACGAGGTCGCGGCGCAGCAGCTTGCCGCTGAGGTTGCGCGGCAGCACGTCGACGAACAAGATCTTCGACGGGCACTTGTAGCGAGCCAGGTTGTCGAGGCACCAGGAAACCAGAGTGTCCTCGTGGGCGGTGGCGCCGGGCTTGAGCACCACGAACGCCTTGACGGCCTCGCCGGTGTGCGGGTGGGGAACGCCGATCACGCCCACCTCGTGCACGTCGGGGTGCTCCATCAGCACTTCCTCCACCTCGGCCGGGTAGACGTTGAAGCCGCTCACGATGATGAGATCCTTGGCGCGGTCGACGAGGTACAGGTAGCCGTCGTCGTCGACCACGGCGATGTCGCCGGTGCGCAGCCATCCGTCGTCGGTGAGCACCCGTGCCGTCGCCTCGGGCTCGTTCAGGTAGCCCTTGAACACGTTGGGGCCCTTCACCCAGATCTCGCCGGCGTCGCCTTCCAGCGCGTCGTCGCCGTGCTCGTCGACCAGGCGCACCTGGATGCCGGCCAGCACCTTGCCCACCGAGCCAACCTTCGGCACCAGGCCCGCCGAGGAGGTGACGACCGGTGAGGCCTCGGTGAGGCCGTAGCCCTCGCGGAGCACCAACCCGAAGCGTTCCTGCAGGTGGCGCGTGGGCTCCTCGGGCATCTTGGCGGCACCCGTGAGGGCGAGGCGCACGGTGGCGAAGCTGTCGGCCGGTGCCTCTTCGAAGTGGCTGAACGCCAACCACAGCGGCGGAGCGCCCGGGATGACGGTGATGCCGCGCTCGACGATGGTCTCCAGGGCGGTGAACGGATCGAAGCGCTGCACGAGCACGACGGTGGCGCCGCGGGCGAGCGTGAGGCCGAGCACGACGTTGAGACCGAAGATGTGGAACACGGGCAGCACGCCGTAGACGGTGTCGGACTGGTTGATGCCGTCGGTGCTGCGGCCCTGCTCGAGGTTGGCCAACAGGTTGCCGTGGCTCAGCATCGCCGCCCGCGGGGAGCCGGCGGTGCCGGAGGTGAAGATCAGTGCCGCCAGGTCGTCGTCGTCGACTTCGATGGCGTCGAGCTGCTCGCTGCCGAGCAGGTCGTCGAACGCCGAGTCGGCGCTCTCGATGGTGCCCGTCTCGGTCTCGACCACGTGCTCGACGGTGGGCAGGTGCGCCCTGTCGATCTGCGCCCAGGCATGCGCTGCGGTCGGCTCGACCACGACGACCTTGGCGCCGACGGTGTGCACCTCGCGCTCGATCTCGGGAGCAGGGCTGGCCGGGTTGAGCGGCACCGTGATCGCACCGAGGCCGAGGACGGCGAGGTACAGGTCGACGAAGTAGCGGCCGTTGCTGCACAGCAGCACGACACGATCGCCCTTGCCGACGCCGAGCTTGGCAAGCCCGCCGCGCACGTGCGAGACCTGATCGCGCAGCGCGCCGTACGTGGTGGGCCGGCCGCGGCTGATGATGGCCACCTTGTCGGCCGGGTGCGGATCGATGATGTGCGCCAGGTTCACGTGTTGCCAGACCCCCTCGTCGCGGCTCCGACGATGTTACCCGCCGGTCACCGTTGCGTTGCGCGGTCGTGCGTCGACCGCGCCCTCGTCGAACCGACGGGCTCAGAGACGCAGCAGCGAGAGGATGCCGGCGGCGAGGATGGCTGCCAGCAGCAGGCCGAGGGTGAGCGTGGTGGCGGGGCGCATGGGGCAACGCTAGCGGTGCCGTCGGAATGCACCCTCAGGGCGTGGGGCGCAAGGTGACGGGCACGCTGACGCCCGGCCCGTTGGCGCCCTCGGCGAGAGGGCGCAGGGTCACCTGGGCAGAGGTGGCGAGGGCCAGTTCCTCGGCGGCCGACCGGCGGTCGAGCGCGAGGGTGAGCAGGCCGTACCCGTCGACCAGCAGCCCCACGGCGCCCGGGCCCAGGCCGCCCACCTGCACCACGCGTTGGGCGACCCGGGTGAGTGCACCGGCCGTCACCTCCAACCGCACGCCCACGCCTGCGCCCCACGGCATCACGTCGTCGAGCCCGATGTTGAGCTGGCAGTTGCCGGCATGATCGATCCACAGCACCTCGCCGTGCACGCCGCCGCCCTCGGCATCGCGAGGTAGGGGCACCACTCCCGGCAGCAGGGAATCGGCGTCGACCAGCGTGCCCAGCTCGGCCAGGTCGACCCCGTTGCACAGATGGGCGGCGATGGGAGCGAACACGTCGCGGCTGGGCACGGGCGCACCGGGGCTGGCGAGTTGGAACTCCGGGTTGTCGAGGACGACGGCGCGACCGGCGCCGCCCGCCATCGAGATCGCCGATGCCAGCAGCCCGTTGTCGGGGCCGACGACCACCCCTTCACCGTCGGCCACTTCGATGGCGACGGCCCGGCGCTCGCCGGCGTCGACCACCGCCAGCACCACGCCCGACGGCACGTACCCGATGGCCCGGGCGAGCGCGAGGCTGCCGGCGCGCACGTCGTAGGCGGGGACCGCATGGGTGAGGTCGACCATGTGCGCGTGAGGCGCGAGGTCGCGCACGATGGCCTTCACCACTCCCACGTGTTCGTCGGTGAGGCCCAGGTCGCTGAGGAAGGAGATGGTGTCGTAGCGGCGGCCCATGAGGCGCTCAAGCTACCGGCTGGAAAAATCGTAGAGGGCCGATGCCAACCCCCCGATGGCACCAGCCCTCTGCGGCGCAGCCCTTGCGGGGCGCGACACCCGTGTGACGAATCACCCGGCGGTCTTGCGACCGAGGCGAAGGATAGGCACACAAGTGGCGATGAGAAAAGAGTCACAGCAAGATTTCTTCGCGAATCCTGAACCCGAAGTCAGTGCTTGCCCAATTCCACACTGCGTGCCGTCGCCGCCATCACGGCTTCGAGGAAGGCGGAACGCACGGCGTGCTCCTCGAGGGCGCGGAGGCCGGCAGCGGTGGTTCCTCCTGGTGAGGTGACCATTGCGCGCAACTGAGCGGGCTCGCCGCGCTGTGCCAGCAACGCGGCCGAGCCCACGAACAGCTGGCCGACCAGCGCCTCGCTGTTGGCGCGGCTGAGCCCGGCGAGCACGCCGGCGTCGATCAGCGCCTCGGCCACCAGGAACAGGTAGGCGGGCCCGCTGCCGGCCAGCCCGGTGACGGCATCGAGCTGCGCTTCGGGCACGCGCACCACGATGCCCACCGAGCCGAGGATCGATTCCGCCCACTCGAGGTCGGCCTCGTCGGCGGTGGGCCCGCCGCAGATCGCCGCGGCGCCCTCACCCACCAGCGCGGGCGTGTTCGGCATCGCCCGCACCACGGTCACCTCCGGGCCGGCGGCGTCCTGCAGCGCAGCGATGCCGATGCCGGCGGCGATGCTGAGCAGCCGGGTGGCGCCGGCGGCGGCAGCCGCGGTGCACGCGGCGGCGACGTCGTA
>JBAVTH010000664.1:0-7413 GCA_049696035.1 Ilumatobacteraceae bacterium
GCGATCGTTGCGGGCGAGCAGGCTCGCCGCCGGCCGCAGCGACGGGTCGGAGTAGAGGACCCGGTTGGCCAGGCGCTGATACAGCTGCGCCTCGTCGGTGTGGATGCCCAGGTGGTGCAACTGGACCTGGGCATGCGTCCAGGCGAGGATCTCGGCGCGTTCGAAGGTGGCCGACTCGCGGTACTTGTCGGCCAGGTCGAGCACCTCGTCGCGCGACTCGGCGACCACGGTGGAGAAGATCGCGTGCACCGTGGCCCCCGGGGCGAGCGTGACCCGGCAGCGCAGGCTGAACATCGGATCCAGCACCGAACCGACCGTGTTCGAGAGCGGATGCCCGTCGATCACCGACACTGGCGACCGCACGGTTCGGCCACGGCCCAAGAAGCGGGCCCGATCGGTCTCGTACTGCAGGACTCCACCGGGCTGCTCCTCGACAGCGGCGACATGGGCGACCCACAGCGGCTTCTCGTCGTTGGACCGCGGCCGGCGGGTGGCGAGCAGGGCGCCGATCTCCGCAACGAACTCGGTCTGCACGAACAGGTTCTGGAACGCCGGGTGGGCGACATCGGCCGCCTGCGGCGCGAGCGCGACTTCCATGTAGGACGTCAGCTCGATCTGCCGCTCGTGCGCGCCGAGGTTGGTGAGCGACACGCGACGGATCTCCGCGTCGTGCTCCGCCGACACCACGATGGTCAGTCCGGTGGTGATCGAGCCGTCGCGGCGGGAGAACTCGGCCCGGTCCTCGGCGAAGGTGACTTCGTAGCTGTCGGCTTCCGCGCCGCTGGGCTGGTGCCCTGCCGACCACACCGCTCCGGTGTGCATGTCGCGCAGGAACAGGTAGTTGCCCCACGTGTCGCGGGTCGCGTCCTCGCGCCAACGAGTGAGCGCCACGTCGCGCCAGCGGCTGTAGCCGGATCCGGCCGTCGTCACCATCACCGCATACCGCCCGTTCGACAGCAGGTTCGTGCGCGGGATCGCATCGTGCGGCGACGTGAAGCGCCGCAGCATCGGCGGCACGATGTCGCGCACGTCGGCCGGGCTCTTCACCTCTTCCGCGCGCGGCCGGGCCACGAGCACGTCGCGCGGCATCCGCTCCTGCAACAGCAGTTCGGTGGCCTCCACGATCGGGTCGGCGTGGAAGCGCTCCACCATCACGCGGTCGTGGAGCACGTTGCCGATGGCCACCAGCGTCATTCCCTGGTGGTGGGCCATGTAGCTGTTGACCACCGCCACGGTGGCGCCTTCGGGGAGCCGGCGCTCGGTGTAGTCGAGCGCTTCGCGGAAGCCGTAGCGGCCGGCGGCGCCGGCTGCGCTCAGCCGGGCGTAGTTCTTGACGGCGGCCTTGGGTTGCACCATTGCCGCCAGACCTGTCGCGTAGGGCGCAACCACGATGTCCTGACTGAGGCCACGCTTCAGGCCGAGGCCGGGCACACCGAAGCCCGAGTACTGGTACGTGCGCGCCAGGTCGCGTGCGTTGAACCCGGATTCGGAGATGCCCCACGGCACGTCGAGCTCTGCGGCATAGGCCATCTGGCGGGCAACGACCAGCCGGTTCGTGCGATCGAGCAGGCTGTCGATCGGCGAGCGCATCACGAGGGCGGGCATCAAGTACTCGAACATCGACCCGGACCACGAGATCAGCGCCGAGCCGCGACCGACCGGTGTCAACGAGCGCCCCAGCCGGAACCAGTGGTCGGATTCCACGTCGCCCTTGGCGATCGCGAGGAAGCTGGTGAGGCGTGCCTCGGAGGCCAGCAGGTCGTAGTAGCTCGGGTCCAGCGAGCCGTCGCGCACCCGGAACCCGATCGAGAACAGCTTGCGGGTCGGGTCGAACAGGAAACCGAAGTCCATCTCCCGGAAGAGCCGCTGGGCGTGGTCGGCGATCGCCGCCAGCCGGCGGACGAGCGCCGCCGCGGCCGATTGTCCGTCGGCGGCATCGGCGAGGTCGGCGAGCGTCGGGAACGCTTCCTGCTGCTCGGCGGCGCGCAGCAGCGCTGCGTCGCGAGCGTGGCTGCTCACGCTCGCGCGGGCTGCTCCGGCCCAGGTCGCCAGCTCGCTGTCGGCGGGCTCGCGGCGTTCGGTGTCGAGGGCGGAGGCCACATCGCACAGCGTGTGGGTGAGCATCGACAGCTCGCTCAGCCGGGCCACCCACGCGTCGGGCGTGGAGGGCAGTCCGCTCCTGGCAGTCTCCAGCGGCAACAGCGCTTCGTCGAGGTGTCGCCGGGAGACGATCTGGCTGCGGCCGTCGCCGATGGCATCGACCGCGGCGCGCGTGAGCGCGACCTCGTCACCGAGGCCCGCCAATGCGGCCGCAACCGGCAGCGGCTGGTCGATCATCTGCCGGCAGGCGCCGGCCAGCGCCAGCAGGTGACCGGCCAGGTTGCCGCTGTCCACCGACGACACGTAGTCCGGCTCGAGCCGGTGCAGGGTGCGAGTGTCGTACCAGTTGTAGAGGTGGCCGCGGAAGCGTTCCAGGCCGCTGATCGTCGCCAGCGTCTCCTCCAGCCGCTCCACCATCTCGGTGGTGCCGATCCAACCGAAGTCGCGAGCCGTCACGGTGGAGAGCAGGTACATCCCGATGTTGGTGGGCGACGTGCGCAGGGCGACGGCGGGGGCCGGATCGTCCTGGAAGTTGTCCGGAGGCAGCCCGTGATCCAGCGGGCCGACGAACGTCTCGAAGAACAACCACGTCCGGCGAGCCGTGAGGCGCAGCGACGCGATGTCGGCCTCGCTGAGTTGTTCCGTCGCCGACTCCGGTGGCGGCAGGCTGACCCAGAGCGCGACGAGTGGTGAGAGCACCCACAGCGTGACGAACGGGGCAGCGGTCCAGGCAGCCTCCGGCTTCACCGCCAGGACGAGGCCGAGGGTGGCCGCGCCCGCGGCCACGCCGCCGGCCATCTGCCGGCAGAACCCCCCAAATCCGAGGTGGCGGCTGGCCGTGGCGTGCGCCGCGGTCAGCCACTCGAGCAGGTTCCGTCGGGTGACCACCAACCGGACCAGGGTGCGCACGATCGCGTCGATCATCAGCCACGCCTGGTACGCGAGGAACGTCAGGCCGAAGACGACGGTGGCGGCGGCAGCCGTCAGGTCCGCGCCGATGGCGCGCACGTGACTGCGCTTGGAGATGCCGCGCCGGCGCGGTCGCAGTCCCGCCACCACCGGGAGCGCAGCCGGGATGGTCAGCGCCACCACGACGAACCACGTCCACAGCCCGGCCGACACGGAGGGCAGGGCCCAGGCGGCGACCAGGGTGGCCAGCGTGAACGGGGCGGACAGCGTGCGGCGAAGGTTGTCGATCATCTTCCAGCGGGCGATGCGCGGGATCGATCGGCGGTTGCGGTCGCCCGCCGCCGCGCGGGCGACGCCCAGGATCCACGGCAGCAGCTGCCAGTCGCCGCGCGCCCAGCGGTGCTGCCGGCTGGCGGCGACGAGGTAGTTGGAAGGGAACTCGTCGAACAGCTCGATGTCGGTGACCAGACCGGCGCGGGCGAAGACGCCCTCGAACAGGTCGTGGCTGAGCAGTGCGTTGTCGGGGACCAGGCCGGCCATCGAGGCACGGAACGCGTCGAGGTCGTAGACCCCCTTGCCGGTGAAGCTGCCCTCCTGGAACAGGTCCTGGTAGATGTCGGACACGGCCGACGCGTACGGGTCGATCCCGGCCGACCCGGAGAAGATCCGCTGGTAGATGGAGCTTCCCTGCTCGGCCGGCAGCGTCGGCGTGATCCGGGGCTGCAGCACGCCGTACCCCTGGGTCACGCGGCCGGCCTGCGCGTCGAACGTGGGCCGATTCAGCGGATGCGCGATCGTCGCCACCAGTCGGCCGACGGCACCCATCGGCAGCCGGGTGTCGGCGTCGAGCGTGACGACGTAGCGCACCCCGGTGGGTGGGGTCGCGGCCGGCCGGCCGCTGGTGAGGATGCCCGTGGTGGTGGAGCCGCGCAGCAGCTCGTTCAGTTCGTGGAGCTTGCCACGCTTGCGTTCCCAGCCCATCCAGCACTGGTCGGCCTCGTTCCACGTCCGCCGGCGGTGGAGCAGCAGGAAGCGTGCGCCGCCGCCCGGCGCGTCGCCGTGGCGGGCGTTGAGCCGATCGATGGCGGCGGCCGCCGTGGCCAGCAGCTCGTCGTCGCCATCGACGCTCTCGGTGGGAGCGTCGAGCCAGTCGGACAGCAACGCGAAGCGGACGTCGCCGTTGCGGTTGCCGAGGAAGTGCACCTCCAGACCGCTGACCTGGGCCTCCACCTCCGCCTCGCCGGTGAGGAGCATCGGCACCACGACGAGCGTGCGCATCGACGTGGGAACGCCGTCGTCGAGGTCCAGCCGGGGAAGTGGCCGCGGCTGCAGCACGCCCGCGACCAGCCGGTTGACGAGCGCGATCGCGAGGTCGGACGCCGGGACGATTGCGAGCAGCGCGACGATGACCGTGCCGGTGCCCGCAGCGCCGCCCCGGCGGGCCAGCAGCAGCGGTACGGCGAGCACGAGCGCGGTGGCGATCGTGATCGAGGCGAGGTAGCCGACCCCGGCAGCGTCGACGAAGGCGCGCCGCAGCCGCTCCCCCAAGTGGACGCGCACGCCGAGGGCGCGCTCGAGCTCGGGGCGACCCTCGGCGACCAGGTAGTACCCGGGATCCTGCCGCCGCTCCGACTGCGCGGCAGCCGCTTCGCCGGCCGGTGGCGTCGCGTGGGCCATCGCCAGCGCCGTGCGGGCGACCTCGATCTCCGGGAGACGGGCACCGCGGGACATCTCCTCGATCGCGCTGCGATAGCGGTTGCGGGTCGTGAAGTCCATGTCGGCGTACGCACTCTGCGCGCTCAGCTCGTGGTCGACGAGGCTGACGCTCTCCACGAACTGCGCCCAGTCGAACCAGGAGATGAGGCGCATGCTCGTGATCACGTTGCGGACCGTCACGTTCATGGTGGCCTGGCGCTGATGCTCGAGACGCACCATCTCCTCGGCGGTCGTGCCCTGGGCGGCGAGGAGGTCCTGCAACCACGGCAACGAGGGGGTCGTGGCCGGGTCGAGATCGCGCAAGCGCTGGAACAGCTGCACGCGCGCAGCCGTGGAGAGCGGCGTTCGCGCCAGCCGGCGCTGGGCCGCTGCCGCCTGCTCCGGGCCGTCGGGACCGTTGAGGATGCCGTCGGCGAGCTCGTCGGCCATGTGGCGAGCGGCGCGCCTGCTCATGATCTGCTCGGTGAGGCGGCGCAGGTTCTCGACGAGGAGGATGCGCAGACTGATCGCGATGGCCCACAGCTCGCCGATCGTGAGCGGTTCCACCGTCTGGTAGGCGAGCACCATCCGGCGCAGGCTCTCCGGGTCGAAGCGGCTGTCGGTGTGGGCAACGTAGGCCCACGCCAGACCGACCACTCGCGGGTACCCGGCGAGGGGGCCTTCGGCGAGCTTCGGGAGCTTGCGGTAGTAGTCCGGCGGCAGGTCGTCGCGGATCTCGCGGAGCTGCTCATCGACGATCGGGAAGTTGTCGATCAGCCATTCGGCGGCGGGTGTGATCGAACGTTCGTCCTTGATCGCGCGGGCCAGCACGCGATACGAGTCGACCAGCACGACGCCGTTGTCGGCGATGCGACGATGGACGTCGCGGCCGCGACCGGGTGTGCTCGTGACCGCCTGGGCGGCGGCCAGGGTCTGGGCGTGCTGCTCGAGCCGTTCGATGCTGAACAGCTCGGCCACGATCGGCTCGGCCTTCTCTGCCGACGGGCGAATCCACCGCCGGTCGAGACCGAGCGGGTCGGGGAGTGGTTGATTCGACGTCATGGACCGCTCTCAACCGGTTGTGTGCAGTGCCAACGTACCCCTGACCCCGGAGTTTCGTTGTGCGGCTTGCTGTGCCATCGTGGGAGCGGCGACTCGGGAGCACGCTCATGCACGACCGTGACCACGAACTCGTCGACCTCGCACCGGAGGTGGCCCGTCACGGTCTCACCACGCGCAACGCACTCGTGCTCGGCGAGCGACTGGGCGATCGCGGGGTCGAGCTGCTGCGCCTTCGCCCAGTCTGCGAGCTGGCCGGTCAGAAGTCATCGATCGCTCGAGTCGCGAAGGATTCGGCGTCTCGGAGTCGTGTCTGCAGCGCTGGGTGAAGCTGGCTGACATCAAGGACGGGGTTCGTCCGGGGGTCACCGTGTCGGAGTCGGCGGAACTGCGCGAGTTGCGTGGTTACGCAACGCGTCGGACTGCGTCTTGCTTCTCGTAGAGTCGAGTCGATGCGTTGCTTGGCGAAGCGCTCCCCATCGCCGGCGCCGACGTAGAGGTTGTCGCGGCGGCGATGTCGGCAGTCCTCGACGCGGCCTACTACTGCTGTTCGTAGAAGCCGGTCATCGAGGCCAGTCGGCCGTCGGGGTGTACACGGCCAAAGCTGGCACCAGGGCTGATCGCCGTGCCGTCGGGGCCGGTCATGTCCCAGTGCATCAGCAGTGCGTCGTGGTGGTGGGCGAGGTCCCGATTTGCAAACCCGCCTCCCGGCAGTTGCTGCTGGAAACCCTCCATGTAGTCGGCGAGTTGCTCATGGCCGGTGGTCTGGATGTTCGGGTCGGTGTAGACGAAGTCCTCGTGGAGCACCTGTTCGAAGATGGCGAGGCGTTCATTGCGGCTGATCGGCCCCCAACTCGCTGCGTAGCTGTCGAGGATCGAGGAGAGGTCGCGGTGGGTGGTCATTGTGCTCCAGTTGGTGCGATGAGGCGCAGAACGCCGTTGATGGTTCGGTCGAGATCGACGCAGAGAGAGTCGGCGGTGCGGAGCATGACGAGCATTCCTTCATAGAGCACCAGCAGCGCGTCTGCTGTGGCGTCGATGTCGATGCTGCCGAGCTCGCCGGCCGCGTGAAGGGCGCTGAGGTGGACGGCGAATGCATCGCGGATTTGTCGCAACCCCGCGTTGACCTGCTGCTGCGCACTCGCACTGATCGATGCGAACTCCACGGCGCCGTTCGCCACGAGGCAGCCGTGAGTTGGCTCGGGTTCCGTCGTGTAGGTCGACGAGAAGAAGGATCGGATGCCGTCGAGCCCAAACTCGGGTTGGAGATGCTCGGTGATGCGACGCTCCACGACAGCGAGGTGGTAGCGAGCCAAGGCTGCTTCGTACAGCCCGGCCTTGCTGCCAAACGCCTGATAGAGGCTCGCGGCCTTCAGCCCGGTCGCGGTCTCGAGGTCGCGGACCGAGGTCGCGGCGTATCCGTGCTCGCGGAACGCGGCCATCGCCGCGATCACGACGTCGTCGAGTGCTGCAATCCGAGGGCGACCCATGTCGAGTAAATTAGCGAACGCTAAACAATCTGTCAAGGCGTCCGATGGCTCATCCCGACAGTGTTCGCCCGGAGGCCGGAATCGAGGGAGACCTGGCCTTGCTCTCTGCTGCCTGCCGTAGTTGTACCGACTAGTATGTACAGTCATGAACGCACGTGAA
>JBAVTH010000665.1:0-1773 GCA_049696035.1 Ilumatobacteraceae bacterium
CGGGCCGATATCGAGGTCGCCACCGAACCCGGCGACGACTGACACGCCCATGCTCCATCCTCGGATCAGGCACTACGGTGGCGGCGTGGACCTCACGACCGTCGCCGACGACCTGATCGTGCTGCACCAGGGGGTCACCGTCGCCCGCTACGAGCACCTCCAGCCGGCCACCGAGTACGAGTTCATGGGCCGGCGGATCACCACCATGCAACGTCCCACCGGCGCGCTCCTGTGCCGGTTCGCCACGGTCAACGACGTGCACTTCGGCGAGGTGGAGGCAGGTCGCATCGACGACCACACCGACGGCCCGATCCAACGCACCGAACCCGGTGAGCCGCCGTACCCGGAGACGATGAACCGTGCCGCCGTGCGCGAGATCGCGGCCCTCGCGCCGGCGGCAGTGATCGTGAAGGGCGACCTGTCGCAGGACGGTCAGCCGCAGGAGTGGGCCGCCTTCGAGGCCTGCTACCGGCCGGCGTTCGGCACCAGCCTGCACGTCGTGCGCGGCAACCACGACGCGTACCGCGGCCAGATCGGCTACGACGGCGACCAGTGGATCGAGCTGCCCGGTGTCGCCGTCGCGCTGCTCGACACCACCATCCCCGAGCACACCACGGGCACCCTCAGCACGTCGCAGCTCGACTGGCTCGATGCGCACGCCGCCACCGCCGACCGCCCCGTGATCGTCATGGGTCACCACCAGCAGTGGATCGCCGGCAGCAGCACCGCCGACGAGCACCGCTCGGAGGGCTACTTCGGTCTGCACCCCGATGCCAGCGATGCGCTCGCGGCAGTGGGCGCCCGCCGCTCGCGCATCGTCGCCTACACCGCCGGGCACACTCACCGTCACCGCGTGCGGCGCATGGCCTGCGGCGTACCGACCATCGAGATCGGCTGCGTCAAGGACTTCCCCGGTACGTGGGCCGAGTACCGAGTGTACGAGGGGGGCATCAGCCAGGTGGTGCACCGCATCTCCAGCCCCGAGGCACTCGCCTGGAGCGAACGGTGCCGCCACCTGTACCGCGACTTCGGAATCGACTACGAGACATACGCGCTGGGCGCGTTGGAGGACCGATGCTGCAACATCCCGCTGCGGTGAGAGCCGCCTTCGAAGAAGGTGCCGCCACCCTGATGCGCACGCTGCGCGTCATCGGGCCCGAGCACTGGGACCGGCGCGGCGCGCTCGGCGAGTGGAGCACCCGCGAGCTGGCTGCTCACACCCTGCGCGCGTTCATCACCATCGAGGGCTACCTGGAGGCCGCGCCCGCCACCGATCGCGTGCTCGCCGACGCGGCCGAGTACTACGCGACAGCGCTCAGCGACCCCACCGCACACCAGGGCGTCGCCGCGCGCGCACGCCAGGCGGGCCGCCAGCTGATCGACCCTGTGGGTGAGGCGGAGGCGACGATCGAGCGCGTGCTGGCCCAGGTGGCCGCCACCGCCGACGACGAACCGGTGAACACGTTCGCCGGCCAGATCACCCTCATCGAGTACCTCGCCACCCGCGTGGTGGAGCTGGGCGTGCACACGCTCGACCTGCAACGGGCCACCGGCCAACCGGCCGAGCTGCACCCCGAGACCTCGGCGGTGGTGCTGTCGGTGCTCACCCAGCTCACCTCTCCGGTGCCCCTCATCCTCGCCCTCACCGGCCGGGTCCCGCTGCCGGCCGGCTTCAACACGTTGGGCTGACGTGCCGTCCTCCAGCCAGCTGCGCCAGGCCCTGCGGGCGGCCGACGTGCCGCCCTTCCATGCGATGGCGATGGCCCGCAGCGC
>JBAVTH010000666.1:0-4899 GCA_049696035.1 Ilumatobacteraceae bacterium
GACGTACCACGCCGAAGGCAAGCTGGGCCTGGCGCGAAAGGATCTCGACCGAATCCGCGCAGAGGATGCCAGCTATCCCGGTCTCGCAGACGCCCTCACGCTGCTCGGGCTCGACAGCGTGAGGCCAGAACTCGGCGATGACGTCGAAGACAGTCAGGCAAGGGCGACAGCGCCGGCCCCACCGCCGCCACCGCCGATGTCGGAACGAGGTGGCCCGCCGGCGAATTGGTACTCCGACCCGAGCCGCTCACACACGCACCGATACTGGGCCGGCACGGCGTGGACTGAGCACGTTTCCGACAACGGAGTCGCCGGGTTGGATCGACTGGCCGCCCCCATGCCGCCCCCACTCGGCTGACTGGTTGCCCGGAGGCCCGCCCGAAATCTCCGCCCTCGTCCCGCCGTCGGCGTGAGAGAGCAGTGTGCTCCGGTCGCTGTTGCGCACGAGCGCAGGCTGCCCCAACTGGTTGGTAGCTGACCGACGCCTATCAGCACCACTTCAGTCGTTGCCTCGGCGACGGACGTGTCACCGTGATCTCCAGAGGGATGCTCCTGGGCAGCGTGGAGGTCGGCGAGACTGGGCGCTGGTAGCGATGTCACACCCCGTGCGTACTGTGGCGACCAGGAGGATGAATCCATGAGCACCAACTCCTCGATCGAGTGGACCGAGGCCACGTGGAATCCCACCACAGGTTGCGACCGCACCTCGCCTGGGTGCGACAACTGCTACGCACTGACATTGGCGAAGCGTCTGAAGGCAATGGGCTCGAGCAAGTATCAGGCCGACGGCGACCCTCGCACGAGCGGCCCTGGCTTCAAGCTCACCATCCACGATGAGGCGTTGGAGATACCCCGCTCGTGGAGAACCCCGAGGATGATCTTCGTCAACTCGATGAGTGACCTGTTCCATCCGGACGTCCCGTTTGAGTTCATCGAGCGCGTTTTTGCGGTCATGGCCGAGACACCCCGGCACACCTTTCAGGTTCTCACGAAGCGCTCCAAGCGGCTCGCAGAGGTCGGCTCCCGACTGGAGTGGCCGACCAATGTGTGGATGGGAGTGAGCGTCGAGACTGCGAAGTACGCATTCAGGCTCAACCACTTGAGGTCCGTCGACGCCGCCGTCCGCTTTGTCAGCGCCGAACCGCTGCTCGGGCCGCTGAACGATCTCGACCTCGGCGGCATCGACTGGCTTATCGCGGGTGGGGAGAGCGGGCCTTCCGCAAGACCCATCGAGTCGAAGTGGGTTCGAAGCCTCCGCGACCAGTGCGATGACGCTGGGGTGGCGTTCTTCTTCAAGCAGTGGGGCGGCCGGACACCGAAAGCTGGCGGTCGAGAATTGGACGGCGCGATCCATGACGGGCTGCCCGTCTCCGTGGCCTCGTAGCGCATGGCGGATCGCGACTTCTTCGAGTCGAAGAACCCGCAGGCGGTGCTGAAGCACGGGCTGCTCACGCGATACGCGCACTACTTCGCCGGACGCGCCGGGCATGCGACTCGTGGACGGCTGGCGTTCATCGACGGGTACTCCGGGGCTGGCCGCTACGAGGACGGCAGCTCGGGGTCTCCACTGCTTCTGGCCAGTAGCGCGAAACGCGCGGAAACGATCAATCGGGATGTGAGGCTCGCTTTCGTCGAACCCGATTCCGCGGTCCGACGCCGTCTCGCAGTGAACCTTGACGAGGCGGGCGTCCAGTACGACGTGCTGCTCGATCGTCCACTCGAGGCCGTCATCGACGAACTGCTGGATCGATACTCGGACCGGGCAGTTCTGCTTTTCGTCGACCCGTTCGGACTTGCCCTGAGCTACGAGACGCTCACGAGAGTGCTTCGTCGATCCCGCCGGTTTGGCCCGGTCGACGTGCTCTTGCACTTCAGCACGCTGAGCATCGCACGTATGGGCAGAGCAGCAGTCAAGGGCGCAGGCGCGGCCAGCAACGCGACACAACTCGATCGCGCACTCGGCCCCGTGAACTGGCGCGCTGCACTCAAGGACCTGCCGCCGGTGGACGGCGCACCGACGCAGGCGGCAATCGATGTCGCTCAACAGTTCAACGCGGCAATTGCCGCCGATTGCGGGGTGCCGTCGTTGTCCGTTCCCGTTCGCAAGCGACCGGAACACGTCCCGCTGTTCATGCTGACGCTGTTCTGCCAGGATCCGGTCGGCAAGGCGCTCTGGGATTTCGCGGACATGGCCGGCAAAGCAAGCGTCGACTGGCTGATGCGGTGCGGGTCGGATGACTACGAGGCGTACCTCGCGCGACAGGAGCTCACGCCGTCGCTCTTCGCAGTTCACACGGAGCCGAGCGAAGCGGAGATCAACCAGGTGCTCGACGCCAGGGCGCGTGAGTATCTGCCGAGCCACATCGCGGAAGTGCTCAGCGCTGCCGGGCGAATGCGGCTGCAGGACGACCCGGCCGCCGTGTACGGGAAGCAGCTCGGCGTCGCCCGCGAGAAGCATGTCCGAGCGGCGATGAACTACTTGGTGGAGCAAGGCCTCGCCTTGATCGATGAGCCGGGTCAGGTGCGCAACGCTGTGTATCGGTGGCTTGGCCCGGGGTGACCCTCGGCGCTTGGGAGCCCCACGGTTGCTCCCCAAATTGACGACGGAGGCCACCTGGTTGTCACCGATACTTGTTCCGTGGACACGCACACGTTCGTTCTCGACCGACGAGACCGTCTTGTCGTCGCCGCGCTCGACCTCGACCGGGTGTCGGCACTCCTCCAGGTTGGAGACGAGATCGCCGTGCTTCCGCCCGAAGCGAATCGGGCCGTACGGACGCTGCTGGCGGCGTTGGCGACGGGAGCGGTGGTTCACGTCATACGGACCGATGGCGAGCTGACTGCGCAGCAGGCAGCCGATGTGCTCGATGTGGGTCGTGCAGATGTCATTCGACTCGTCGACCGAGGGGTTCTTCGTACGACCCCGTCGACGAGCGGTCGCCGTCTGTTTAGCGCGAGGGAGGTGCTCGACTACAGGCAACAGCGGGCAGCCAGGCTTGCTGCCTTAGGCCAGATGACCGAGGCTGCCGAAGAGCTCGGCGAAACCTACTGACGGCCGCGAGATCGCCGGAAGATCGAAGCCGGATGTGGGCCACGGGCGTCCCTACCGTTCGTGAGCAGGGCGACCCTAGAGGCTCTGCGGTTGCTAGGGATGTCGCGAAATCGAAGTTGGCCGAAATCGGCCTGATCCCTAGTCTTCGACCTAGGAACCAGTGGAAACGGTGACACGAGGCGGAATCGGCAACTCGCGAAACACCTGGTGAGGGACTCGGCAGCACACGACGCCACATCAGGAAAACCCAGGACGGTGAGCCACACGATCTTCGAAGGCACCAGCGAGATTCAGCAGCTGGTGATCGCTCGGGCGATCAGCGGCATGCGCGTCGAGTAACTCTGGTTCGTTCCGGCTGGGCCGGCTGCTGCAATTGCGTCCGCGGACGCGTGTGGCGGCCGGCCCTCGCCGCGCACGGGTGCAGGTTTGGGTTGGATCCCCTGGTTCAGGCTTGCGGCGGGGAACGACGCGTGCTCAAGTCACGGGGACGGTTGTCGATGACACCGTCATGAAAAACGTGACCGCGCTGCCGCCGAGCTCGCTGGACAACGCAGCCGCGGTGCTGATCGTCGCCGGAGCCATTGGGTTCTTCGGTGGGCTACTCGCCGAGCAACCGCTCATCATGCTGGCGGGCGTCGTCGCATTCATCGCTGGTCTTGTCGTACGGGCGGTGAACACGAGGCGAGCGATCAGATCGTTGCCGAAGGCGGAATCACTCGAGGCGCGGCGAGAGGTCAACGCGCGGGTGCAGTGGATGTACGTGGCGGTCCTCGTCGGCTTCGTCAGCTTCCTCGTGCGGTTCCTTCTCGCTGATCGCTGATCGTCGCGGGCTCGCGACGCGAAGTTCGAGTTGGACGCTGTTGGGCTCCCGCGGACGCGAACGCAAAGCAGGCAACCGAACTTCTCGCCACCTGAGTGGCCTCGCGCAAGGCGCCGTGTTTGACGTGGTTTGCCTCATTCAGACTTCGCTGGAGTTGCCGTCTCAGGCACCCGAATCTCGTGCGATCGTGTGACACCCTCTGCGTAGAGTCGCCCCGGTGGTGGCGATCAGCCAATGCGACGGCCGATGAGCCGAAGGTTTCGCCCCACCGATGCGTTCGTCGACGAGTCGATCCGCGGCCAGCGCTACCTGATGGCGTGCGTGCTCGTACAGGCTCAGGACATGCAGGCGACGCGCGCTGATATCGGTTCGCTGGCCGGGCCGAAGAGCAGTCGAGTGCACTTCAATGCCGAGCTGGACTCACGCCGCCAATCCCTCCTGATGACATTCGCAGCGGCTCCGATCGAGTCGTTCGTCGTTGTCTGTCGTCGTAGTCACGGGGTCTCGGAGTTCGAGGCGCGCTCGCGGTGCCTCGCCTTCATCGTCCAAGCGTTGCAGCAGAGGTCGGTCGACCGGCTGGTCATCGAGAGCCGTCAGGATGACGTTGACGACGAACGCACGATCCGTCGGCATCGCCAGCGTGAGCCGCGCCTCGTATTCGAGCATCGGCAAGGAATCGACGAGCCTCTCCTCTGGATCGCCGACGGAGTGGCATGGAGCGTGGGCGCTGGGCCCCGCTGGTCGTACCTGCTCGGCTCCCGGCTGAGCCGGATCGCCGAGGTCTGAAAAGCGCGAAACCCGGCTCCCCAACCAAAGGGTTGGCAACCGGGTCCACTTCCAAGGGCGCTGGCCCGAGGCAGAACCCAGTATGCAAGCTCGAGCTGATGTTCGCAAGCGCGTGAACCGTCGAGTCCTGGTTGGAACCACGCCCGGTTGATCATCCGGGGATCGCTCCGGCTCGACTTCGATTCAGGCAATTGCACGCGGAGCGGACGGCGCGCCGAACACCGGGTACCCTGGCCTTGGG
>JBAVTH010000667.1:0-6797 GCA_049696035.1 Ilumatobacteraceae bacterium
CTCCAGTACTGGTCGATCATGCGCCGGCCGCCAGGAACGAGGGGTCGGCGGTGGGGCCGAGATCGATCGCCCGGTCGGTGAGGTGGGCGGTGAGCGGCACCAAACCCCGCGGCGTCCACTCCGCCGTCACCGGCACCGGGCGACCCTCGCTGCATGCCAGCAGCGAGCCGATTCCGGTGGCACCCTCGACCAGCGGCAGCGAACCACTGTCGTCGGTGAGCACCCAGCGGGTGCCGGAGCGGGTGGGTGCGGCCACCACGCACACCGGGTACCGCTCGAGCCACGGTTCGGCGGCGACGGCGGCCCCCACCTGTGCGCACGCCTCGGTGATGGCGCAGCCGACCACGGCCCCCGCCGGAACCGGGTCGGCATGGCTGCGGCCCATCAGCACCCGCAGCCCCAGCGCGCCGGGGTAGCGGAACACGTCGGCGTGCACCTGCGTGCCCACGACCATCGACGTGTCGAGGCTCTGCCCATAGGCGGCGAAGGACAGCACCATCGCCCACGCCGCAGTGGAGGCCCCACGCAGCCAGACCCGACGCACCTCGATGCGGTCCTCGCGCATATCGCTGCGGCCCATGACCACCCAGTGGTCGGTGAGCGGCACACCCGCCAGCACATCGGCCTGGCGCACCTGCCACCCGATGGCCGCAGCCACGGAATCCGCAAGGCCGGGAGGCAGCGAGCCCAAGTGCCGCCCGGCAGTGGCCAGCAGGTGCAGCGCACCCAGCTCGGAGAGCACCTGCTGGTGCCACTCCGGGTGCGCGCCCACCACCCCGGCCAGCCGGCGAACCCTGTTGGCCAACCCGCCGACCTGGGCATCGATCAGTCGGGCCGCGAGCCCGTCCCACGTGGAGTACTGCGCCAATGCCGGGTCGGCGAGCCCGGTGCGCACGCGATCGTCGAGCCACCTGTCGAGCTCGGCCAGGCCGGCCGCCATGCGCGCGACGCGGTCGTCGCGCCTGGAGGTGGGGTCGTGGGGCGCAGGCACCGGTGGCGGGCCCACATCGTCGGTACCCTCCGCCGACGGCACGGCCGACGGGACGGGCGCCACTTCGGGCAGCACCCCGGGCGCACCCTCCTGCGACGCGGCCGTGGTGGCCCGCTTGGCAACCCAGGCCGCGGCGAAGCCGGCAGGCTCGCCCTCGGCCACCTGACCGCGTGCCCACAGGAGCAGCAAGGCCAACGCGTGCTTGCACGGGAACACCCGGCTGGGGCAGCTGCACCGGAAGGCGACCTCGACATGGTCGACCACGCACTCGTAGGGCTCGGCGCTGCTGCCGGTGCACCGCCCCCACAGCGCTCGCCGATCGCAACCGGCGCCGACCCACCTGCCAGGAACGGCCAGCGGCTGCGCAGCGGCCAGCGACGATGGTTTGGGGGCCAGCGCGAACACCTGCTCGACCTGCCACCGGGGGGCAGGCGGGGCGGGCGGCGGGCTCATGGCTGCCACGGTAGCCAGGGGGTGCGACACAGAAGCGCCGGCGCCCGTCGGCACCAGCGCACCCGTGTGACCAATGACCCACCCGGAAAGGCCTCAGGTCCATGCCTTCAGGGGAACCCCATGGCGACACTGAGCGACCTATGGGTATGACACCTGTTCACTCAACCACGTACCGTCGCCCTGTCATCCGCCTCGCCAGCGTGCTGTGCACCCTCGGTGTGCTCACCCTCGCTGCCGGTTGCGGCGACGACGAGAAAGCCGCCGACACCACCACGGCCACCACGGCGGCGACGGCCGCCACCGACGCCGCTGCCGGCGAGATCAGCTTCAGCGGTCAGTGGGCCCGCACCAGCCCGATGATGGCCGGCATGGGCGCTGCCTACGTCACGATCACCAGCCCGGTCGACGACAAGCTGGTCGGCGGCTCGGTCGACGCCGGCATCGCTGCCAGTGTCGAGATCCACGAGACCTACATGATGGAGCCCGGCTCCGACAGCACCATGATGGGCTCCGACAGCACCATGATGGGCTCGGACACGACGATGATGGGCTCCGACACGACGGTGGCGATGGGCGAAGGCCAGATGGGCATGCGCCCTGTCGACGCCATCGAGCTGCCCGCCGGCGTCGCCGTCGAGCTGAAGCCGGGCGGTTACCACATCATGCTGATCGATCTTGCGAAGCCGCTCGAAGTGGGCACCACCCTCAAGCTGACGCTCACGTTCGAGAAGGCCGGCGACATCACCATCGATGTGCCGGTGCTGGACGAAGCTCCCTGATCGTGAGCAGGTCGCACACGCTGGCGAGATCGACGCGACTGGCCGGAACGCTGGTCGTCGTTGCGCTTGCGGTGTGCGGTTGCAGTGACTCGAAGGGCACCTCGGTCGTCGAGGTGCCCTTCACCGCGGCCGACGGCAGCACCGCGTCGGTCGCCGATTTCAGAGGGCAACCGCTCGTGCTCAACATGTGGGCGACGAACTGCCGCCCGTGCGTGAAGGAGATGCCGGCCTTCGACAAGGTCGCCGGCGAGTATGCGGGCACGCTGCAGATCATCGGTGTCAACGTGTTCGACAACGCGCCGGACGCTGCCGCGTTCGCCGCCGATCTCGGTGTCACCTATCCGCAGTTCACCGACCCCGATGGTGCGCTGTCCACCGCGTTGTCGGTCACCGGCCTGCCCGCGACGGCCTTCTTCGACGAGAGTGGCAAGCTGGTCGACGTGCACCAAGGTGCGTTCACCGCCGACGAGCTCCGCGCCGCAATCGCGCAGCGCTTCCCCTCCATCACCTCCGAAGGAACCACACCGTGATCACCGTTCGCCGTCTCGCCGCGCTCGCCGTGGGCGCCCTGCTGCTCGCCGCCTGCGGCGACGACGGCTCCACCGCGAAGAGCCTCAGCGGCTACGAGCTCACCCCGGCGCCGCAGGTCGGTGCGTTCAGCCTTCCCGACGTCTCCGCAGGTGGGAAGGACTTCAACTTCAAGGCGGCCGATGGGCGGCTGCTGATCGTGTACTTCGGGTACACCTCCTGCCCCGATGTCTGCCCGACCACCCTCGCGGAGGTGAAGAAGGCGTACAAACAGCTCGGCGACACCGCCGACAAGGTCGACCTGGCCATGATCACGATCGATCCGAATCGCGACAGCGACGAGATCATCAGCGGCTACGTGCAGAGCTTCATCGCCGGGTCGCATGCGTTGCGCACCGACGACCCCGACGCACTGCAGACCGTGGCCAGCGCCTTCGGCGCCAGCTACTCGGTCACCACCGACGCCGCCGGCAAGGTGGAGGTCAGCCACAGTGCGGGGATGTACGTCGTCGACTCCACCGGGACGGTAGTGCTCACGTGGCCGTTCGGCATCCCTGCCGACGGCATCGCCACCGACCTCGAGATCCTCTTCGATCGGAGCGCATCATGATCCGGAGGCAGTTCCTCGCCAGAGCGGCGATGACGCTGTGCGTCGTCGTGGCCGGTGTCGGCTGCGGCACTGACCGCAGCAAGGACCTGGTGGAGACCAACCCGCTGGGTCCCGACGACACGACCACGTACGAGTACGTGGTGCCGTTCGGTACCGGCAACCGACTCGACGGCGGCGAGGTGGTCGAGATCATGCCCCAGACGCTGCAGGTGAAGGTGGGCGAGTCGATCCGCATCACCAACGACGACATCCGCGACTACATGATCGGCCCGTTCTTCGTCACCGCCGGTCAGACGCTGGCGATGCGCTTCACCCACAAGGGACGCTTGTCCGGCATCTGCCTGGTGAACCCCGAGGGCGAGTTCGTGATCGAAGTCACCGACTGACGATCGGTGCATCCGACGCGGACGGCGCCGTGCAGTAGGTTGCGCACATGCGTCGGTCATGGTGGTGTGTCGCACTCGTCACGGGCCTGTTCGCGATCGGGGGCTGCAGCGAGGACGCCGCGAGCCCTCCCGCCACTGGCGCGGCTGCGGCCAACGACGCCGCCCGGATCATCGCGGCGTTGAAGGCGCCGAACTCCACGTGCGCGGTCATGCGGCTGTATGCCACCGCGTCGATCATCGGCGGCCTTGCCGGCGGCGGGTCGAACGCCGTGACCGACGACTTGTTCCTCTCCTTCTCGCCGGCGTTGGCCACGCTCACCGCCGATGCGGTGTCGTCCCCGGCAGAAGGCGCACCGGAGTCGATCACCTCGTCGATGGCGCGGCTGGACGGTGTGTTCTCGGGCGCGGTGGCCGACCTTCGCGCGGCGGGCCTCACCGACGAACAGCACGACGCGCTCACGGATGCCGCGGTGGAGATCGCGACCATCGGGGCCGCACCCACTGCCACCGACGAGTCGCTCGCCGCCGTTCTCCGTCAGGTCGATCTCGATGTCTCGGCTGCAGCGTCGACCGCGGTGGGCGACGACGAGGATCCGGAGGCGGATGCGTGGGTCCAGAGCACTTGCCCGGAGCTGACGGACGGTGCCGCCGGCAACGAGGCAGCGCTGTCCACCGATGCCTGCTCGCTCATCCCCTCCGAGGCCTTGGCCGCCGTCTTTCCTGGCGGCACCCCAGTGGGCAACGAGACCGATCCCGGGGTCTGCGAGTACCAGTCCGAGGAGATCGGCGGACCGAAGGTCACCATCGCCGCCCTCACTCCGGATCAGGTGCGTTCGTCGCTCGAGCTGCAGCGCACCACGGGCTCGCTGCCGGTCACCGAGGTGGCCGACCTCGGCGACGAGGCGTTCCTGATCGTCGGCGTCCGCATCTACACCAGCGCCGACGGCTCGGTGGGCGGAGGCGGCACCGGCGGCGCGACGTTGGGCATCGTGCAGGGCGAGACCGGTCTCTGGATCACCACCAACGACGAGGCGGCGATCGAAGACCTGGGCAGGGCAGCGGTGGAAGCCCTCATCTGAAGGCGACGCCCGGACGAGACGATCGTCACGCGCCGCAGACAGCGGTCGCCGGCTCCGGTACCCTCCGGGAATGGCATGGGGTAACGACGCAGCAGACACTCGATTGCACGGCACGAACATCGCCGAGAGCGTGATCGACACCATTGGCAACACTCCGTTGGTGCGCCTGAAGCGCATCAGCGAGATCCACGGCATCCCGTGCATCCTCGCCATGAAGATGGAGACCACCAACCCGGGCGGTTCGGCGAAGGACCGGCCGGCATTGGAGATGATCCTCGCCGCCGAGCGCGACGGCCTGCTGCAGCCCGGCGGCACGATCGTGGAACCCACCAGCGGCAACACGGGCGTCGGGCTCGCGATCGTCGCGGCCCAGCGCGGCTACAAGTGCGTGTTCGTGATGACCGACAAGGTCGCCCCGGAGAAGGTCAGCCTGCTGCGTGCATACGGTGCCGAGGTCGTGGTGTGCCCGGTGGCGGTGCCGCCCGACGACCCGACCAGCTACTACAAGGTGGCCGAGCGGCTGACCGTCGAGCGCAACGCGTTCCGACCCAACCAGTACGCCAACCCCAACAACCCGTTGGCACACGAGAAGACCACCGGTCCCGAGCTGTGGGCGCAGACCGGTGGGCGCATCACCCACTTCGTCGCCGGCGCCGGCACGTGCGGCACCATCACGGGCACGGCCCGCTACCTGAAGGCGCAGAACCCGGCCATCAAGATCGTCGCCGGCGACCCCGACGCCTCGGTGTTCAGCGGCGGCTCCGGCCGGCCGTACCTCGTGGAGGGCGTGGGCGAGGACTTCTACCCCGCCGCGTGGGCACCGGATCTGTACGACGACGTCATCCCGATCACGGATGAGGAGAGCTTCCTCACTGCGCGCGAAGTCAGCCGCGAGGAGGGCATCCTCATCGGCGGCTCCGGCGGCATGGCGGTGGCCGCCGCCATCCGCGTCGCGAAGCGGGCACAGCCCGACGACATCGTGGTGGTGCTCAACCCCGACAGCGGCCGCGGCTACCTGTCGCGCGTGTTCGACGACCAGTGGATGGCCAACTTCGGCTTCCTGCGCGAGTGCGACGAATGCATCGCGGCCGTGCTCGACGCACGCGGCTCCACGCCGTCGCTGCTGTACGTCAACCCGTCGACGACGGTGCGGACCACGATCGAGGTGATGCGCGACAACGGCATCAGCCAGCTGCCGGTGTGCAAGAACACTCCCCCGTTCGCTGCCGCGGAGGTGAGCGGCGCGGTCGACGAGCTGGAGTTGATGGAAGCCGTCTACCGCGACCCCGGCGTGCTCGACACGGCGGTCGAGCACGTGATGGGGCCGAAGCTGCCCACGATCGGCGTGGGGCAGAAGGTGGCGCTTGCCGTGGAGATGCTCGACAGCTCGCCCGCGCTGCTGGTCCTGTCCGGCGGGCGCCCGTTGAGCGTGCTCACCCGCACCGATCTTCTGAGCTACTTCGAGGTGTTGAGCAATGGGTGAGTTCGAACAGCAGGAGTCATGGGGTTTCGAGACGGCGGCGATCCACGCCGGCCAGAACCCCGACCCGACCACCGGTGCGGTGGTGGTGCCGATCAGCCTCAGCACCACCTTCCAGCAAGAGCAGGTGGGGCAGCACCGCGGCTACGAGTACAGCCGCAGCGGCAACCCCACGCGCACCGCCTACGAGACCCAGGTGGCCGCACTGGAAGGCGCTGCACACGGCCTCGCCTTCGCCAGCGGCCTCGCCGCCGAGGACAACGTGCTGCGCCTGCTCGCGGCCGGCGACCGCGTGCTGCTGGGCAACGACGCGTACGGCGGCACGTACCGCCTGATCAGCAAGGTGCACACGCAGCTGCCGTGGACCGCGGTCGACCTGCTCGACATCGACGGCTTGGCTGCCGCCTGGCCGGCCGACACCAAGCTGATCTGGCTGGAGACACCCACCAACCCGCTGCTGCGCTGCTTCGACATCGAGGCCATCGCCGCAC
>JBAVTH010000668.1:0-2022 GCA_049696035.1 Ilumatobacteraceae bacterium
GGTGAGACGGGCCTGCCCGAGCCGGAGATGGAATCGGCCGCCACCGCGGCGACCGCCACCGTCGAGCGTGAGCTGGTGCGGTCATGAACGCGCCGATCGCCGTGCACGAACCCGCCACGCCGTACCCCGTGCGGCTGACCATCGACTACCCCGACCGCCCGCTGAACCGGGTGACCACCGGCTTCCGGCTGGTGCTCGCGCTGCCGATCATGGTGCTGCTGTACCTGCTCAGCTGGGGCAGCACTTCGGGCCTGCTCACCGTACCGGTGGCGCTGATGCTGCTGTTCCGCCGCAAGTACCCGCACTGGTGGTTCGAGTGGCAGCTGCAGCTCTCCCGCTTCGAGACCCGTGCGTGCGCGTACGTCCTCCTGCTCGGCGACCGTTACCCCTCGACGGACGACGAGCAGGGGGTGCACATGGAGATCGACGAGCCGGATGCGGCGGCACTCAACCGTTGGCTGCCGCTGGTGAAGTGGCTGCTCGCACTGCCCCACATTTTGGTGCTGGCGTTCCTGTTCGTCGGTGTGCTCGGGGCGACGATCGCGGCGTGGTTCGCGATCCTGTTCACCGGTCGCTACCCCCGTCGCCTGTTCGGCTACGTGGAGGGCGTGCTGCGATGGGCCTCGCGGGTGGAGGGCTACGCGTTCACGCTGGTGACCGACCGCTACCCGCCGTTCCGCCTGGGTGCCTGACACCTCACGCGGGCGGCAACACGGCCCGAAAAGCAAACGCTCCGGCAGGCGTGGTGCCTGCCGGAGCTCTCGTGGCCAAGTGCGGAGTCGAACCGCCAAGCCGCCCAGAGGGCAACTACTCATCGCCGTACCCCGGTAGCCGTGGAACAGTGTGCCGCCGTTTGCCCCCGGTTCGCACAGGGCCCACTGTCACATGTGCGCAAGTCTGGTGGAGCCTGCCGTCAGCTGACTGCGGCGAGCCTGGCGCAGGGCCGGGCTGCGACTACTTGGCGACGCAATAGGCGATGCCGATGGTGCCCCGACCGGAGTGGCTGCCGACCACCGGGCCGATGTCGCCCACCACGATCTCGCCGGCGTAGTGCGGGCGCAACTGCTCGACGAAGGCATCGACGTCGCTGCAGTCGGCATTGATCACCATCAGGTTCTCCACCGGGCCGGCCTTGGCCAGGGTGTCGACCAGGAAGGCCAGCGCCTTGCTGCGCGTGCGTTGCTTGCCGCCTTCCTCCACCTTGCCGTCGCGCACTTCGATGATGGGCTTGATCGACAGCACGGACGCGAGCAGCGCCTTGGCGTTGCCGATGCGGCCACCCTTCTTCAGGTTCTCCAAGGTGTCGAGCGCCCCCCACACCTTCGTGCGGGTCGCCAGATCGCGGGCGCGGTCGACGACGGCCTGGTGGCTGGCGCCACCGGCAGCCAGGCGGGCGCAGTCCATCACGATCGCGCCCAGGCCGAGCGTGCACTGCTGGCTGTCGACGACCGTGACGGGGATGACGTCGGCGACGCCACGGGCGCCCAGCTCGGCCGACTGCATGGTGGCGCTGAGCGCGGCGCTGAGGTTGATGGCCACGATGCTGGTGGCACCGTCGGCGGCCAGGCGGCGATAGGTGGCTTCGAACTGACCGGGCGCAGGCGCCGCCGTCTCGGGCAGGTTGGGCGATGCCACGCACTTCGCCCAGAACTCGGCCGGGGTGAGGTCGGCGCGGTCGACGTACTCGTGGCCGTCGATGCGGATGGTGAGGGGGACGATCTCGATCCCGAGCTCATCGGCGACGTGCTGAGGCAGGTCGCAGGCGGAATCGGTGACGATGCGGACGCGGTTGGTGCTCACGAGGGTGGCAGGGTACTCGTTGCAGCGTCCGGCGACAGCGCCGTCTCGGCGGTGATCGCATCGGTTGCCGTCTCGCCGCCGGTCTCGCTGGCCGTCTCGCCCGTGCTGCCCGCGGCCGTCTCGCCGGCCGCGGCGCGGTCGGCGACGACTCGGACATCGGCGCCGTGCTCCTCCGCGTCGTCACCGGTGCGGGTGATGCTGCCCGCACGCCCGGGGTGGCGG